>JAZNUD010000091.1:0-19968 GCA_045592085.1 Acutalibacteraceae bacterium | reverse complement strand
CATGGCGTTCTAAGTAAGTTCAAGGAGGTATTCTAATATGAAAGTCAGACCTTCTGTCAAGAAAATTTGCGAAAAGTGCAAAATTATTAAGCGCAAGGGAAAAGTAATGGTTATCTGTGAAAATCCCAAGCACAAGCAGCGCCAGGGTTAATCCCGGCGAAAACCAATTTAATTTGGAGGTGCAACTGACAAATGGCGCGTATATCAGGTGTTGACCTGCCCAGAGAGAAGAGAGTAGAAATCGCTCTTACTTATATCTACGGCATCGGTCGTAAAACCGCTAGCGACATTATCGCAGCAACCGGCGTTGATCCCGACCTTAGAGTTAAGGACATGACCGAAGACGACGTTTCAAAGCTTCGTGAGTATATTGACCACAACCTCAAGGTTGAAGGTGATCTTCGCAGAGAAACAGCTTTCGACATCAAGAGACTTGTCGAAATCCAGTGCTACCGCGGTGTTCGTCACCGCAAGGGTCTCCCCGTAAGAGGCCAGCGTTCAAAGACAAACGCACGCACACGCAAAGGTCCCAAGAAGACTATTGCGAACAAGAAGAAATAATCTAGGAGGGATATTATGGCTAAAGCAGCATCTAAAAAGACAACAGGCACACGCAGACGCCGTGAGCGCAAGAATATCGAGCGCGGCGCAGCCCATATCCAATCCACCTTTAACAACACAATCGTTACAATTACCGATACTCAGGGCAACGCAGTTTCATGGGCAAGTGCCGGTGAAATGGGCTTCAGAGGTTCAAAGAAGTCCACTCCCTTTGCTGCTCAGACTGCTGCCGAAACAGCCGCTAAGGCTGCTATCGAGCACGGCATGAAGACTGTTGAGGTTTATGTTAAGGGACCCGGCCAGGGACGTGAAGCTGCTATCAGAGCTTTGCAGACAGCGGGTCTGGAGGTTAACATGATTAAGGATGTTACCCCCATTCCTCATAACGGATGCCGTCCGCCTAAGAGAAGGCGCGTGTAACCAGAATTATTTGGAGGTGTAACACAATATGGCAAGATATACCGGTGCGGTATGTAAACTCTGCCGCCGTGAAGGCAAAAAGCTCTTCCTTAAGGGCGAACGTTGCTATACCGGCAAGTGCGCAATCGAGCGCAGAGCATATGCTCCCGGCCAGCACGGTCAGAGCCGCAAAAAGGCAACTGAATACGGTCTTCAGCTTCGCGCAAAGCAGCAGGCTAAGCGTTACTACGGTATTCAGGAAGGCCAGTTCTACAAGTATTTCCTCATGGCTGAGCGTAAGCAGGGCGTAACGGGTGAAAACCTTCTTCGTATCTGCGAAAGCCGCCTTGACAACGTTGTTTATCTTCTCGGCTGGGCTAACTCCAGAGCAGAAGCAAGACAGCTTGTTACTCATGGTCATTATAAAGTAAACGGCAAGAAGGTCAACGTTCCTTCCTATCTCCTTAAGGCTGGCGACGAAATCGCTATCAAGGATAAGAGCAAGGAAAGCACAAAGATTCAGGCAACAGTTGAAGCTAACGCTTCCAGACCTGTTCCCCAGTGGCTTGACCTCAACGCAGAAACTCTTTCAGCAAAGGTTCTTGCTCTGCCCACTCGTGAGCAGATTATGGTTCCCGTTGAAGAGCATCTCATCGTTGAACTTTATTCTAAGTAATAACCTGAGTGAGGCGCCCGCTTCATGGGCGTTTCCCGGGCGGTTGCTTGGAGACCACCACAGCGTTTTTGAATGCATTTTGAGCAGGTTTAAACCTGCCGTCATATAAGGAGGGTTTTGAATGATTGGTATTGAAAAGCCCAGAATTGAAACTGCAGAGATTTCAGCTGACGGCAAATACGGTCGTTTTGTAGTAGAGCCTCTTGAAAGAGGATACGGAACAACATTAGGCAACAGCCTCAGAAGAGTTCTTCTTTCCTCTCTCCCCGGCTATGCAATCACATCCGTTAAGATCGACGGCGTTCTGCACGAATTCACAACCATCCCCGGCGTTAAGGAAGACGTAACAGAGATTGTTCTCAACCTCAAGAACGTTATCCTCAAGATTCACGGTGATGGCCCCAAAACAATCTATATCGATGCAAACGGCGATGAAGAAATCACTGCCGGCAGCATCAAGACCGATTCAGAGGTTGAAATCCTCAACCCCGAACTTCACATCGCTACTCTCAATTCCGATGCACACGTAAGCATGGAGCTTACCTGCGATAAGGGCAGAGGCTACGTCTCCGCAGAGAGAAACAAGCAGATGATGCAGTCCGTTGTTATCGGCGTTATTGCAATTGACTCAATTTATACACCTGTTTTAAAGGTTAACTACACAGTCGAGAACACACGCGTAGGTCAGATCACTGACTACGACAAGCTCACCCTTGAAGTGTGGACCAACGGCACCATCAACGCTATGGAAGCTGTTTCTCTCGGCGCCAAGATCCTCAACGAGCACCTCAACCTCTTCGGTGACCTCTCAGGCGAGGCTTACGATACAGAGGTTATGGTTGTCAAGAGTGACAGCGGCAAAGAAAAAGTGCTGGAGATGACCATTGAGGAACTTGACCTGTCTGTGCGTTCATTCAATTGCCTTAAGCGTGCTCAGATTAACACGGTTGAAGATTTGATCAGCAGAACCGAGGAAGACATGATGAAGGTCCGTAACCTCGGCAGAAAGTCTCTTGATGAAGTTGTAGCAAAGCTTAATTCGCTTGGCTTCGACCTTCGCAGAGACGAGGAATGATGACCCGTTAAACGGTAAAGGAGTGTGAACTAAATGCCCGGTACCAGAAAGCTTGGCCGCACAAGTGACCATCGCAAGTCGATGCTCAGAGGCCTTGTAACCTATCTTTTGGAAAACGGCAGAATTGAAACCACCGTTACTAGGGCCCAGGAGGTTCGCGCAATGGCTGAGAAGATGATCACCATTGCTAAAGACGATTCTCTTCACTCAAAGCGCAAGGTTCTTGCATACGTCACAAAGGAAGACGTTGTCAAGAAGCTCTTTGATGAGATTGCCCCCAAATATAAGGAAGTTAACGGCGGTTATTGCCGCATAATCAAAACAGGTCCCCGCAGAGGCGACGCAGCTGAGATGTGCATCATCGAGCTTGTTTGATTATAAGATAGTTTTTTAAAAAAGAACGCATTGCCAAGTTCGTCTTGGTAATGCGTTTTTAATTATTATAATCAAAAAAACGGATTGTAGGGGAATTCCGTACAATCCGTTATATTTTTATCTTCCGTTTTCGTTAAGGAGACGGTGCTTTTCGTCCCAGAGAGCCTGAGAAAGGTCAACGTAATAGTTATGGGGATTCTCGAATCTTGTGACCTCATCCCAGAGGGTTTCAACCTGCGCCGCACAATAATCTTTGATTTCCTGAATCGAGCGGGGCTTATAAACGCATTCACCCTTTACAAAAATGGGTTCAAGAAGCTCGCGGACAGTGAAGTTTGTGATTATTTTGCGTTTCCAGGTAAAGTCGGGGTCGAAAAGCTCATAGGGCTGGGAGTTGTCAACAACTTCGTCAGCAAGAGTGATAAGGTCAGCGGCAGCTTTGCCGGTTTCGTTGTCATAAAGACGGTAAACCCTCTTATTGCAGGGGGTTGTGATTTTCTGAACGTTTTCGCTGAGCTTGATTTTCGGGACGTCAACTCCGTCCTTCTTGACGGCAACAAGCTTGTAAACGCCGCCGAGTACGGGGCTGGAGGAGGAGGTGATGAGTCTTTCGCCGACACCGAATGACGTAACCTCAGCTCCCTGAGCCATCATATCCTTGATGATGTATTCGTCGAGGGAGTTTGAAGCAACGATGCCGCAATCGGGATAGCCTGCCTCGTCAAGCATTTTTCTTGCCTTGCGAGAAAGATAAGCAATATCGCCGCTGTCGATGCGAACACCCTTGGGACGCTTACCGAGGGGCTTGAGAACTTCATCGAAAACCTTGATTGCATTCGGAATGCCCGACTTGAGAACGTTATAGGTATCAACAAGAAGAGTGCAGGAATCAGGGTATTCCTTTGCGTATGCGGTGAACGCATCAAGCTCACTGTCAAAAAGCTGAACCCAGCTGTGGGCCATTGTGCCGAGAGCGGGAACGCCGAACTGTTCGTCGGAAATTGTGCAGGCAGTACCTGCGCAGCCGCCGATATATGCTGCTCTTGCGCCGTAAATTGCGCCGTCGAAGCCCTGCGCTCTGCGTGAACCGAATTCCATAACGGCTCTGCCCTTGGCTGCTCTGCAGATACGGTTTGCTTTTGTGGCAATAAGGCTCTGATGGTTGATGCAAAGGAGAACCATTGTTTCAATAAACTGCGCCTGAATGACAGGACCCTTGACCTTGATTATCGGCTCACCGGGGAAAATCGGAGTGCCTTCGGGGATTGCCCACACGTCGCAGGAAAATTTGAAGTTACGAAGATAATCAAGGAATTCCTCTCCGAAGCCCTTTGAACGAAGATAATTGATATCATCGTTTGTAAAGGTGAGATTCTTAAGATATTCAACAAGCTGTTCAACGCCTGCCATAATTACAAATCCGCCGCCGTCGGGCACTTTTCTGAAAAACATATCGAAATACGCAACGGTATCCTTGAAGTTGTTTTTGAAATATCCGTTTGCCATGGTGATTTCATAGAAATCCGTCAGCATAGTAAGATTACGGTTTAATTCCATTTGCAATACCTTCTTTTTAGATTTTTATCAAGATTTAAAATCCGTTTATAAAACAATAACAAAAAGCAAGCAAAAAATCAATATAATAAAATCATAATTATAAAAGATAATTCGCAAAAAAAGACAAAAAGCATTGAATCAACGGAGGGAAATGCATAAAAACAGAGGAAACACACGGATTAGTGAATATTTATAAATAAAAAATAAAAATAATTTGATATTTGTCGTGTTTTTTTAAAAAACATCTTGAATTATTTTTGACAATATGATAAAATGCTCAAGGACAAAAAAAGTGTATAAAATGGCACGCGGTACAAGGCGTGTTATACAAATAGTATAATTCGGTAAAAACAATTACAGTTTGTAAAAACGGAGGACAAAATCATGAGAATCAGAAAACAGGCTCTTGGTGAGCGCAACATTGTAGGCGCAAAGATCGAAGCAAGACGTAAGGAAATCAATATGAAGCAGAAGGATCTTCTCACCCAGCTCCAGATCAAGGGTGTTGACCTCAATGCATCAGGTCTTTCAAAGATGGAAGGTCAGCTTCGCTACGTTACCGATTTCGAGCTTAAGGCTCTTTCCGAGGTTCTCGGCATTTCTGTTGCAGAGCTTCTCGGCATCGAAGAATAATTGACCACTACTTACCCTCTTATATACAACTCCTCACGAAGCCTCATCTCCCCACAGGATGAGGCTTCACCCCTTTTTTGACCGTCTCAATAAGCGAAGACCCAAAGACAAACAGCCGAAGGAAAAAGAAAAGCTTGAACAGGAATTCACCTGCTCAAGCTGTTTTTTATTTTGAATAGACCTTGACGATTTCGCCGATATAGACCTTGTGATAATCGCCTGCGGAATAATTCTTTTCGATAGCCTCATCCTCGAAGCCTTTGGGGTCGATGAATTGCGAAGCCATTTTTCGGCAGACGAGAGTATATTCTGCCTGCTCGAAGGAAACTGTGCCGTCGGTAAAAACGGGAGTGAGACCTGCGTTTGAAACCTTATCGGTGTTTCTGCCGCTCTGGGAGCCGCAGATTTTCAATGCGTTTCTGAATTCCTCGCCATAGAAGGAGAGTGTGAAAAATTCCTCTTTTTCGATGAATTCGTAGGTGTATCTCTGCGGACGGATGAAGATGAAAACGGCATCCTTGCCCCAGATTTCACCGAGACCGCCCCAGCTGACTGTCATCGTGTTGAATTTTTCCCCGTTGCCTGCCGTAACGAGTCCCCAGCCGTCGGATATCATTTCAACGGCGCTTTTCTTAATATCGCGGATATTGATTTCTTTCATATTTGCCTCCTGAATTATTAATTGTTTGTAAAATTATTCTTAAAAAGAATTATTATTCCGATATCGCAAAAAGCGACAAACTTGGTATAGTATAATTATAACATAAAACTTTTAGGAATAAAAGTCAAATCAATTATGCTTCATAAAAGTCTATGCGCGAATGGCGGCGACAATGCAAAATGTTTGATAAACTGTATTGAATTCCGCCGCAAAAAATGTTAAAATGAAAAATCAGAAAAATCCGTGAAGTCAGGAGGATTTCATTTGAATAATAACGAAAACAAAGAAGCTGAGGTAATGGAAAACGCCGAAACTGCCGAGGAGATAACGCTCTGCTCTGTTTGCGGTGAAAATCCCTGCACCGATGAAAGCGAAATCTGCGAGAAATGTCTCGCCAAAATGCGTAACACCAGAATTCCGCTTATCGGATGGATGGCGGCCGCGGTGTCGGTTATTGTAGGAATTGTTGCTGCAGTAACAGCGGTTTTGCTTACCGCACCGTCGATTTACGTAATCAGCGCAGAAAGCGCTGCAAGGGATAACCGTTGGGGAGATGCGAATTATTATTATACCCAGATGTCACAGACGGTTGACGAATTCAAATCCCTGATTAATTGGGAGGAAGGCAAGGAAGAGCCCGTGCTCCGCCGTCTTTTCTCCGTCGGTACCAAGACAAGAGCAAAAATGTTTGAGGCATATGCCAAGGCATATAACCCGATGGTTGCAATCAACAAAATCATAATCGGCAACCGTTCAAACTATGATGAGGTGCTGGAGCAGGAAAAGAGCCTCATCGAAAACGAAAGAGTTGCACCCTATTGGGATATCTTCACGGGTATTCTTTATACGGAAGAACTTGTAACCTATTCCGAGGAATATCCCGAAGAAGAGAACTACGAAAATTTCATTAAATTCTATGAGCTTATCGAGAAGCAAGAAGGTACTGACCTGGTTTATACCGCATATATGAAATACGTTCTTGCATCGGCATATGATAAGCCTGTTGAAGAGCAGAAAAAATGGCTTGATTTGTGCGACAAGCTCGCAAAGGAATCGGGTAGGGACTACAGATGGCTCTATTACTATGATTATGCCGACGTATGTGCAGAGTCGGGTGAAATTGATTCTGCGGTTGCTCTGCTTGATGCGCTTACAGCGGCAAACAGAAACAATTTTGATGCATACATTCAGAAAAACCGCATTCTGCTTTCGGCGGGAAAATTTGCCGAGGCAGAGAAGCTCATCAGCGAGGTCAAGGCTGAGTTCGGCAACTACGGCGAGGTTTACGAAATGGAAGTAACCCTGTACCGTTATAAAGGCGACTATGAAAAAGCGAAATCAATTGCCGCAACCGTTATACCCGAAAACGATGCATTCCCCGAAATCCACCGTCAGCTTGCGCTGATTTATCTGGCTGAGGGAGATTACAAATCGGCATTCAACGAGCTCGATTCAACCTACAGCAATGTTTACAATATGTACGCTCAGTTCGGTACGGAAGAGCCGACACAGGAGCTTATCGAAACCTATTATGTGTGCGCAAGGCTTTATGAGGCAACGGGCAGTTACACCGAAGCCGAGGCAAACGGAATCGGCAGAGCATACGGTATTTTCGGTGAGGACTACGAGCCTCAGGGCGATATCAAAGCAATTCTTGACGGTCAGAAAACCGTCAAACAAGTTCTTACGGAAGGGGATTGTGATCTGATATGAGAATAGTTTATATTATCGGCAAATACATCACCTTCCCCGGCGCATTTCTCAGAGCATTCTGGGAGCATCTGACCTGTCTGCTTCTCGGAATTCCCGTTGAAAATACGGGATATCTCAGAGCGGATGAAATGTGCGGACACATTGAGCACTTTCTGCCCCGAAAGGCAGCAGGGGCGTATATTCAGGCAACCGCACCCGGCGTTATGGGTCTGCTGACGGGTCTGCCGATGTTTTTGCTTGGCTTTGCAAACCTGCGTTTTATGGGTGTTGCTTTCAGCGATTCTGCGGTGCTGTTTATCCTTTATATCATAATGATTTACGTCGGTGCATCAATTATGTGCTGCCTTCATCCCCAGTATGAGGTTGCGCTTAACCTCTGGGATATCACGCTCTCAAAGCTCCGTTCGGGTGAAGCGAAGTCGGTTATCGGCGGTGTGTTTATGTTCCTTCCCGCACTTTTCGTTTATATCGGTGCGGTGCTTGAAAGATTCTCGGTGCCCGTTGTTATCTGGGCGGCATTGCTTGTAACCGTATTTATTATCTGAGGATTATTTGAAAAAATCTCCGAATCGCTTCGGGGATTTTTTTATATTTCTATTGAAAATATTATGATATATGTTAAAATTAGTCTGTAAAATTGTTTCCCGGAGGTAATTATTATGGCAAAGGAATTTATGGGCAAGGATTTCCTGCTCGGCAACGAACCTGCAATAAAAATGTTTGAAGCGGCAGATAAAATGCCGATTTTTGACTGGCACTGCCACCTTTCTCCCAAAGAAATATACGAAAACGCTCAGCCTGAGGATATTGCGTGGCTCTGGCTTTCGGGCGACCACTATAAGTGGAGAGCAATGCGCTCGTGCGGCGTTGACGAAAAATATATAACGGGCGATGCAAGCGGCTATGAGAAATTCAAAGCTTTTGCGGAGATTATGCCCAATCTCATAGGCAATCCGATGTATCATTGGTGCCATCTTGAGCTTCGCCGCTATTTCGGCATCAACGATATTCTCTGCGCAGAAACCGCAGATGATATCTGGAGCAGGGCGAATGCCGCGATCAAAGCAGGCGGATTCACTCCCCGTGAGCTTATAAAAAAATCCAACGTTTCGCACCTTTGCACAACCGATGACCCTGCTGACAGCCTTGAATATCACGTTCTTCTTGCAAAAGAGGATTTGGGCTTCAAGGTGCTTCCTGCATTCCGTCCCGATAAAGCTCTCGGAATTGACCTTCCTTCGTGGAGGCCGTGGGTTGATGCAATGGAAAAATGCATCGGCAGAGAAATCAGCGGATTTGAATCGCTCTGTGATGCTCTCAATGAAAGAATTGAATTTTTTGCAACTCTCGGCTGCTGTGCAAGCGACCACGCATTTGCATATGTGCCTTATGAAACCGCGACCGCAGAGGAGCTTGACGGCATTTTTGCAAAGGCAAGAGGCGGCGCAGACTTAAGCGTTGCACAAGCGGATAAATTCAAAACCGCACTTCTCGGCTTCCTTGCGGAAAGATATTCCGAAAAGGGATGGGTTATGGAGCTTCACATCGGCCCGATGAGAAACAACAATACCCTTATGTTCAACAGAATCGGTCCTGATGCAGGCTTCGATTCGATTGATGACAGAGAAATCGCAGGAAAGCTCTCAAGATTCCTTGACAGCCTTGCAGTTAAAGAAAAACTGCCCAAGACTGTTCTCTTTACTCTTAACCCGAAGGACAACTATGTGCTCGGCACGATGCTCGGCAACTTCCAGAATTCCGACGCAGAGAGCAAGATTCAGTTCGGCTCGGCGTGGTGGTTCAACGATAATATCGACGGTATGAGAGAGCAGATGAAGGCTCTCGGCAATCTCGGTGCTCTCGGCAAATTCGTCGGTATGGTAACGGATTCCCGTTCATTCCTCTCATATCCCAGACACGAATATTTCCGCAGAATTATGTGCGGTCTGCTCGGCGATATGGTTGAGGACGGTCTCTATCCTTATGATGAAAAGGCAATCTGCAAAATTGCAGAGGACATTTCATATAATAATTCGGCAAAGTATTTCGGAATATAAAATCTGAACGAAAGGATGTTTTCAATGGCAAAATACGTTCTTGCCCTTGACCAGGGCACAACAAGCTCAAGAGCCATAATTTTTGATAAAAAAGGCAACATCGTCAGTAAAGCGCAGAATGAGTTCGAGCAGATTTATCCTCAGGCAGGTTGGGTTGAGCACGACCCCCTCGCCATTCTGTACAGCCAGTTTCAGGCTGTTGCAAACTGTGTGATTTCAGGTGGCATCAGCCCTAACGAAATCGCAGGCATAGGTATCACGAATCAGCGTGAAACCACCGTTCTTTGGGACAGACAGACGGGTAAGCCTGTTTATAACGCCATCGTCTGGCAGTGCCGCAGAACAGCTTCTCTTTGCGAGGAGCTTAAGGCGAAGGGTCTTGAGGACTATGTCAAGGAAAAGACAGGTCTGCTGATTGATGCGTATTTCTCGGGCACGAAAATCAAGTGGATTCTCGACAACGTTCCAGAAGCAAGAAGGCTTGCCGACGAAGGCAGACTTCTTTTCGGTACGGTTGAAACCTGGCTTATCTGGAATCTTACGGGCGGCAGCGTTCACGTGACGGATTATTCCAACGCATCAAGAACAATGCTTTTTGATGTTGATAAGCTTTGCTGGGATAAGTATCTCTGCGAGCAGCTCGGCATTCCGATGACGATTCTTCCCGAGCCCGTACCTTCAAGCAAGGTCTACGGCAGAGTTGCAAAGGGAATTCTCGGCCTCGAATCGCTTGAAGGTATTCCGATTTGCGGAGCAATCGGTGACCAGCCTGCAGCTCTTTTCGGTCAGGGCTGCTTTGAAGCAGGTCAGGCAAAGAATACATACGGCACAGGCTGTTTCCTGCTTATGAATACGGGCAAAACGAGAGTAAAATCAAAGAATAATCTTGTTACGGGTGTCGCATGGGGTATCGGTGATGAGGTTGAATATGCAATTGAGGGCTCAGCCTTCAACGCAGGCTCGGTAATCAAGTGGCTTCGCGATGAGCTTCATATGATAGATACCGCAAGACGGTGTGACGAGCTTGCCGAAAGCGTACCCGATGCAAACGGCATATATTTTGTTCCTGCATTTACGGGTCTCGGTGCACCCTATTGGGATATGTATGCAAGAGGCTGTGTTATCGGTCTGACAAGAGGAACAAACAGAGCTCACGTTGCACGTTCGGTGCTTGAAGCGATTGCTTATCAGGTAACCGACCTGCTTGAGGCGATGAAGTCCGATTCCGACATCGACTTCACGGAGCTTCGTGTTGACGGCGGCGCAAGTGTCAGCGATATTATGATGCAGATTCAGGCGGATATGGTAAGATGCAACGTTAACAGACCGCAAAACGTTGAAACAACGGCTCTCGGTGCGGCGTATTTGGCAGGTCTTGCCGTCGGCGTGTGGGAAAGCACCGCCGAAATTCAGAATAACCGCAAGGTCGAGAGAGTTTTCACTCCTCAGATGGACATCGAAAAGAGAAACGCTCTTTACGAAGGCTGGAAAAAGGCGGTCAAATGCTCAATGGGTTGGGCAAAGTAAAGTGTGATACTGTGTTAATTAAGCTAACGGAGATGTTAAAATGGATTATATGAAGGAGTCACTCCGACTCCATTACGAATGGAAGGGAAAGCTCGAAACCAAATCGAGAACAAAGGCTTCAAACAAGCAGGAGCTTTCTCTTGCCTATACCCCCGGAGTTGCTGCTCCGTGTCTTGAAATTCAGAAGGACGTCAGCAAAAGCTTTGAGCTGACCCGCCGCTGGAATACCGTTGCCGTTATAACCGACGGCACTGCGGTGCTCGGTCTTGGTGATATCGGTCCCGAAGCAGGTATGCCCGTTATGGAGGGTAAGTGTCTGCTTTTCAAGGAATTTGCAGATATCGATGCAATTCCGCTCTGCATCCGCTCAAAGGATACCGATGAAATCGTCAATACCGTTGCGTTGCTTGCGGGCAGCTTCGGCGGAATCAATCTTGAGGATATCGCCGCTCCCAGATGCTTTGAGATTGAAAGAAAGCTCAAGGAAAGATGCGATATTCCCGTTTTCCACGATGACCAGCACGGCACGGCTGTCGTTGTGCTTGCGGCGGTGCTCAATGCACTTCGCTGCGTCGGCAAAAAAATTGAGGATTGCACCGTTGCAATGAGCGGTGCAGGCTCGGCAGGCTCGGCAATTGCGAGGCTTCTAAACGCTTGCGGCGCAGGCAACATAATTATGAGCGACAGGCAGGGAATAATCTGCAAGGGCCAGGAGCTTACGCCGGCCTTTGCACAGCTTGCCGAATTCACAAATAAAAACCGCATAACGGGTACTCTTGCCGATGCAATGAGGGGCGCAGACGTATTTATCGGCGTTTCAGCCGCAGGAATTGTCAGCGAGGAAATGGTTGCTTCAATGGCGAAGGGAGCGGTTGTTATGGCAATGGCGAATCCTTCGCCCGAGATTATGCCCGACCTTGCCAAAAAAGCAGGTGCGGCGGTTGTCGGCACGGGCAGAAGCGATTATCCCAATCAGATTAACAATGTGCTTGCCTTCCCCGGAATTTTCAGAGGCGCGCTCGATGTCAGGGCATCCGATATAACCGAGGAGATGAAGCTGGCGGCGGCTTACGCCATAGCGGGACTTGTTTCCGAGGATAAACTCTGCCCCGAATATATCATTCCCGAGGCGTTTGACGAAAGAGTCGGCCCTGCGGTTGCGTCGGCAGTTGCTCAGGCGGCAAGGAATGGCAATGTTGCACGAATCTGACCGCAATAATGTGTATAATATGCACAATGTTTAAAAATAAATATAAAGAAATTTCATTATTTCTATTGCTTTATTTTGAATGTTGTGTCATAATTACTGAGTATATTGGGTAGAAGTGTGTACTTCTGCCATATTCAAATTTTTGATTCCGTAAAAACGGAATCGCAGAAACAATAAGGAGGAAAAAAGAATGTCAACACTCAAAAAGGTTCTCAGCCTTGTTCTTGCTTTGACAATGGTTTTCAGCACCGTTGCCGTTGCATTTGCAGCAGACACAACTGAGAGCTACTACGCAGGCAAAGAATCAGTCGGTATTGATACCCTGGCTGATTTCGAAGCACTTGGCTACGACAAGACTCAGAAGAAATTCTATATGTACATTGGCGTAGACTATTATGAGCAGAACGCTGCAGGCGCATGGGAACTGACTGACCACTACGTTCAGCCCGGTGCCCAGCTCAGAGCTGAAGTTTACTTCAAGACAAATATGTATACCGGTTCAGGTATGGCTATTTACTTCAACTTTGACAGAAACTTCTTCGACGTTACAAACGGTAAGGGTGCAACATATCCCGCAACCGCAAACTCTTACGACCCCGATAAGGTCAAGTACCCCACAGAAAACTATCCTTACAACATTGCTCACGATGCCAATGACGGCGCAGCAATCAACGGTGATAACCCCATCGTTTCTGCTGAAGAAATCAACTTCAAGTACACAACCAAGTGGGCAAGAAACGTTCCCGGTTTTAAAGAGCAGTCAAATGCTAACTTCCACGGAATTGCTCTTTCCGAGTCCGACGAATGGGACCTTTGGTATGTAAACGTTGGTACAGGTACCAACAACTCCTATGCTTTCGAGTTTGAAACTGACGAGCACTTCTTCACATTCGACGTTAAGGTCAGAGAGTTTATGCCTGACGGCGTAACAAAGCTTGCAGACGGTAAAACAGGTAACGTTACACTTGATAAGCGTTGCTGGACAATTTATGATAATGCTGCACACGCAGGCACAAACACAGCATCAAGAAGAGTAGGTAACATCGGTACTTACTACGAACTCATCAAGGAATCATCAATCAAGAGAATGAACCTCCAGAACTGGTTCACAATCGATGATTTCTATACTGATGACTGTAACCACACCTTCACAATCGGTGAACCTTCAGACGTTGATCCCAATGCTAAGAAGTACACAGTTACATTCCTTGAGAATGACGGCACAGAAATCTCAGCAGAGGAATACGTTGAGAATACCGACGTAACTGTACCCGCTGCAGTTGAAAACGAACTCGGTTGGGTTAATATGGCAACGGGCAAGGTTGATGAAGCTATCGTTTCCGGCGGCACAATCACAGCTATTGCTAACATCACTTACAAGAGAATCCTTACGACAGATAAGTTCGACATTAAGGTTAACCTTGACGGCGGTACAATCGACGGCGAATCAACCCTCACAATCAAGGCCGGTTACGGCGAAGAGGTTGACCTCACCGAATATACACCCGTTAAGCCCGGCTACACAGCAGTTTGGGAGCCTTCAACAGTTAAGGTTGAAAGCATCAACGGTGCAACCGCAAAGGTAAAGTGGGAAGCAAAGACTTTCCAGGCAACATTCTATGCAAACAAGGGCGACGCTGAGGCTTACAAGGTTGTTGATATCAAGTACGGTGCAAGACTTGAGTGCGCAGCTCCCACAGCAGCTGATGAAAGCGTATACTTCGATGGCTGGTACAACGCAGCAACAGACGAGGCTGCATCAGCAAATGCAGGTACATCCCTCGGCAACTACAACCTTGAGGACAATTCCGCTTACTACGCAAAGTGGACCGAATATCCCCACAAGGTTATCATCAAGGCAAAGAACTTCACAACAGGTGAATGGACAGATATCGAAACACTCTACGGCAAGAGCGGCTCTGTTTCCGTTAACAAGCTCAAGGAAATCAAGGCTTCCGTTAACGTAGCAGAAGACCTTGCATGGGACGGTAAGGTAACATTCGCAAGAGGCGATAACTACACATCAATGTCCTTCAACGAAACATATGCATCAGCTGATATCATCACAGAAGCAGTTGCATATGAAGGCACAAAGGTTCTCTATCTCCACGCATTCCCCATCTTCGAACTTGAATATCAGCTTCCCGTTTACGACGAAGCAACAGGCAAGTATACAGACGAATACACAACAGCAGTTAAGGAATTAAAGGCAACTTCATTTGTTGAAAGCGCCCAGATCAACCTCAACAAGAGAGACGTTGTTCCTGCAGCAGGCTACGTATTTGATAAGTGGACAACAGCCGACGGCGCAACACCCAACTTCTTCGATTCAGGTTCAAACTACGTATTCACTCTTTCAAGAGCTAACGGCTCCAAGCTTACAATCAAGGGTTCATTCAAGCTTGAAGAATACGAAATCCGCTTCCTCATCGGCACAAGCGACGGTCAGTCCATCATCCCCGTAGGCGTTAACACAATCGGTGCCGTTCTCAATGCTGAAACAGCAGAGTTTGTTTACGCAACAGGTGCAAACAAGGGTCAGGCAAGAAAGCTTCCTGAAATCGGCAAGGTTAACGAAGAAATGGCTGAGCCCGTACAGGGCAAGGAAGGCCACAAGCTTCTCGGCTGGTATCTCACCAACCCCGACGAGTTCATCGATATCAACAACTTTGAAATCACTCCCGAACTTGCCGCAAATGCAATCGTTCCCACGTCAGGCAACAAGTATATTCTTGTTAACTCCAAGTGGGAAGCACAGAACTATGACGCTAAGTTCTATTTCTGGGCAGAAGGCAGCACAATTGAGAATCCCATCTACACAGAGGATCCCATCGTTGTTTCCGCTCCCGTTGGCACAGGCAGAGACGACCTCGTTAAGATGTTCAGCGATGCTGATATTGCTAAGCTCAATGCATCAGTTCCCGAAGGCGTAACTCTTTCAACAACATGGCGTAACGAAGACGGCTCAACCGCTTCCAACAGCCTTGCAGTAGGCGGCTCAAAGTACTACGCTGTCTATGATACAGTTCAGATCATCGTTTACGTTGACTGGAACAGCAGAGAAGATGACAGCGACTGGTTCGTAGTTGATGACCAGAACGTACGCTACGGTGACGACACCATGAGAGGCGAATACAACAGCGTTGATCGCGGTGTTTACCACTATGTAACATATGGTCTCCAGATTGGCGAGCTCGAGAAGCCCGCTTCAAACTACGAAATCGTTGGCTGGAAGACCTACCACGTTAAGGATTCTGCAACAGTTAAGGATCCTTCAACATGGCTTGAGGGCACAAACGACGAAGGTACAACTATCGTAAGAGATACCATCGTTTACCAGGCACAGTGGAAGGAACACAAGGAGTTCCTGTTCAGAGTTTACGATATGAGCGGCAACATCAGCAAGGCTCTCGGCAAGAACTTCAAGATGTACTACTGGAAGGACAGCCGTACTGTTGATAAGGACCGTGCAACACTCAAGACCATTGATTCAATGATCATCCTTCTCCTTATTCCTAAGTTTGAAAACGGTTCACTCCGTCTTGATCCCTTCTATCTTGCAAAGGATCTGTTCCAGCTTAAGAACATCGGCGGCCTCTTCAAGGCTATCTTCACAGCTATCGGCACACTCATTAAAGGTACCTGATTCTCTGTGAAAAAATCATAATGCAATAACTCTCCGCCCCGGTGCGAAAGCATCGGGGCGGATTTTTATTTTGTAAAATATTTTTCGGTTAATTGACAACAGCACGAAAAGCGGGTAATATAATAATGTATAAAAAATAAGAGAGGGTGGGTTGTTTTGAACGACGTGAAAAAGCTTTTTGAGCTCTGGCTTGAAAAGACAAGGGATAACCCTGAGATACAAGAGGAGCTTCTTGCCGTTGAGAATGACGGTGAGCAGATTCTCGACCGATTCTATAAAAATCTTGAATTCGGCACCGCAGGTTTGCGAGGAGTGCTTGGCGCAGGCACAAACCGAATGAATACCTACACCGTCTGCCAGGCAACGCAGGGGCTTGCCGATTATCTTAACAGCATGGGTAAGAGTGCAAGCGTTGTAATCGGTCACGATTCAAGAATAAAATCGGATACCTTTGCCAAGGAATGTGCGCAGGTACTTGCCGCAAACGGTGTCAAGGTATATCTTTTCCCACGACTTATTCCGACCCCCGTTGTTTCCTATGCGGTTATGCGCCTTAAGTGCGACAGCGGTATTGTAATCACCGCAAGCCATAACCCATCGAAGTATAACGGATATAAGTGCTATGACCCCTCGGGCTATCAGATGACCGATGAGGCCGCGCAGGAAACCTATTCCTTCATACAGAAGGTTGATATGTTTGACGGCGTGAAAAAAATGCCGTTTGACGAAGCTCTTGAAAAGGGTCTGATTGAGTATGTTTCGGAGGATACCGTTGAGGAATTCTATTCTCTCGTTATGCAGAGACCCATCAACCCTGAAATCGTCAGGGAAAGCGATATAAAAATTATTTATACGCCTCTTAACGGTACGGGCAATATTCCCGTCAGGACTATCCTTGACAGAGCAGGCTTCAAGAAGGTTTCGGTTGTCAGAGAGCAGGAGAATCCTGACGGCAATTTCCCGACCTGCCCCTATCCGAATCCCGAAATCAAGCAGGTTTTTGAGTGTGCACTTGAGATGACGAAGGAAGAAAAGGCTGACCTTCTTCTTGCGACAGACCCTGACTGCGACCGTGTCGGTATTGCAGTGCTTGACGGAGAGGAATACGTTCTTCTTTCGGGCAACGACGTCGGCGTGCTTCTCACGGAATATATGCTTTCTGCAAGAAAAGAAAAGGGCACTCTGCCCGAAGGTCCGCTTATGACCAAATCTTTTGTATCAACAAGGCTTGTTGATAAGGTTGCGGCAAAATACGGCTGCAAGGTTGTCGATGTGCTTACGGGCTTCAAGTACGTGGGTGAGTTTATTGCGAATCTCGAAGAAGCAGGCGAGGAATACCGCTTTATTATGGGCTTTGAGGAGAGCTACGGTTATCTTATCGGCACTCACGCAAGAGACAAGGACGGTGTTGCGGCATCGCTGATGGTCTGCGAGATGGCGGCTTACTATAAGAGCAAGGGTATGACGCTTGTTGATGCTCTCAACGGAATTTATGCCGAGCACGGATACTATACCGATAAGCTTTATAATTTCGTTTTCGAAGGTGCATCGGGAATGGTTAAGATGAAGGAGATTATGAGCGAAACAAGAAATAATCCTCCCGAAAGCCTTGGCGGTCTGCGAGTGCTTGAGGTGTATGATTTCCAGACGGGTGCAATAACCGATACCGAAAGCGGAAACAAAAAGGAGCTCGACTTCCCGAAATCGAATATACTTGCTTATACTCTTCCCGACGGCAATTTTGCAATTGTCAGACCCTCGGGCACAGAGCCGAAAATCAAGGTGTATATTACGGGATGCGGAAAATCAAAGGAAGAATCGCAGAGAATTGCCGAGAGCATCGGCGAAGCAATGAAAGCTCTGCTAAAAATAGGTTAAGGTGAAATTATGCAGAAAAGAAATTTGTTTGTAAGAATAACCGCCATAGTGCTGTGCGCGATAATGGTTCTTGGCGTTGTGACCGCCGCATTATATGCGTTTGCGGCAGATGATGCGGTTTTGTTTGCCGCCCCTGCACAGACGGGCAGTCCGAATAACACGTGGGTGATCATTGCGGTAGTTGTTGCGTTGGCTGTGGTTGTCGGCTGTGCGTTTATCCCGAAGATGAAAAAGAAATGACAAAAACTCCCGAATGAGATTTATCATTCGGGAGTTTTGATATAATAAGGTGCGGACGGAGTCCGCCCATAACTCTTCACTTTTATTATTCATTGTTCACTTAAATTAAAATCGCCCCCACCTTGCGGTGAGGGCGAAGTTTTTTATTTTGACTTTTCAGCCGATTGGTTTAATCAGTCAGCCTTGGGAGCATAGAGATCCTTAAGGCGAAGAAGATGGTCATATCTCTCAACTGCTGTCTTCTCAGCAAGAGCAAAGAGTGCTTCTGCTCTTTCGGGGAAGGAGCGTGTAAGTGATGAATAACGAGCTTCGTTGAGAAGGAATTCTCTGTAGCTGCCTGTTGCGGGCTTGCTGTCGATGGTGAAGGGATTCTTGCCTTCAGCCTTGAGAGCGGGATTGTAGCGGAACATATTCCAGTAACCGCAGTCAACAGCCTTCTTCATTTCGCTCTGGCAGTTGATCATACCACCCTTGATTGAGTGCATTTCGCAAGGTGCGTAAGCGATGATGATTGAGGGACCGTTGTAAGCTTCAGCTTCAGCGATAGCCTTGATTGTCTGGTTTGCATCAGCACCCATAGCAATCTGTGCAACGTAAACATAGCCGTAGCTCATTGCGATTTCAGCAAGTGACTTCTTGGCGATGCCCTTACCTGCTGCTGCGAACTGTGCAACCTGACCGATGTTGGAAGCCTTGGAAGCCTGGCCGCCTGTGTTGGAGTAAACTTCGGTATCGAATACCATGATGTTTACGTCTTCGCCTGCTGCGAGAACGTGGTCAACACCGCCGAAGCCGATGTCGTATGCCCAACCGTCGCCGCCGAAGATCCAAACGGACTTCTTGGCAAGGTATTCCTTGCTTGCAAGGATTTCTCTGCAGGTATCGCAATCAGCGCCTTCGAGAGCTGCAACAAGAGCTTCTGTTGCTGCGCCGTTCTTTGCGCCGTCGTTAACTGTTTCAAGGTAAGCATTAGCTGCTGCCTTAACTTCTTCTGATGCGCATTCGGATGCTGCAACTGCTTCTACCTTGGAGATAAGAGCGTTGCGGATAGCATTCTGGCCGAGGAACATACCGTAGCCGTGCTCTGCGTTATCTTCGAAGAGGGAGTTAGCCCAAGCAGGACCGTAGCCCTTCTTGTTAACTGTGTAGGGTGATGTTGCTGCGGGACCGCCCCAGATTGAGGAACAGCCTGTAGCGTTGGAGATATACATTCTGTCGCCGAACATCTGAGTGATAAGGCGAGCATAAGCTGTTTCAGCACAGCCTGCGCAGGAGCCTGAGAACTCAAGAAGAGGAGTCTTGTACTGGCTGCCGATAACGGTGTTGTCAGCAAGGTCAGCCTTGACTGTTACGTTCTCAACCATGTAATCGAATACGGGCTGCATAGCATCCTGGCTCTCTCTTGATACCATCTTGAGTGAGTTTGTGGGACATACGCCGATACATACGCCGCATCCCATACAATCGAGGGGAGAAACTGCGAGTGAATACTTATATGAATCCTTGCCCTTACCCTTCTTGTCAACGATGATTGCGTTTGAGGGAGCAGCAGCTGCTCCTTCAGCTGTGAGAGCATAGGGTCTGATTGTTGCGTGGGGGCAAACATAGGAGCACTTGTTGCACTGTGCGCAGGTTGCGCCGTCCCATGCGGGAACCATAACTGCAACGCCTCTCTTTTCATAAGCGGAAGCGCCCTGCTCGAATGTGCCGTCAGCGTGGTCAACAAATGCTGAAACGGGGAGTGAATCACCGTTCATAAG
>JAZNUD010000090.1:0-43365 GCA_045592085.1 Acutalibacteraceae bacterium | reverse complement strand
AATTTTCACGGAGCAGATTTTTGGTCAATCAAGGCATAAAGCGGAGCAAATCCTCTGCGGATTTGCGAGCATTTTAACGACGAGTGAACGGAAATATGCCCGTGAAAATCACGGTTCGAATTATTCCATTCACCTTAAACTCAATGAAAGGATAGGCTGAAATGTCAAATTCTTATAAGTATAAAGTATCGGTTATAATTCCCGTTTACAACTGCGAAGAGTTTATAGAGTCCTGCGTCGGAAGTATTATGAATCAGACTATGCCGAGAGAGGATTTTCAGGTTGTTTTCGTCAATGACGGATCTCCCGATAACAGCGGCGAGCTTTGTCGGAAAAATGCGGAAAAATATGATAATATAGTATATTTTGAGCAGGAAAACAGCGGCGTTTCCGCCGCAAGAAACAAGGGCATTGAGTTGGCCGAAGGAAAATATTTCGTTTTCCTTGATGCTGACGATACGCTTTCCTCCGATACTCTGCAGATTCTTTATGATTTCTTTGAGGAGCATTATGAGGAAACCGACCTTGTCACCTATAAAATCATTCCTCACAGAGACGGAAAAAGACTTCCGATGCACTACAGATACAGAATTCTCAAGGAGTCGGGTATTTACGACCTCAACGAGGGCGATAACTGGTATATTGCGCAGTCAACAATGAATATCTGCGTAAAAAACAGAGGCAGAGGAAACAATTTTCTCTTCGATACAAAGCTCCGTTTTCACGAGGACCAGAAATATATTTACACAACCCTTAAAGATAAACTGACCATCGGCTATTGCAGTGAGCCCGAATACTGGTATCTGCGCAGACCCGGCGGTGCGACGGGCTCGATAAGCAAGGCGTACTATATTTTTGAAGATACAATGAATATGTGGGAGAGCTTTTTTAATCTTTATCCCGAAAAAGAGGTTCCCAGATATCTTCAGGCATTTTATCTTCACGATATTTCGTGGAAAAGCGTTTCCGACGTGCTTCTGCCTTATCACTATAAAGGTGAGGAATTTGACAAGGCAGTCGAAAGAATAGTTTCGCTTATCCGCAGGATTGATGATGAGGTCATAATCAGGAGACCTGCTCTGGATATATATCACAAGCATTATCTGCTCCAGCTCAAGGAAAGCAAAAGCGTAAGCCTTGAATGCACAGACGAAGAGCTTTCACTTGTTTTCAACGAAGACGTAATATATAAAGCCAAAAAGATAACTGCCGTTGTCAACAGACTAAAAATAACCGACGGTGTCCTTAAGCTTGATGCTTTTCTCAAGTCTCCCGTATTTATGTATTGTGACGAGCCCGAACTTTATTTGTTAAAAGACGGCAAACGTGAAAAGCTCAGCCTGAGCCATTCGGAATGTGAAAAATATCACGCAGGCATCAAAACTGCCGTTTTCTGGCGCTTCAGGCTTGAAATCGATTTTGAAAAAACCGACAGCTTTGAGCTTGAAGCCGTAATCAACGGTAACGTTTACAAGCTTTATTATTACTACGGACCTGCTGTGCCTCTTTCGCACGATAAGAGACTGAAAGCCTTTTTCTCAAACGGAAAATGCCTTCGCGAAAAGAACGGTGTGTTTACCGTAACCAAAAACCGTTCTGCACGCGGATTTACTCTCGCTCTCAGAGTGCTTATTTACCACTTTTTCTATTATCTCAAGGTCAACCCGAGAATCTTAATAAACAGATGGATTGGTCTTTTTGCAAGAAAAAGCAAGAAGAGAGAATGGATTTATCTTGACCGCTACGGCGTTTTTGACAATGCATATGACCAGTTCAAACGGGACGTTAACGTCAATGACGGTGTTAAGAGATATTACATATTAAATGCCTGCGATTGGGGAGAGATTGAAGAAAGATTCACCCCTCAGGAACGTGAGCACGTTGTGAAATTCGGCTCGGTAAAGCACAGAATGCTTTATTTTTCAAGCGAAAAGTTAATAACGTCATTCTCGAATCTTTCCAACGTTTGTCCTTTCGGTGCGGCGGCATTCAGATGGTATACGGATCTGACAAGGCACGAAATTGTTTATCTCCAGCACGGAATCCTTCACGCCACGCTCAAAAATATGTATGCAAAGGAACGCTGCATAATCGATAAGGTTGTAGTTTCAAGCGCATTTGAGGTTGAAAATTTCGTCAAAAACTACGGCTATGATGAATGCGACCTCATTAAATGCTGTATGCCCAGATACGATTCGTTCAGAATGGGTGCCGAAAAGAAAAACAGAATTGTTTTCTCCCCCTCGTGGAGAGGCAATCTCATCGGACCGCTTATCAATAACAGCAGAGAAGAAAAGCCGCAGGTTTTCCTTGATTCCGATTTCTATAAGGCGGTCAACGAATTCCTCAATTCGGAGCGACTTGAAAAGCTGCTTGAGAAATATGACCTTTATCTCGATTTCAAAAATCATCCGATTTTCAAATGCTACAATTCTTTGTTTGAAATCACCAATAAAAGAGTTTGTATTGACGGCTTTGACACCAATCAGGACGAATACCGCCTGATGATAACGGATTATTCTTCAATCGTTTTCGATTCGGTTTATATGAATTGCCCGATTATCTATTTTGTGCCCGACTATGACCAATTCTCTGCAGGTGTTTCCCACGGTTACAGAAAGCTTGACCTGCCTCTTGAAGAGGGCTTCGGACCCTTCACAATGACGGCTGATGAGCTGCTTGACAGTCTCGAGGAATATGCGGCAAATAATTTTGAGCCTGTTGAGCCTTACAAAAGCAGAATGGAAAGCTTTTTCCTGCATAAAGATAATAATTGCAGGGACAGACTCTACGAAGCTTTATATTGATAAGACCACCGTTTCGCCCGAATAATTTCGGGTGAGGCGGTATTTTTTTTATAAAAAACTTTCACAAACTTTTCTTTAAGCGTTTATGAACGCACATTGTTGTTTGTGTGAATTCGACAAAATAAGTGTTTGTAGTATGTGCAATATCCACAAAAACTTTTTACCCTTCAATTAAATTATGTGAAGGCTCGATAGAGTGCAGGGTAGTGATTTGTTGTGTAATTTGCACAAAATAAGAGGTTGTTATTTGTGCAAAATCACTTGACTTTTTTAAAAATCTGCGTATAATAAAGACATACCAAGAAGAAAGGATGAATGAAATGAACTACGAAAACTACACAAAAGGAATCGCAGACAAGCTTATCAAGGAAATTGAAGATGAAAAGAAGTTCACGTTCAGAAAGCTTCTTAGACTCCTTGAACTCAACGCACTGCTCTCCAGATAAGCGAGAATGCGGCGCGGGTTTTCACCCGGAAAACGTCACGCAGTTCAAATGGCGTGATTTAATATAACCGAGCGGGCATTACCCGTATCGGCAACAGAAAAATTACGGGACTGTCTCATCAAGCGAAGAGCAAAAGAAACCGTATAAATACGAAGCGACTTGCATCGGAATCACACCTTTGCAAGTCGCTTTTAATATTGTACGGGATATAAAACTGCTTTTATGTTTCTTTTTAGCTCTTTTTCCGAACTCGACGTATAATCATACGCCTTTCGTTCGGAGAAAAGAGCTTCTTCATCTTGCTGAGTCAGACCCATTTTGCTTTATGGTGAGAAGCTATTGGGTCGGTTATTGTCCCATTGTCCTCTGCGAAAGACCCTTGATGCCCGAAAGCACCCAATCAAAGCTGTCACTTTCAATAACAGAGCCGCAGTATTCGCATTTTGCGGATTTGTTGAGGTCAAGCGGAGCACCGCAGTTGGGGCAGGAGCTTGCGGAAGTGCCTTCGTTGCCGCCCGTTGTTCTTCCGCTTGTGCGGATGAGACTCCATTCATAGGTCATAAATTTCTCTGCGGTGTTGCTGCCTCTGACAATATTGCCCGTTGCATCGTCAACAACGTAGTCAACGATTCTTGTGCGGAGTCTGGCAATCATAACGTCGTTGCCGCTTTCCTGCTTCCAGCCGACAAGGTCAACGCCGAGAACGGAAATGCGTTCAATGCGGTTTGTCTGTCTGTTTCTGCGGTAAGTTTCAACCTGACGGTCAACCTGAGCGTAGAAAGCATCGGAAAGGCAGGGACGGATACCGTCGAGCTTCTTATCCTGCCAGGCATTCTGGAATCTGACGTACATATTTGAGATTTCTTCGCAGAAATCGGGCTGGGAGAAATTGGGGTCAACGGAGTTATATTCGTTGACGGGGCGGAGCGTTGATACATCCGTCGGCGTTGCACCGGGAGCAACAGGTCCGCTCTTGCCCTTGCCTTTTTTCATTGCTCTGAGAATCGGAATGCCGAAAATAAGTACAACAAGAATAATGATTATCAGAATGGTGCCGCCACCGCCGCCTGAGCCGGAATTTCCGTTGGAGTCGCTGTCATATAAAACAACTCCGCCACCGTAGTTGTTATCGTAATCATCGTTTCCGTAATCGTAATCGTTGCCGCCGTAATCATAGTCATAATCGTTGCCTGAATCGTAGTCGAATCCGCCGCCGTAATCTCCGCCGTAGTCATAATCGCCTGCGAATTCGCCGAAATCAGCGTGCGCAGTAACAGTAAAAGCGAGAATAAGGCTGATAATCAGGGCTGAAAATTTTAACCATTTCGAATTTTTCATCTTATCACACTCCAATAACCATATTATACAGTAAACTATGCTCAATGTCAAAGAAAAACTCTCTGCCGTAAAAGACAGAGAGTTTTGTTGCTTTATATCGGTAACAGAGAGCTGATGAATCCGAAGAAGCCTTTGGATTCTTCTTTCTTTTCCTCAACGGGAATAAGATTGCCGTCTTTATCAATTTTCATAAACTGAGGATATTCGTCATAAGTGCTGACGGTGATTCTTTCCTCAGCAAAGAAGAACGTATTAAGGAAAATATAATAGCATTCGGGGAAGTCGCTGTGTGCAAGCGAGCTGAAATACCAGGTGTATTCGGGGAATGCACCCGTTGAAGCGTCGATGCATCGGTCGGGAGAAATATGGTTGTGACCGCAGTCAACAGCCTGCTTGTAATCGGTTGAGAAGGCTTCGCCGAGAGGTGCGCAGGTTGCGCCGATTGACATATATTCCGTATCGATGAGGAAATCGGAATGTACGGTGGGAGTCAGGCTGACGGGGATTGTTGAAATGTTATAGCCTGCGCAGATAATAACGTCAGTGCCGTTATCCATCGTTTCCTGAATGATATCTTCAAGCTTCAACTGCACGTTATCGTGATAGTATCTGATTTTTTCAAGGATGGGAGCATCCTTGTTATCCTCAAACATAACGTCAACCGCATCGCTGAAACATTCATCGGGGACAAACGTCCACGTGCCTGCAAGATTTACAAAAGCAGGCTTCAGGCATTCGTCAAAAATGCGGTCAAACTGGCTTGTAAGATATTTCTGGAGAAAATTGAGAAGCCAGTCTGTCATACCGAGAGCGTTGAGAGTGCCGACAAGACCTGAAACGATGTTTGTGCCTGCGCCTTCACCCATAACGGTTTTGAGAAACATAAGAAGCTCACCTGATTTTTCGGAGATATCCGCTTCTTTTCTGAAAAGAGAGCCAAGAATCGAGATTCCCTGATAGGCAGGGGAGAGAAATGCGATTTTTCCGATTCCGTCATTGCCGTAGAGCTCAAGGTAGGCTGCGACAACGGTATTGCCCTGGCTGTGGCACATAATATGAACGGTACCGTGACCCGTAAGCTTTTTAACGTAATCAATGAAATCCTTGAGACCGTGAGCGTTATCAATCGGGGAAAGTCTCCAGTCATATTCGAAATCAAAGCTTCTGTCGGTAACGTCATTCGTAACATTCTGATGAATGTCATTTTCGGGGTATTCAAAGGGTTTGATTGAAGTATCATAAATCGGGTCGCCGTTTTCGTCGCAGGCAAGCTTTGCAAGGAGCTTGTTTGCGGCTCTGACAGCCATTTTGCCGAAGAAATCTTCGTTGTTTGTCAGAATTCCGATAACTGCAAAAAGAATATCGGGCACTGCGCTTACTATATCGGCACCGCTTGGCGGATAAACGGCCCTGCGGTCATCGCTTCCGGGGTTGAGGTAAATTCCTGCGCCGAAGCCGGGAACGTAAACTATCGGAACATTTTCGCATGAGCAGGCCTCGGCTTCGTTTTCTTCCGCGGCAAAAGCAACGGAGAAAACGGAAAATATCATTGTGAACGCAAGGAGAATACTTATAAATTTCTTCATTGATAAATCATCCTCTCCGTTTTATACAAGCGGAATTACGTATTCATATGCGGTGTACCATACGTCGGAGGTGTAGCTTCTTGCTCTGATAATTACCTCGTCGTCATAGACCTCGAAGTTGAAGCCGTTGCCGTTAACAACCTGACCTCGTGCGTTGAAATATGTATATGCAGGCAGATTGATGCTGTGGAATGAGCCGTCGGATTCGACAGACGTATAGCTCCAGATAGCGTCCGTTGCCTTGTCGCCGATGCCGTTGTGCAGATGACCCGAAATCATAAATACGTTGTCATATTGCTTGAGAATGTTCTCAACAGCCTCGGATTCGTCGCCGATACCGCCGTCATCGGGCTCGGGCTCGTCATCGCCCCAGGTTTCGGGGAGACCGTGAGATTCGTTGATGGGCCAATGGCTGACAACGAAAATCGGTTTTCCTTCCTCTGCCTTTTCAGCCATAGTTTTATCAAGCCATTCAAGCTGTTCGGGGCTGAAGTATGCGGCAGTCCTGTCGGTTTCGCTTCCGAGAACAACGAAGGTGTAGCCGTTGATTTCGGTTGTGTAGTACATTTCGGAAATTTCTCTGCCGCTGATGATGCCGTTGTATTCGATGAAATGCTCCTTTGCTTTTTCGAAGCTCTCGTCAGTCCACGTATCGTGGTTGCCACAGGCGAGAATAATCTCATCTGCAGGGTCATATTTTGAGAAGCTCTCTGCAAGAGCACTCCATTCGTCTGCTTCGCCGTGGTCGGTAAGGTCGCCCGAAACAACGAGAGCATCGAGCCTTGAATCGGATTCCTCCATACCCTTGAGACCGAGCTCAACCATAAACTGACGAATGAATTCGTCCTTCATATGAGTGTCGGAAATTACTGCAAAATTAAGATTGCATTCATCGGGGCTGACGGGCACGGAATCCTTCTTGAAATTGCCGAAAACCGACCACGAAACAAGAAGAAGTAAAGTGGTTATAACGGAAAGAATTTTCTGGATGATAAAAACCATAAGAACACCGCCTTTTTATTTTTCGGTAAATATTTTAACAAAGAAAAATACCTTTTTCAATAAGGTTAATCAAAATTGTGTACGTTTGCTTAAATCTGTAAGATATTGCTTTGTGTCATCGTTTATTCTGAAGCTTTCGATTGCCTTGCGTACTGTTCTTTTCTGCGTTTCGGGGTCGGGCAGACCGCGCTCGATAATCGGCATAATTGCGTCGGGCTGTTTTGCGAGAGCAGTAGCAAAATACCAGGCAACCATCATACTCACGTAGTATTCCGAGCAGTCAACCAAAGCGATTCTGTGAGCATGGTCAATGCTGAAATTATCGCCGAGAAAATGCAGCATAAGGCATTCTATGCCGTATCTGACAGTGAATTCTTTGCCCGAATCAATCCATTCGAACGCCTGCTTTTCAAGTTCCTTCGGATGCTTTCTGAAAATCTTCGGACGCAGAGAATCGCAGGTTGCCCAATTATCGATATACGGCAGGAATTCATCAACCGCTTTTACGCATTTGCCGTAATCGTTTATGCTTTCGATAAGAAAAGCGTGAAGATTATTTTCTTCATAATATTTGTGCGGCAGAGTTTTCAGAAACGTTGCCGCCTCAGGCGTGCCCTTCAATTCCTTTGCGAGGCGGCGAAGGTCGGGGATTCGTATGCCGATAATCAAATCGGGGCTGATATCAGGCATTAATCTTGAATGAAAAGCCTTGTATTGCAAATCCTGCAATTCAAAAAGCCTTTCCCGTATCGTTTCAATATGCTTGGTCATTTCAGTTATCCTCGATAGCGGCGTTGACGGAAACGTTTTTGATTCTCGGCGTAACGGGTACGCTGCCGTTGAAATCGTAGCCGCCGTTATTTGAAAGGGCAATTACGTTTTCTCCTTCTTCAAGCTTAAGGTTGAAGGTAACGGTTTTATAGGTATCCCAGCTGTAGGTGCTTCTGCACCAGACGTTTTCTTCGGAATTATCCGTTGTGACGGTCACAAAGCTTTCAATCAGGTCAACGTTATATGCGTGATATCCTCCCTCCAGATTGTTTGAATAGGTGAGGGTGACCTTGTAGCATCCCGATTCGGGAACATTGACGCTGAATGAAGCACTGCCGTCGTTTGCGGCGATGCTGTGAAGATATCCGTTATCTGAAACCGCGTTGCCGCTTAATGTAAACTCCGATGAATCAAAGCGCTCACAAAATCCGTTTTTGTCCGTTTCGGTTATCATAAGAGGTGCGTTTGCCTTTGAAATATCAATGTAATTCAGACCCCTGCGCAGGTAAACGGTTGCGTTTCCGCTTTCGGTTTTGCACTTTGCTCCGTCAACTGAAACATCGGAGTTTACATCGGTTTCAAGGCAGTAAAAACCGTCACAAGGTGCAACGGCAAGATATGAAGTGATGCCGTTCTTGCTTCTGTCCGCATCGGGCAGGAGAGTGATTTTATCGTCTGTATCAACGGGTCTTACGAGCATACTGTCAACAACGAAAGTTCCTTTTTTATGTGAGAAGGTGATTGTGTGGGTGCCTTTTTCAAGGTATGCTTCGATATCGAATCTGTCGGTATACTCGCTTTTTACGGTGTTGGGAAGGCTGATTTCTTCGGCTTTTCCGTCAATTGACATCAGAGCGGTTGTGAAGGTGCGGTCATCCGCTTTTGTTCCGTCGTTGGAATTGCCGAAAATTATGCCGAGATTGTAGCTTCCGCTTTCGGGAATTTCAAAATCAAGTGTCACACCGTCGCCTTCGTGCTCAAATCCGCCTACCATTCCGTTTTGCTCGCCCGTTGTGCCGTATGCACTGTCATAGGTGTAAGCAGTGCCGAGCAGAGTACCGTGCTCAAACTCGTATCTGACGGGCAGGCAGGGGTTGATATATGTTTCCTTTTCCGCTTCGGATTCCGTAACAACGATGTGATAAACTGCGGTTGAATCGGGATTGTCAAGGTCAATTTTCAGCTTTTCAGAGCGTACTTTATCGGTGTATTCTTTAACGGTAACGGGTTTGCTGACAATTCCGCTGAGGCCTTCGAAATAAACGCATTCGATTTTTACGTCAACGTTTTTGTAACCCTCAAGATTTTTTATCACAACGTCGGTTGAATAATTGCCCGTTGTGCAAAGAATCTCAAGCTTTTCACCGTTATTTGTTGCGATAACCGAAGAATCCTTGTATCGGAAGCTTTTGCGTGAATATTTGATAACGTTTGCAAAATCGGAATGAAGAATATCAATTGTTTTCGCTTTGAGCAGATTGCCCTCCATATCGGCATACCAGCGGTAGAGCCACCAGTTTGAGTTGGGTGAATTGTTGTCGGCGGCGGTGTCGCAGAGATTGTTGGCAAGGCGCCAATATGCAACGTTGCCGTAAACGCCCGTTTCCTCCATTTTTACAATGTACTTGAGCATATCGTCGGGCACGCCGCATTCCGCCATAGTGCCGTATTCGGTAACGATAACGGGCAATTCAGCTATGCCGAGCTCTTTTTCGGTGAGACGGTAATCGTCATAATGCTCAGTCCAGGCTGCGGAGGAATCTGCACCGAGCTCGTGATAAATCATTATCTCGGGCAGACAGTCATTTTTGCTGCAGAAATCAAGAAAATGGCGGATTTCGTAGCTGTCATAGTCGCAGTATCCGGGACCGCCGATCATTGCGTCGGGGTCAATGCTTTTGACGAGATCATAGGTTTCTTTCCATGCGGCATAGAATCTTTCCTTTGCGGCTTCGTCGAAATGATACCAGGTGTTGTCCTCGTTTGCAGTGCCGTACCATACGGCATTGTCGCATTCATTATAAAGGCAGTAGACAAGTCTGTCCGAATAATCCTTCTGCGAAAGCTCCGTGACCTTTTCTCTGACCTGCGGCAGAAATCTTTCGCGGGTAAACGCCATAGGGTCATACGTCCCGTTTTTGCGAAGGTTGTTGATTTCCTCGTGACAGTAATACCAGGTGTCAAAACAATCCTGGAGGTAAACAACGATATAGTCGCAGGAATCAAGCTGCACCGCAACGTCGTCAACGTCGCCGATGGGGTGCTGGAGGCCGCCGATAACCTTCTGCGAAACGCTTGATAAATCAAGACTTTCGACTATGTTTGAATCGGGCACGTTGCTCTGGGCAAGACCGTAAAGATATCCCGTTGCTTTTGTTGAAATTTCGCCGTGCGAAACCGATGCATCGATTTCAATTGTCGGTCTGAACATATAGGGGATACCCTCCGCAGCAAGCGAAAGAGCTGTAATAAAACCGAGGATAAGACTGATAAATTTCTGCATACTGTCCTCCGTAACTGTTATATTATGTTTCTATTTTAACAAAACGGTAAAATTTTTTCAACAAAAAAGTAAAGAAAAAGGAGCCTGCCGAAGCAAGCTCCCTTAATTTAGACGATTTGATTATTTAACTTCTTTTGCGATTTCAACAAAGCCGTTCATGATTGTTGATGCTGCATATTTGCCGAGTGAAATCATTTCCTGATAGTGACCTGCGATGAGTGCCATTGCATAGTCGTTATCGGGAACAACGTAGCCGATAGCATCGTTTGCGAGACCGAAGCAGAGAGTATCCTCTCCGAAGAGCTCGTCAATGCAGGGGATGCCGAAATCCTTGCCTGAGTATGAGCCTTCAGCTGTGAGTGATGAACCGCCTTCAATGAGGTCCTGAACGATTTCGCCGGGCATCATAACAACCTTAACGTCGCCGATTTCCATATAACCGATTTCAACGAATATATAGTAGTTGAAACCTTCCTTATAAACGTTGTAGTTTACAAGGCCGAGCTTGCCGACAAGCTTGATGAGGGGATTGGTAACCTTGATCTTTACTTCGTCAATCTTTACGTTGAGAAGGGGATCAAGCTCTTTTTCTGTTGTTTCTTCCCAGCCTTCAAACCAGAGAGTATAATGCTCGCCGCCGATTTCCATTTCCTTGTTGATTGTGTCCCAATCAGCGTTTGCGCGGATAACCTCTTCAGAGTTTGTGAGGTTGAGAGCGATCTGGCCGAGCTCTCTGCCGATTCTTGATGCTTCCATCCAGCGTCTTTCGTTGGGAACACCGTCGCTTGCGGGATGTCTGCCGGTGTAGATGCCGGCAATGGCGCCGTTGAAGAACATAAAGTTATAGTCAGCAGCTTCGATTGTCTGACCCATGCTGTAAACGTAGTCACCGGAAAGCTGTCTGCCGTTATCAACGTCGCTTACTGCAAGACCTGTGATGTCAGGATGAGCTGAGTAGTTGACGATCATGGTCTTTTTGTGAGTATCGTCAAGAACGTCGGGAGTAAAGACGAATCTTGCCATCTCCTGAATGAGAGAATCAGAAGAAGGTCTGTTCTTGTTGTTGAAATATTCTTCGCTGAGCTCCTTGACTGCGTATGTCATTGTGCCTTCGGTCATATTTTCGATGGCAGCTTTCATAGCGCCTGAAGTCTGCTTTGTGATGAAATCAAGATATTCGGTATCAACGCCGGGAGTCATTTCGCCAACGTGAAGGAATGCCTTTGCCATATTGCCTGCAAGCTTGGGGAAGAGGTTTGTCCAGAGACCCTGGGTATCGATACCGCTGTGAACGTGAGTTGCGGTAACGGTGATGGTGCTGAATTTCTGGTCGGGAAGAAGCTCAACAAGAGCTTTTCTGATGTTCTTGATGTCATAGTTTGACATACCGATTGAGTCGATGTTGGCAAAAACTGCGATACCTCTGCCTGAACCGTCATCAACAGCGATTACTCTAACGTCAACGCCGTCAACAACCTCTTCAACCTTGTTTGACATACCGTTTGACATAGCCATAAAGCCGCCGAGGTAGTAGTTCTTTGTCTGCCAGTCCTCGGGAACAATTGAATTCTTGCCGTAGCCGAGCTTCCATTTTGCTTCGTCTGCGGGCTCTTCGAGCATTGTGTCCGTGCCAGTGAAGAAGTAATCGTCTGTGTAGTCCTTCATTTTCATAATTTCCTTGCTGTCGGGAACGATGGCGTTGATTGCGCCGATAAGACCGTTGAGGAGCTTATCAAGAGCAAAAACACCTACGTCTGTGAAAAATTCGCCTGCAGATGAAGCTGCACTTGCGCCCATTGAGGAAGCGCAGGCGAAAATCATTGACAGTGCAAGAATGATGCTGACAATTTTTTTGCTGATGCTTTTCATTTCATTTACTCCTTTTTATTGAAATGGCGTATAAATACCTATTTATATTAGCACTTTTTAACACCTGTGTAAAGAGTTTTTTTACGCAATGCCCAAAAAAACTTATCTTCAAAGACAATAAAGAATTAAAATATACAAATTTGATTTTTGATGTTGAAAATTTCGGGAGCGGGTTGTATAATAGATAAAATACTTGAACGTCAAAAGGAAGGGTTAGGCTTGGAGAGGCAGAAGAGAATTGCCGCAATTCACGATATTTCGGGCATCGGCAAATGCTCTCTTACAGCGGCTTTACCGATTATTTCCGCTGCAGGAATCGAAGCTGCCGCAATGCCGACCGCTGTTCTTTCGACGCATACGGGTAATATCGAGGGGTATACCTACCGTGACCTCACCTGCGATTTGCCTGCGATTGCAAAGCACTGGAAATCGCTCGGAATCGGCTTTGACGGTATCTACAGCGGCTTTCTCGGCTCAACGGAGCAGGTTGAAATGGTCTGCGATTTTATCGATGAATTTGCAGGCGAAGATTGCGTGATACTCGTTGACCCTGCAATGGCTGACAGCGGCAGGATGTATACGACCTTTGATGACGATTTCGTCAGCGAAATGGCGAAGCTCTGCGGCAAGGCGGATATAATTGTTCCGAATCTTACCGAAGCGGCGTTTCTTCTCGGTGAAGAATACGTTGAGCCGCCGTACAGCAGTGATTATATTGAGGATTTGTTGAAAAGGCTTGCTGATATCGGTCCGAAAAAAATCGTTCTGACGGGTGTTTGCTTCAGCAATGACGAAATCGGCTGTGCCGTTTATAACAACGGATCAATTCATTACAGATTTTCCGAGAAATATGACGGAATTTACTACGGCACGGGGGATGTTTTTGCCTCTGCTCTTATCGGAGCTTATTTGCGGGGCAAGGATATTTCCGAAAGTGCAGATATTGCGCTTGAATTCACCTGCGCAGCAATAAAAAGAACTCACGATGCCGCAACCGATACCCGATTCGGAGTCAATTTCGAGCAGGGTATAGGTGATTTTATAAAAAAACTGGGAGGATAAACCGATGAGCTTTGCCGATAAAGTTTTTATTGACACCTGCAAGGATATTCTTCAGAACGGAATCTGGGATACCGACCTTGACGTCCGCCCCAGATGGGAAGACGGTACTCCCGCACACACAATAAAAAAATTCTGCGTTGTCAACCGCTATAATCTTGCAGAGGAGTTTCCGATTCTCACGTTGAGAAAGACCTTTCTCAAGAGTGCGGTTGACGAAATGCTCTGGATATGGCAGAAAAAGTCCAATAATATCAATGACCTCGGCAGCCACGTCTGGGATCAGTGGGCAGACGAAAACGGCAGTATAGGCAAGGCATACGGCTACCAGCTCGGTGTCAAGCATCACTATAAAGAGGGCGATATGGACCAGGTTGACCGTGTTCTCTATGACCTCAGGCACAATCCCCAGAGCCGCCGAATCCTTACGAATATCTACGTTCATCAGGATCTGAGCGAAATGGCTCTTTATCCCTGTGCTTACGGTATGACCTTCAACGTTACGGGTAACAAGCTCAATGCGATTCTCAACCAACGCTCGCAGGATATGCTTGCGGCAAATATCTGGAACGTCTGCCAGTATTCGGCACTTACCTGTATGCTTGCTCAGGTCAGCGGACTTGAGGTCGGCGAATTTGTTCACGTTATCGCCGATGCGCATATTTATGACCGCCACGTTCCGATTGTTGAAAAGCTGATTGAGAAAACGCCCTTCGATGCTCCTACGGTAACTCTCGATAAGAGCATCACCGATTTCTATTCCTTCACCAAGGACAGCTTTAAAATCGAAAACTATAATTTCCACGAGTTTACGGAGAAAATTCCCGTAGCTATCTGATTAGTTGTATATATTTTTGTTGTATATTAAGTTGTATTAAGAGGTAATTTGATAATGAAAGCTATTGTTAATGTTGATTCCAACTGGGGAATCGGCAACGGTGATTCGTTGCTTAATTATATTCCTGCGGATATGAAGTTTTTCAAGGCTCAGACCACGGGCAACGTTGTTGTTATGGGCAGAAAAACTTTTATGACCTTCCCCGGTCCCAAGGCACTTCCCGACAGAGTAAATATCGTTATCACATCGGACGAAAACTGGAGTGCGCCCGACGTTATTGTCTGCCATTCGCTTGATGAACTTTTCGATCAGCTCGGCAGATATGACACCAACACCGTTTACGTTATCGGAGGCTCGTCTGTCTATGAGCAGCTTCTGCCTTATTGCGACACCGCTTACGTCACAAAGGTTGAATCTTCAAAGCCTGCCGATAAATTCTTCCCCAACCTCGATGAAAACGGGGACTGGTCTGTTGACTTTGAGGGTGAAGAAAACGAGCATAACGGCGTTAAGTTCAGGTTCACTACATACAAGAAAAACTGACGTGCGTCTGCGGTCGCCGTCAGGGTCAGACCGTGTGTGCAAAATACTTGACATCGGTCTGATTTTTTATAATATTTGAGGTGATCGTATGAGTAATATCTGGCACAATATAAGCCCCAAGAGGATTGCTCCCGATGATTTTATGGCTGTTATCGAAATCAAGAAGGGCAGCAAGAAAAAATATGAGCTTGATAAGGAAACGGGTCTGCTTATGCTTGACCGAATTCTTTACACGTCAACTCACTATCCCGCTAACTACGGATTTATTCCGAGAACCTACGGTGACGACGGCGACCCGCTTGACGTTGTTGTTATCAGCAGCGAAAGCATCGACCCGATGACCCTTGTGCGCTGCTATCCGATAGGCGTTATCACGATGAAGGACAGCGGAAAGTTTGATGAGAAAATAATTTCCATTCCGTTCAATGACCCTAACTATAATGATTATAAAGATATCTCCGAGCTTCCGAAGCATCTTTTTGATGAGATGAAGCATTTCTTCACGGTTTATAAGTCTCTTGAGGGCAAGGAAACCGTTGTTGACGAAATTCAAAACAGAGAAAAAGCAATCGAAATCATCAGAGCCAGTATCGATAATTATGTAGCGGAATTCTGCAGATAAGATTTCTGTTACTGAATAAAATAAAAAATTAACTAATATATAAGGAGTGATTAAAATGGCAATTTATTGTCAGGAGCCTTCAAGAACATTCAGCGAGTATCTTCTCATCCCGGGTTACACATCAAGAGAGTGCATCCCCGCGAACGTTTCGCTGAAAACACCTCTCGTTAAGTTCAGAAAGGGCGAAGAAGAATGCCCCCTGAGCCTTAACATTCCTATGGTCTCGGCTATTATGCAGTCCGTTTCAAACGACACTCTGGCAATTGCACTCGCAAAAGAGGGCGGCATTTCATTCATCTACGGCTCACAGTCCATTGAGGACGAGGCAGCTATGGTTGCAAGAGTAAAGAGCTACAAGGCAGGCTTCGTTGTAAGCGACTCAAACCTCAAGCCCGACGCAACTCTTGCAGACGTTCTTGCTCTTATTGAAGAAACAGGTCACAGCACAATGGCTGTTACTGATGACGGCACGGCAAACGGCAAGCTTCTCGGCATTGTAACAAGCAGAGATTACAGAGTCAGCAGAATGGCACCTGAAACTCCCGTTGCTGATTTTATGACTCCTTTTGATAAGCTCATCACAGCTCCCGATACAACAACTCTTAAGGATGCAAACGATATCATCTGGGAGCATAAGCTCAATGCACTTCCCCTTATTGACGGTGAAGGCAGACTCCGCTATTTCGTATTCCGCAAGGACTATTCACAGCATAAAGAGAATCCCCAGGAGCTTCTTGATGCAAACAAGAGCTATATCGTAGGCGCAGGTATCAACACTCTCGACTATGAAAAGAGAGTTCCTGCACTTGTTGAAGCAGGTGCTGACGTTCTTTGCATCGACTCCTCAGAGGGCTACACAGTATGGCAGGAGCAGACCCTTGCTTTCGTTCGTGAAAAGTACGGCGATAAGGTAAAGATCGGCGCAGGTAACGTTGTTGACAGAGACGGTTTCCTCTTCCTTGCAAAGGCAGGTGCAGACTTCGTTAAGGTCGGCATCGGCGGCGGCTCAATCTGCATCACAAGAGAAACAAAGGGTATCGGCAGAGGTCAGGCAACAGCTCTTATCGAGGTTGCAGCGGCAAGAGACGAATATTATAAGGAAACAGGCATTTACGTTCCCATCTGCTCTGACGGCGGTATCGTTCACGATTATCATATGACCCTTGCTCTTGCAATGGGTGCTGCCTTCCTTATGCTCGGCAGATATTTTGCAAGATTTGACGAAAGCCCCACAAACAAGCTTATGGTTAACGGCGTTTACGTTAAGGAATACTGGGGCGAAGGCTCCAACAGAGCAAGAAACTGGCAGAGATATGACCTCGGCGGTAAGTCAAAGCTCAGCTTTGAAGAAGGCGTTGACTCATACGTTACCTATGCAGGTCCTCTCAGCGACAACGTTGCAAAGAGCCTTTATAAGGTTAAGTCAACAATGTGCAACTGCGGTGTAACCAATATTCCCGACCTTCAGAAGAATGCAAAGCTCACCGTTGTTTCCGCGACAAGCATCGTCGAGGGCGGCTACCACGACGTTATGCTCAAGACAACAGCCAACCCCACAAGATAAATTAATATCACAGTATGTAAAACGGCTGTACCGATTGGTACAGCCGTTTAAAATTTATCTGTCATTTATTTTCAGATTCGGTTCTCCTGCTTTTGTCATATATTCAAGCAGAATTGCTCTCATTTCAAGTCTGATTGAATCATATTCGGGGTTTCCGATAAGGTTGTTCTTTTCGCAGGGATCGTTTTCAAGGTCGTAGAGGAAATCGTCGGTATACTCATCGGCAAAAGCCTTGTCGGCATTTTTGGCGGTAACGCTGTATTTCCATCTGTCCGTGCGCACCGCTCTGCCAATCTGACTTTCCGAAATCTGCATAAATACGCTTTCGTGACCCTTGAGGTCTGTCAGGCTCTTGCCCATAAAGCTTTCGGGAATCTCTGCGCCTGCTATGTCGAGAATCGTTGCAGGCAGGTCGATGAGCGAAACGAGGTCGCTGACTTTTTTGCCGCCAGTGAAGCCGCCGCCGCAGATGACAAGCGGCACCTTGATGCTTGCTTCATGGCAGGAGCGTTTGTATTCCATATTTCTCGTTCTGAAATGGCAGCCGTGGTCGGAGGTATAAATGATGACGGTGTTATCGTAGAGACCCTCGTCCTTGAGCGCCTGAATCAGCCTGCCGAAATTCTCGTCAACTCTGTTGCAGCAGGCGAGATAAGACGGCATCTGCATCCGCCAGTCACCGAGGGTGCCTTTGAGGTCGCCCGGAACTTCGTAATCCTTGAATTTTTTCTTGAGACCCTTCGGCGATTCAAAACGCAGTCTGTCATTCTGATGGTGCGGCTCAAGCTGTGAAACAAACATAAAAAAGGGCTTTTCGTGCGGCTTTTTCAGATATTCGATTGCGAAATCGTTGATTTTATCTGCTCTGTATCCCTTGAAATCAATTCTGTTCTCGTTTTCGTCAAAGATATATCCGTTATATCCGTGTGAGGTGAATTCAAGAATATCGGCGGCTCTCCAATAATCGTAGCCGCCCCTTCTTTCGGCAGGGGTAGGCTTAGTTGCGAGCCTGTGGTCTTTATCCGATGCGAGATGCCATTTGCCGATATATGCGGTATCATAGCCCGCTTCTTTGATGTAGTGAGCAATTGTTTTGCAATCCGTGGGAAGGGCAATATCGTTTCTGTAGCAGCCGATTTGTGAGGCGTAAACGCCGCTTTGCAGGCACGCTCTCATCGGGCCGCATACGGGCTGGCAGGTAAAGGCGTTCTCAAAAAGAGTGCCTTCCTCTGCGAGTGCATCAAGGTTTGGCGTTACGGGCAGCTTCTGACCGTAACAGCCTGCACTGTCGGCTCTCTGCTGGTCGGAAAAGTAGAATATAATGTTAGGCTTTTTCATTGTATTACCTCACGTTTCTGATTTTTTCAACTGCGTGTAAAATGAAATCCATTCTCGGGCAATAGCCCGAAAGCTGATTATAAAGACTTCTGTATCGCTTGCATCCGCCGCCGCAAAGCTGTCTAACGGGGCAGGTGGAGCAAAGTTTGTTTTTCGGCTCGTCAAATTCCATAAACTTTTTCAGACCGCCGCTTCGGAGAATATCGTCTATTGAGGCGGTGTTTATGTTGGGGCATTCGAATTCGTCAAGACAATAGAAATCGCAGGGGTAGCAGGTGCCGTCAGCTTCAACAACAAGCTGTGCGTTGCATCTGCCCGTTGCTCCGCATTGCTCGGCAACGCCGTTTGTCATCAGCGAAAGCAGATTGTCAAAGTCTCTGACGTAGAATCTGCCGCCCCTTGAAATCTCGGCAAACCAGAGATTGAAAAACCTTTTCTGGAATCTCGCAAAGCCTTTTGCATCAAGGCTGAATGTGCTTCTTTCACCGTTTAACGGGTCGAGACAGTAGATGGGCTGCACGTCACGGAAATCATTTTGCATATAGAATTCAAAGAGCTTTGCCGCATCTGTTTTCGAGGTTATGACGGAGAGAATGTTGAAATCAACACCGTGTTTTTTCAGAAGAGAAATACCCTGCATTACCTTTTCAAACGAGTCGCAGCGGTGTGCGTTGTGCGTTGCTTCGTCGCCGTCAAGCGAAACGCCGATAAGGAAATTGTTTTCCTTGAAGAATCCGCAGAATTCATCGTCAATCAGCGTGCCGTTTGTCTGCAGCGAATAATTGACGGTTGTCTTTTCGTCTTTCAGAGAGTTGACGGTGCTTATGAAGCTTCTGAAAAAATCAATTCCTGCAAGAAGCGGCTCACCGCCCTGAAACATAAAGCTTATATCGGAGGCTTCTCCGCAAAACTCAAGAACGTTTTTTATGAGGTTTGCGGCGGTTTCGGTGCTCATTACCGTGCCGGCTCCGCTTTTTCTGTTTTCAGCTTCATCGCAGTAAAAGCAGTAGCTGCATTTAAGGTTGCAAAGCGAGGAAGCAGGTTTTACCAAAGCGGTCATTCTCCGCATATCGGTACTCCTTTTGTCTAATATTAATTAAGGTGATTTTGTGATAAAATTCAAAGAATATTTTATGTGTTTCGCACTCGGCGGCACAGCATACGGGCTTGTTGAAATCCTTGTCAGAGGCTATACGCATTGGTCAATGGTCCTTACGGGCGGAGCGGTGCTTGTTCTGCTGAATCTGATTAACAAAAGCAGAGAAATTCCGCTGTTTTTCCGATGCGTGATGGGTATGTTTGTCATAACAAGCCTTGAGCTTGCGGTCGGAATGCTTGTCAACATCCGTATGGGTTGGGGAGTATGGGATTATTCTCATAAGCCCTTCAATTTTCTCGGGCAGATATGTCTGCATTTCAGCGGATGCTGGCTGCTGATAAGCATACCTGCGTATAAGCTGTGCGATTTGATTGAAAAGCGGATTACGCCGCGGCAAGATATTTCTTGATGCCGTCAACGGTAGCTTTTGCAAGAATATCTCTGTTTTCAGCCGATTGCAGAGCCTGACATTCTTCGGTGTTTGAAACGAAGCCGTATTCAATAAGGATTGCGGGGCATTCCTCAACTCTTGCAACCCTGAATGCATAGAAGCCGGTGCCTCTGTCAATCTTGATATCAGTTTTATCCTTGTAAATCTCATTTTTGTAGGCGCTTACAAGAGAATCGTGAACGGCTTTTGCGAGCGGCTGGGAATATGCTCTGTAATAGTAAGCAGACGTACCCGTTGCCGAGGCGGAGGTGCTTGAATCGCAATGGATGGAAATGAACATATCGGGGTCTCGCTCCCTGACGGCATCATTTCTCTGTGTATAGCTTTTCCAGTCGTCACCGCTTCGGGTCATAATAACCGTTGCACCCTCTGCTTCAAGAAGGTCCTTGACCTTTGTTGCGATTGAGAGGTTGATATCTTTTTCGTTGCTGTAGCCGGTAACGTTAACTGCACATATTGCGCCGGGGTCGATACCGCCGTGTCCGGGGTCAAGCATAATAACCGAGCCGCTGAGAGACTTTGCTTTGTGGCTTATTGTGATAACAAGCATACCGTCTCTGTTATATTCGTAATGGAAGCCGTAGAATTTGCCCTTGTCAGCAAGGGTCAGGGAAAGCGTGACGGTGGATTTGGCTTTGTCCGACGTCCATTTGCTGCTCTTGACGGGGGAATTCATAAACGTGTTTGAGCCCGTTGCATTGAGAGTGTCGCTGAAAACAAACTCAATTCCCGTGCAGTTGAGTGAACTGACGGTAACGGGTCTGCCCGGAGCATAAAGACCGTAGGTCTGACCCGTAAGCTTTGCGTTGAAGGCAACGGGTCTGTTCATATCGAGAACGATTACCGTTTCCTTGTCGCTGCAGGTTGTGGAAACAACGTTTATTGTGTTTTTGGGCATAACGTAGCCCTCGGTAATTCTGACGTGCGTGATTTTTCCGTTGACACCTGATGGCAGACGTTCCTCGTGAAGCTCGGGGACTTTTACTCCCGAGGCAAGATAATAATACGTATCCGTTTCGTCAAGCACTGCGATATCCGTTACGTAATCAACGGTTGATTTGAGCAGGGGAGAGCAGTCGGGGACGGAATAGGTTGCCGTTGAGTTTCCGGGGTATGTCTCAACGTAATCGTCAATGATTTCGCATATTCTTGCCGTACCGAGACCGTAATCCTTGGTGTAGACGTATTTTTCAAGTCTGTCGCCGCTGTATCCGCCCGTGGTGGTGATTGTTGTTGTGGTACCCGATTCACCGCCTTTTGTGGTCTCCTTGTCAGACGTGCCTGCGGTGGGGGGCGGTAAGGTTGTGGCTGTGGTGGTAGTGGTAGTAGTTGTCGGTGAAGTCGGAGGGGGCGGCGGAGGCTGCACCTTTGCGGAAACGCTGATATTGCCGCCGCTGAGGGACTCGGTCAGTGAACCGTAAACCGCCTTGACGGTGAATTTGCCGAGCTTTTGCACGGACGAAGTGCCTGCAGGGACGGTTACCGTTGCGCTGAAATCGGCAAAATCGGATTCCGTATCGGGTGAAGTATCGTCGCTTTCGCTGATGTTGCCGAGCTCTGTCATATTGACCGTTTTGCCGTTGAAGGTAACCGTCAGTTTTGCACCTTTGAGCGCAACCGCACCGATTTCAACCTGCATTCCGCCGGGGACGGTAGAATCATCGGCAGGTGAAACGGATTTGAGAAGCTTGATTTTGTATGTAACGTTATAAATGTAAGTTTTGCCCTTGTGCTCGAATTTGACGGTGTTGCTGCCGGGATTCAGCTCGCAGTCAACCGAAAAGTCGCCGTTCTTGGCAACGTTGAGCTTCTGTCCGTTGCAGATAAGGTCGTATGCAGGACTGGATGAGCCTCTGAATGTAACCTTTGATTCCTCAACGGTTATTTTCGTTGATTTATGGTTGGTGATTTCAAATTCCTTGTCAAGCAGATAGGTGTCTCTTGATTTGATATAGCTCATAACCGATTCTGCCGCCGCACCCGATGCAGCTGCAATTTCGGAATACGGATAGAATGCAAGACCCTTGCATAGTGACATTTCTGCAGAGCCGGAAATGAGTGAAATCATTTCCGTTGCTTTTTCGGCATTGAAGGATGAAATTCCGAGAAGCGTGTGGCAAAGCCAGACGGGTGCAGGCTCTTCGCTCCATGTGAGCTGAGCTTCTGCAAAAGCTTTGTTACCTGCTCTGTCGTTTGCTTTTTGCTTGAGAAAAACGAAATCCGCCTTTTTGTCCATAAGAACAATGATTCCGCTTTCCGCCATTTCGTAATTGAGAGGCTCGATGCCTATAGCGGTAGCTGCATCAACCGATTTGATGCCGTCGCAGATTTTGGAAATGTTTTCGGAAAAAGTGGTTTGTGCCTCGTCAAGACCCGAAAGAATAACGAAATCTGCATTATATTTTTTTACGAAATCAATCAGATAGGCGTTGCTTTCGGAAATATCTGCTCTGACACCGAAATAGAGCTTAAGCTCCTTTGCGGTATCAAAAAGAGGAGCAACGGACTCGGCGTTTTCTTTTGTCAGCTCAAAAATAACCGTATTGAAGCCGAAATTTGCGAATTTTGCAAGGTCCTGCGCGCTTTTATCCGAGTATGAGCCGTAAACCGATGCAACAACCGCATCGGGAATCTGACTTTTCGGTCTGGTATTCGCAGGCAGAGCGGTTGTTTCTTCCTGCGAAGATGTTGTTTCCGTGGTTTCTTCCTTTTTAAACTGCGAGAATTTACCCGTTACCGCCATACCGATGATGATGCCGGCTATGGCAACGACGATGCATATTATCGCAGCGATTATAGCTTTGTTGTTTTTCATTTGTTTTCCCCGTTTTACTTATGATGTGAATTCCTTTTTCATATTTTCAATTTCCGTCTTACAAGCGCTTCTGTTAAGGTCACTGTAAGAGAATACGGCGATGCCACTGTAATTTTTGTTGCTTCTGATTGCTTTTGTCTGACGTGCCAGAATATCCGTGGATTGGGTCCATTCGTTTTTGCCTGTGCCTGCGTAAGCGTCACTTTTTGCACATTTGTAAGCCGCTATGCCGCAAACGAGCTTGACGGAGCTGTGTCTGGGCAGTGATGCCCACTGGTTGAGCAGCTTGCTGAAGCCCTCGGTCTGATGGTTGAAGCCGAAATAAATCTGCGGAATAATGATATCGGCGTAGCCTTTCTGCGAGAGCCAGTGCCTGCAATCCGCATAAGCTTCGTTGAGCGTTTTATCAATCTGACCCGAGGGGCTGATGCTCACAATGAGTGATGAATCCGCCGTCTTAACGGTTGAATAAAGCGACAAAACGAAACCGTTGACGTTTGAAATTCTCCATTTTGAGAGGCTCAGCGTACCGCCTGCACTTTTATATGCATCGTATTGTGCTTTGTCGAAGGATGCCTCGGTTGTCGGATAAAAATAATCGTCGATATGTATTCCGTCGATGTTGTATTTGCTGATAATCTCACGCACGCCGTCAAGAATCAGCTTGTGATTCTCAGTGCAGGCAGGATTATAATAAATGCCGTTGCTCAGCACACGCACTCTGCCGTCAGCGTTGCCCGAATCAAGAATCTTTTTTGCAGGATTGTTTGCACTCAGAGCGGAAACGTCATTTTGGGTTGAAACTCTGAAGGGGTTAATCCACCCGTGGACGGAAATTCCGTTTGCCTTTGCGCTTTCAAGAAGTACCGCAAACGGGTCGAAGGGCAGGGATGCACCCTCTTTGCCTGCAATAAACTTTGAATAAGGGAAAATATCCGATTTATAGAATGCATCGGAATTTGCCCTGAGATGAACGAATGCGGTGTTGAAGCCGTTATTTTTGATTGTTCTGAACATTCCGTCGGTTATCGATTTATACTGTGCCTTCGTTTTGCCTGCCGCACTTGTGTAATCGTAGCAGGATATCCATATCGCTCTCATTTCCGACGCTGTTGCAGACGGTGCCTGCGTAACGGGTACGGTCGGCTTCTGCGTGGGCGGTACGGTTGGCTTCTGCGTAGCAGGCACAGTCGGCTTTTGAGTTGAAGAAACAGTCGGATCAGTTTGGGTTGCCGTTTGCGTTGCGCCCGATACGGAAACGGAGGGCACAACCGTTTCCGAGGGATTGTCTGCTCCGTTTGTAACGGCTTGGGATTCGGACGGTATATCGGTTATGTCTGCGAAAAATTCCGTTACCGCTCCGCCCGTGATATTTGCCGATGTGCTTATTTCGGGAGATGTTCCGTCATCGATTTGACAAGATGACAGTAAAAGTAATATAATTATAAAAAGTGACGATATTCTTTTCATATCTGTCCTCACGTTATTTTTGATTTAAGGGTGATTGTATGCCGCCGCTTGTTAGGATTTTTTTGATATATTATGCAATCGTTGCCGTTGTTTCTGTGGTGATAACCGTTCACGATAAGAATGCGGCAAAAAGCGGAGCGTGGAGAGTTTCGGAGGCGATGCTTATGGGCATCGGTCTTATCGGCGGGGCTTTACCTATGCTTGTGACAATGAAGCTGATAAGACACAAAACGAAGCATATGAAATTTATGCTCGGTCTGCCTGCCGAAATTATCCTCCATATTGCAGTTCTGATTGCTGCAGTTTATTTTCTCAATACCTGAATTTTCTCTTTCCTGCCGCCCTGCGATAAACAGGGCGGCGTTTTTTTATTCCCGTAAAAATTATAACGTGCTTAAATCATAAGGTGTCTGCTGGTAAACGAAATAGTTGAGCCAGTTTGCAAAAATGATATTTGCGGCGCTCCTCCATTCCATTTTTGGTGTCAGTGATGAATCGTTGTCAGGGAAATAATTATAGGGCACGTCGATTTCAAGACCCTTGTTGACGTCTCTGAAATATTCCTTCGAGAGTGTCTCACGGTCATATTCGGAGTGACCCGTTGCAAAAAAGTTTCTGCATTCCATATCCGAGATGAGGTGAACGCCTGCCATATCCGAATAGGAAATAATCTGCAAGTCCTTGACAAGGGCAATATCGCTCATTCTGTTTTCGGTGTGTCTTGAATGGGGGACAAAAAATTCATCGTCAAGACCTCGCATAAGAGGATGCAGATTATCAAGACTTCTGTGCGGAAAAACTCCGAAAAGTTTTTTCTCAAGCGGATATTTCGGCACACCGTAATGATAATAAAGCCCTGCCTGCGCACCCCAGCAGATGTGGAAGGTGGAATAAACGTGCTTTTTGCTCCATTCAAAAATGGTGCAGAGCTCCTCCCAATAATCTACCTGCTCAAATTCGAGGTTTTCAACGGGCGCACCCGTGACAATCATACCGTCGTATTTCTGGTCGCAGATTTCATCAAAGGTCTTATAAAACTTTAACATATGCTCTGCAGACGTGTTTTTTGATTTGTGAGATTTTACCTGCAGAAGCTCAACCTCAACCTGCAGAGGCGAGTTGCTCAGCAGGCGGAGAATCTGCGTTTCGGTTTCGATTTTTGTCGGCATAAGATTGAGCAGAATGATTCTCAGCGGACGGATATCCTGGCTGATTGCTCTTTCTTCCGTCATTACGAATATGTTTTCCGCTTCAAGCGCCTTGTGGGCGGGAAGCTCGTTGGCTATTTTGATAGGCATTGTGTCACCTCGGGATTTTTAAAGTTTGAGTCGTTTGTTTGCGGTAAGCAGCGCTTTTGAAACCGCCGTTGCTATGATAAAACCTGCAATTGCTTCAACAACACCGTTGAGTCCGACAAACCAGATGAAGAAGGCTCCGATATTGGTTGCCGCAGACTGTGTGTAGAGGCTGGTGAAAACGTCGGTTTTCATAAAGAGAAGAATGAAGGAGCCGACGAATAACAGCGTGTTCAGCAGGGGACAGCAAAGGCTTGCCGCGGCGCAGGGCAGCGAATTGTTTTTGCACGCTTTCATAAGTGCCTTGAAAATAAGAGCTGTCAGCAGACCTTCCAGAAGTCTGGGCACAAAGCAGATGATGAAAGTGTTGACGGGGCTGAGCTGGAAGAGCATCATACCGAACTGGCTTGTTCCCGAAGCAGCCTGCCAGAAGCTGGTCAGACCGAATACCGCACCGCATACCGCCCCGGCAGAAGGGCCGAGTACGATTGCTCCGATGGCAACGGGAATGATGTTGAGCGTAATTTCAATGACGCCGATTTTGATGTATCCGATGTTTGTGAAGCCGAAGATAATCAGCAGAGCCACAAGCACGGAAAGCTGGGTCAGACGTAATATACGCCCTTTCTGGGTGGATTTTGCGGATGATTTTGACATAATATATTCCTCCTTGCTGCTGCTCCCCGATATTGTCTTAACGGTTAAATTTCCGTGAAACGGCTTCGAAATGCCCGTTAATCAGTGTACCTTGTATTAAGGATGCAGCGCAAAATTAAACTGAATAAATTCAAAATGCAAAACAAACCGAATTATTTTTTATTTTTTTCGTATAAAACCTTGAGTCCGTAGAGAACGAGCTCTCTGTTAAAAACAATATCTCTTTCACAGCTTTTGATAAGGTCTCTTGCAAGTCCGCCCGTTGCAACCGCACTCATTTTGCCTTGATTGAGCTCGCCTTCAAGCTTGTTGCAAAGGCCGTCAATCATTGCGGCGAAGCCGAAAACCGTTCCTGCCTGCATTGAATCGAGGGTGTTTGTGCCGATTGCGTGGTCGGGAGTTTTCAGGCTGATGCTCGGAAGCTGTGACGTTCTTTGTGAAAGAGCATCAAGAGAAATGCCGATTCCGGGAGCAATTGTGCAGCCTCGGAACGCACCGTTTTTATCGATAACGCTTATCTTGCTTGCCGTGCCGAGGTCGATGACGAGGCAGGGCAGGGGATAAAGATTTGCCGCACCGATGCAGCCTGCGAGAAGGTCTGCACCGAGCTGGGCAGGATTATCAATCAGTATGTTCATACCCGTTTTGATTCCGGGACCGAGCACCATGGGCTTGTGGCCCGTTATCCTCTCAACGGCTTCGCACATTGTCGCTGAAAGCTCAGGCACAACGCTGCTGAGCGCCGCACCGCTGAAGCTGTGTGACGGCGCATCGTGCAAAGCGAAAATCTGCTTGAATTCTATCGCATACTGGTCAGGCGTTCTCGAACGGTCTGTTGCAAGTCTTGTAACAAAAACAAGCTCGTCGCCGTCATATGCTCCCAACGTTATGTTTGTGTTGCCTATATCGATTGCAAGAAACATAAAATCACCCTTTCGGATTTATACACAGTAATTATATACTATAATAATAATAAAATCAACTTGTAATTGTTAACAATATATGTATAATGATACTTATAGAATTTGGAAAGGAGGCGTAAGAGTGATTTGCAGGATATGTCCGCGCAACTGCGGTGTCAACAGAGAGTCCGAAAACGGCATTTGCGGTGTCGGAGAAAGATTCAGGGTCGCAAGGGCTGCGCCGCATCATTGGGAGGAGCCTTGCCTGAGCGGCACAAATGGCTCGGGTACGGTTTTCTTTTCGGGATGCAATCTCGGCTGCGTATATTGTCAGAATCAGAGCGTCAGCCACGAAGCCTTCGGCAAGGACGTCACTTCCGATGAGCTGAAACGTATTTTTGACCGTCTGATTGATACGGGCGTACATAATCTGAATCTTGTGACTCCGACGCATTATGCCCCTCTCCTTGCCAAAACTCTTGCGGAATATAAATCTCCCGTACCCGTTGTTTATAATTCTTCGGGATACGAAAAAGCAGAGACGCTGAAGTGCCTGGAGGGGCTGATAGATATTTACCTTCCCGATATAAAGTATTTCGATTCTGCACCTGCTCTTAAATATTCGGGTGCGGCGGATTATTTTGAATATGCATCCTCTGCCGTGCTTGAGATGCACCGTCAGGTCGGTACGGTTGAACTTGATGAAAACGGAATTGCAAAAAAAGGTCTGATAATCCGTCATATGGTTTTGCCCGGCAATATTTCGCAGGCGGTCAAGGTGTTTGAATGGGTGAGGAATAACCTCCCTGCGGAAACTTATATCAGCGTTATGAGGCAGTATACTCCGTTCGGTAAAGCGAAGGAAATGCCGCCGATTAACCGCAGTCTTTCGTCAAGAGAATATTCTATTGTAAAGCAAAAAATTCTTGCAATGGGCTTTGAAAACTGCAATTTTCAGAGCGGAGAAGCGGCAACGGAAAGTTTTATTCCAAATTTTAACCTCGAAGGTGTTGACCTTTGACGAATTTTTTGATAAATTGTATTTGTTAATTTTATTTAGGAGGTTTTTCCCATGGCAAAAGGTAAAGGATTTATGGCTGAATTCAAAAAGTTCATTATGAGAGGCAACGTTATTGACCTTGCAGTCGGCGTTATCGTCGGCGGTGCTTTCCAGGCAATCGTCAAGTCACTCGTTGATGACCTCGTAATGCCCGTTATCAGCCTTGCAACAAAGGGTCTTGATTTCTCAAAGCTGTTCGTTGCTCTCGACGGTCAGGAATATGCAACGCTCGAAGCTGCTCAGGAAGCAGGCGCGGCTGTTCTTACATACGGCAACTTCATCAGCGCAGTTATCAATTTCCTCATTATGGCATTCGTTGTTTTCTGCCTTGTCAAGGCTATCAATGCCGTTGCAGACAAAGCAAAGAAAAAGGAAGAGGAAGCTCCCGCAGCTCCCACAACAAAAGAATGCCCCTTCTGCAAGAGCGAAATTGCAATCGAAGCAACAAGATGCCCCCATTGCACATCCGAGCTTTAATTTAACCCAAAAGCGCAGAGTCAAACGCTCTGCGCTTTTAACTCTTGATAAAGCCCGAAAACGTATTTTCGGGTTTTCTCAACAGTTAAAAAAGGAGAATTTCCAATGAAATTAGGATTTATCGGAACAGGCAATCTTGCAACGGCGATTCTCAGAGGTGTTGTTGCCTCGGGAACGGTCGGTGCAGATGAAATTGCAATCTTTGATATCAATGCCGAAAAGGTTTCGCAGCTCTGTGCAGAGCTTTCGGTAAACGCTTTTTCAAGTGCTTCGCAGGTGATTTCGGAGTGCGAAAACGTTGTTGTTGCCGTTAAGCCCAAGGATATTGCGTCGCTTATTGAATCCGTCAGAGCTGATGCTCAAAAGAATAATCCTCTTGTGATTTCCACCGCCGCAGGCACAACGACAGAAAAGCTTGTTTCCTGCTTCGGCTATGATGCAAAGGTTATCCGCATAATGCCCAATATCAACGCCGCAGTCGGCGAATCGATGACTGCAATCTGTGCTTCACCTGCGGTTACTGATTCTGACAGAGCGTTTGCGATGAGCTTCTGCTCCTGCTTCGGCAAAGCGGTTGAGCTTGAAGAAAAGTATTTCTCCGCATTCACTGCGGTTGCAGGCTCCGCCCCTGCGTTTGCCTATATGTTTGCCGACGCCCTTGCCGCCGCAGGCATAAAATACGGTATTCCTGCAGGAATTTCGCAGGATATTGCGGCACAGATGCTTCTCGGAAGCGCAAAAATGCTTCTTGAAAGTCCTCTTGCCGTCAGTGAGCTTATCAGAAACGTCTGCTCACCCGGCGGTACAACCATAGAGGGTGTATGCAGCCTCAAGGAAACGGGATTTGAAAACTCGGTTATCACCGCTGTTGATAAAACCGTTGAAAAGGACAGAAGGCTTAGCGGTAAATAATCGGTACGGGGGATTTTAAAAATGGAAATGTTGATTCTCAGTTCGCTTGAAAAAGTATTTTCCGACGAAAAGCCGACCGCAAAGGAATTCGGCGGATTTTCTATGCTGAAAAACGAAAGAAGCTCGTTTCAGGCGGCTTTTTCTTGCGAAAAAGATACAAAGCTCAATGTTGCTCTTGAGGGTGAGCTTGCTCAATATGCAAGCCTTTATTTGGTGAAGGACGTGCCCGTAGGCACGGCGTGCCACGGCGATGCAGATGATTTCTTCCTTCGCAAAATGTCGGGTATGTATCCCGACGTGCTTGTGCCCGTTGAAGGCGAAATAACCGTCGAAGGCGGCAAATGGTACAGCCTCTGGGTTGAGCTTTCTCCCGAAGAAAAGTTTGCCGGCAAATCGGAGCTTAGGATTGTTTTGTCCGAAAACGGAAACGCCGTTTCAGACGGCAGTATTTCTGTTGAAGTCATTGATTGCTGTCTTGATAAGCAGACCCTTATCCATACCTGCTGGTATCACGCTGACTGTCTTTGCAATTATTACGGCATTGAGCCGATGAGTGATGAATTCTGGCGCATAAACAAAAACTTTATTTCCACCGCCGTTAATCACGGCATCAACTGCATTCTCACTCCCGTTTTCACACCTCCGCTCGATACGAAGATCGGCGGTGAAAGAAGAACGGTTCAGCTTGTCGGCGTTAAAATGAGGGGTAAATCCTACTCGTTTGATTTCCGCAACCTGAAAAAATGGGTTGATATGTGTAACGAATGCGGCGTTGAGTATTTTGAAATCAGCCACCTCTTTACCCAGTGGGGTGCAAAGCACGCTCCCAAAATCGTTGCAACCGACAGAAAGGGCAGAGAGAAAAAGATTTTCGGCTGGCACACAAGAACTTCGAGCAAAAAATATGACGATTTCCTTCGTGCATTCGGAAAAGCTCTTATGGCATTCATTGAGGAAAATGGCATAAAGGAAAGATGTCTTTTCCATATCTCCGATGAGCCGAGCAAATCGCAGCTTAAAACGTATAAGAAGAGAGCCAAGCTCATTTCCGAGATTTTCGGCGGAATGAAAGTAATAGATGCCCTTTCCGATTTTGAATTCTATGAAACGGGTGCGGTTAAGAATCCCGTGCCCTGCGAAGATGATATTGAGGATTTCGTCGGAAAAGTTCCGTGGCTCTGGACCTATTATTGTTGCGGTCAGTATAAGAATTACCTGCCCAACCGCTTTATGGCAATGCCCTCGCAGAGAAACAGAATTCTCGGTACTCTGCTTTATAAATACGATGTCAAAGGCTTCCTGCAGTGGGGTTATAATTTCTATAACCTGCAGTATTCCGTCAAGGCAATCGACCCTTACGAAATCACCGATGCAGGCGGCAGTTTTCCCTCGGGAGATTCGTTTGTTGTCTATCCGTCGTGTAAAGGTGAGGCCCTTGTCAGCTTGCGCCTAAAGGTGTTTTATGACGGTTTTCAGGATATGATGGCACTCAAAACCCTTGAAAATAAAGTGGGCCGCGAAAAAGTGCTTGAATTCCTTGAAAAAGAAGCTGTAAAGCCATTGAGCTTTACAGAGTATCCGCACGAAGCGGAATGGATTATCGGAATGAGAGAAAAAATCAACGCAATGATAAAGGAGAATAACTGAAATGCCTATAGTTTTTGACAGCGAAAAACGCATTTTCAAGCTTGATACCGCAACCTCAAGCTACGTTATCGAAATATATAAGGAGAATTATCTTGCGCATCTTTATTACGGCGCAAAAATTCCCGACACAAATCTTTCGGCTTTTAAATTCAGAACACCGTTTGCCTCCTTCAGTCCCAACAATATTAACGTTGACGATTGGAAATTCTCTCCCGACGTATGCCCCCTTGAATATCAGGGCGAAGGCTCGGGCGATTTCAGAATTTCCGCCGTTGCAATCAGAAATTCAGACGGAAACAACGTTACTGATATGCGCTATAAATCGCATAAAATCTATTCGGGCAAGCCTTCAATCGAAGGTCTTCCCTCGCTTTACGTTGAGGATGATTCCGAGGCAACAACCCTTGAAATTCTGACCGAGGATTCCGTAACGGGTATCCAGACGGTGCTTTTCTATACCGTTTTTGAAAAGCTCGGTGCTATGACAAGAAGTGTCAGGATTATCAACGGTACGGATAAAACCGTTGATATCGAGCGTGTTTTCAGCTGTGCAGTTGATTTCCCCACCTATAACTACGACCTGATGACGCTTTACGGCAAATGGGCAAAGGAAAGAAGCCTTGAAAGACGTGCTCTCGCAAGAGGCAGACAGGGCGTTTCAAGCAAGAGAGGCTCATCGAGCCATTACCAGAATCCCTTCGCCGCAATTGTTGATAACGGTGCAAACGAGGATTACGGTAATGCTTACGGCTTTAACCTTGTTTACAGCAGTAACTTTGCGATTGACGTTGAGGTTGACGGCTACGGCGGCACACGTCTGCTTATGGGCATCAACCCCGAGGCTTTCGGCTGGAAGCTTGAGTCAGGCGAGAGCTTCAGCTCACCCGAGGCTGTTATGGTTTATTCCGCAAACGGTATCGGCGAAATGAGCCGCACCTTCCATAAGCTCTATGCAAAGCATCTTGTCAGGGGTAAGTGGAAGAATATCAAGCGTCCTCTTCTCATCAATAACTGGGAAGCAACGGGTATGGATTTCGACGGCGACACAATCGTTTCCTTTGCCGCAAAAGCAAAGGAGCTCGGCATCGAAATGCTTGTTATGGATGACGGCTGGTTTGGTTACAGAAACGATGACCGCAGCTCGCTCGGCGATTGGCAGGTCAACGAAGAAAAGCTCGGCGGTACGCTTGCAAATCTTATTGAGAGAATCAACGCTCTCGGCCTTAAATTCGGCATCTGGTATGAGCCCGAAATGATTTCAAGGGACAGCAATCTTTACAGAGCGCATCCCGATTGGTGTTTGCACGTGCCCAACCGTGAGAAATCGATTGCGAGACATCAGTACGTTCTCGACTATTCAAGGCAGGACGTACGCGATTATATTTTCAATGAAATGTATAAGGTTCTTTCGGTTAATAAGGTTGACTATCTTAAATGGGATTTCAACCGCAACCTTACCGAGGTCGGCTCGGCAAATCTTCCTGCTGACAGACAGAAGGAGGTTTTCCACCGCTATGTACTCGGTACTTATGAGGTTATGGACAGACTCACCAAGGCATTCCCCGATATGCTGATTGAAAACTGCTCGGGCGGCGGCGGACGCTTTGATCCGGGTATGCTTTACTATTCGCCGCAGATCTGGACAAGCGACAATACAGACCCGATTGAACGACTTGCAATTCAGTTCGGCACTTCGATGTGCTATCCCGCATCAACAATGGGTGCTCACGTTTCAGCCTGCAGAAGAACGGGCTACGACACCAAGGGCAACGTTGCTCTCTGGGGCTCATTCGGCTATGAGCTCAATCCCAATAAATATACCGAAGAGGATGCCGAGCTTGTAAGAGCTCAGGTTGCTGAATATCATAAGTATTATGACGTTATCCATTTCGGTGAGCTTTACAGACTTATTTCACCCTTTGACAATGCATACAGAGCCGCATGGATGTTTGTTTCCGAGGATAAGTCCGAAGCCCTTGTCACAAGCGTAGTTATGCGTCAGCCGTTTGATAAAGCATTTTATCTCAAGCTCAAGGGTCTCGACCCCGAGAAATTCTATCTCGACGAAGAAACGGGCGAGGTTTATTCGGGTGCACTGCTTATGAATGCAGGTCTCTGCCTCACTTACACAAGCGATGAGGACGGAAAGAGCTTTAAAAAATATTTCAAAGAAGTTAAGTAATAATAAAACTCCCTTGACCGAGGTCAGGGGAGTTTTTTCTGTTTATTTCTTCTTTTTGAGATTTTTGATTGCAAGAGCAACGGCACCTGCACCGAGCGCAACGACCGCCGCTTCTTTTACAAAAGTGACAACGCCCGAAACGCTTGTGGGTGCATAGGTATAGAGGAAGAATTTTACCTTTTTGGTTACGTCATTTTTATCAAAAAGCTCACCGAAGGTTACCGTTTTGCTTTCAAAGCCTCCGTTTTCATCGAGGTCAAGGATTCTGAAGCCTCTGTTATAGCCGGGGCCGTAAACGTTGAAGCCGCAGCCCTGCGTGTAGCCGAGCTTTATGCCCTTGTAATCCGCAACAAAGCTGTTGTTATGGTCGTGTCCGACGAAAAGACCTTCAACCTCTTTCTTTTCGAGGAAGGCATCAATTTCACCCGTGTTCACAAACGGTGCGGCGGGAGTTTCACCCATAAAATCACGCAGACCGCAGTTGTGAGGGTCAAGCACGTACCATTCGTTTTTGTGGTTTCCGTAAGCTCTGACGCATCCTTTTGAGAAGCGTCTGACACGCTTGATAACGTCGAAATATTCGGGTGTCGGGATATGCTGGAAAGCAATCGAGGGCAGGGGAGTCTCGTAGGAATCTCTGATACCTCTGTACCAATCAAGCTGATAGGGCAGCACAGCTCCGTAGCTTCCGTCAGTCGATTTTGAGTGCGAATCAAAAAGGTAGATAAGTCGCCTAACCTTACCGTCACCGTCTTTGACCTCAAGGCAGTACGTTGCCTTATCATCATCGCTTGCACCGTCGGCATAAACAAACATAGGCGATTCCTTATAAATTTCAAATTGCTCGTTGTTTGTCAGTGCGGAATCACTGTCATGGTTGCCGAAGGTCATTGCAAACGGAATTCCCCTCTGCTCAAGCGGAGCAATAAGAGCTTTGATGACTTTTCTGACGTTTTCCTTGCCCTTCTGACCTTGAAACGATGCAGAATAACCCTTTATCTGGTCGCCTGTGAAAATAACGAGGTCAGGTTTTTCGCGGTCAAGAGCGGCGGAGATGAATCTTATAGTATCAATTGCGACTTCTGCCGATTCCTGCGTGTCTGCAATCTGCATAATTCTGAATTTGCCGTTTCTGAAATTCAATTCCGTGTTCTGCATTGCTTATCCGTAACCTTTCGTGTATTATTTGAGATTATATTTTTTCACAATACCGGGGAAAAAATGTGAATAGTAAAATACCGTCAGAAACTGTTTTGCAGAGCTGAAGGTGCCGTAGAAAAAACCTTTTATGCCGTGCTTGAAAATGCGGTTGAAGGTGTCTCTTGCGAGCTTTTTGATAATTCCGTAGGAATCGTTTCTGACAGTGCCTTTTCCTGCAAACGACTGCCAATGAAAATAATAGTGGATAACCTTAAGATCAACGTCATCAACGTCAGACAGATTGACAACAACCTTGTCAGTGGCATTCTGTTCTATTTCCATTGCGGTTCTTCGGAGCGAATCGGGGAAAAAGAAATTCTTTTTTTCATTTGCGTATAAATATATCTCCGAATTGGGCAGGGGAGTGAGAATATTCATGTTGATGATGCTGGAATTCAGGCTTTTTGCAAAGCGGACTGTTTCTCGGAGCTCCTCCTCCGTTTCTTCGGGGAAACCGATAATGAACGATGCCTGAACGGTCATTCCTGCATTTTCACACCAGGCAATTGTTTCCTTTGCAATGCTGAGGTCGATATTCTTTTTGATTGTTTTTATTCTTTCGGGGTTACCGCTTTCAATTCCGAAAAGAATCCAGCGGCAGCCTGCCTTATACATCAGTTTAACGTCATCCTCGTTGAGTACACCGAGTCTCATCTGGCAACCCCAGGTGAGGTCGTAGCCGCGATCAATCAGCATTTCGCACAGTGCCGTTCTTTTTTCTCTCTGAGGAATGAAAAGCTCATCGGAAAAATAAATTCCGTTTGCACCTTTTGAATAGAAATAATCGATATCCCTGATTACCTGCTCGGGATTGCGGCATCTGTTTTTGTGCTGGTGGTAAATCTGATTTGAGCAGAATGTGCACTGCGCAGGGCAGCCCTTGGATGCGTGAAGATAAAGCATCTTGTCGCAGCCGAAAAACGAGGAGAAGTATTTTTCAACGTCAACAAGCTCCCAGTCTATATCGGGGAAAAGCGAAATATCCGCAACGTTTCTTTGCGGTGTGAATTTCACGCTGCCGCCTTCAATAAAAGCAAGACCGTTGACTTCGTTGATATCTCCGCCGTTTGAAAGTGTGTTCACAAGCTCAAGCCAGGTGATTTCGCCTTCTCCGAGGATAATATAATCGGGCGCGGCTTCTCTGAGGACAAGCTCAGGCATTGCCGTCGGAGTCTGACCGCCCCACACAACGGGGATGTTCTTTTTTTTGATAATTCCCGTGAGCCTCTTGGCTTCAATGCTGCTGAGATACGAAAGCACCGAAATGCCTATGATATCGGGATTGAATTTATCGATTTCCGATTCGACGTTACTGTTTTCAACGAGACACTCGACTATTTTCGCTTCGTGACCGTAGTGATTCAGGTAACTTGCTATTGAAATCAGTCCCAACGGCAGGGACGGCACTCTGCCGAAAACGGGCAGAGACGGATTTATAAGCATTATTTTCATAAACAATCACCGTTAAAACAATCACCGCCGGGATTTGCCCTCGGCGGTGAACTTTATTTATTATTCTTCGCCTTCCTTTTTGAAGCCGTATTTGATGAGAATCTTGTTGATTCTGTCTTTGGGATCAAGAAGACCGCTGATTGAATCATCGTGGTTGAGAGTATCGATGATGTAGGAGCAGTATTTGGAGAGGTCAACGCTGACGTGCCATTCTCTTTCGAGAAGCTCGGGTGATGAATAGATGAGGTTTGTTGTGAAAACCTTGTCGATAAGACCGTCGGCATAAGCCTTGTCAAAGGTTTCGAGACCGTTGCAGAAAAGACCGAAGGAAACACAGATGAAAATGCGGTTTGCCTTGAGCTCCTTGAGCTTTGTTGCAACTTCAATCATCGAATCGCCCGATGAAATCATATCGTCGATGATGATAACGTCCTTGCCCTCAACGTTTGTGCCGAGGAATTCGTGAGCAACGATGGGGTTTCTGCCGTCGATAATAACGGAATAATCGCGGCGCTTGTAGAACATACCGAGGTCAACGCCGAGAACTGATGAGAAATAGATGCAGCGACCCATACCACCTTCGTCGGGGGAGATAACCATCATATGGTCGTTGTCAATCTTGAGGTCATCAACGTTCTTGCAGATAGCCTTGATCATCTGATAAACGGGCTGAACATTTTCGAAACCGTTCTGGGGAATGGCGTTCTGTACTCTGGGGTCATGTGCATCGAAGGTGATGATGTTGTCGACGCCGTATTCAAGGCAAAGCTCACGCAGCATATCTGCGCAGTCAAGTGACTCTCTGCTGGAGCGTCTGTGCTGTCTGCCTTCATAGAGCATCGGCATAATGACGGTAATTCTTCTTGCCTTACCTGCGATTGCGCTGATTGCTCTTTTGAGGTTGGCGTAATGGTCGTCGGGACTCATAGGTACGTATCTGCCGTACATTTTGTATTCAACGCCGTAATTGAATGCATCGCAGAGAATAAAAATATCATAGCCTCTGACGGTATCCTTGATGACGCATTTGCCTTCGCCTGTACCGAATCTGGGGAACGAAGCGTTGATTATGTAAGAATTTCTTTCGTAACCGCTGAACTGCAGTGTATCTTTATGCTCGCTTTCTCTCTCTTCTCTCCATTTAACGAGATATGAATCGATTTTTTCAGCAACCTTTTCACAGCCGGGGAGAGCGATAATTCCGAGCTTGCCTACAGGGATAGTTGTAAAATCTTCGTAACGTTCGGGCATGGCACATTCCTCCAAAAATGATATATGTATATTCTACAATATTTTTAAGTTTTTGAAAAGCACATTATCAAAAATATGCTATAAAAAATTATAGAAAAAAACGGGGTGTTTTTCAGCAATATTGCTAAATATCCGTCAATATTTCTTCGGGGACACAATATTTAGCGGTTTTGTGAAAATTATACGTAGCTCCGGTCAAACGTGACGACGGTAAAAACGTTGTCCTCGTATGCTTTCATCCGCAGGTCAAATTCCGTCTTTATTTCGTGGTCGTTGAGCTTTGAGTCATACGGAATAACGATATCGAAAATAAGGTTTGTATGCGTCGGACCGGTGACGATTCTGAAATCGTGGAAGGTGATTTCGGGGGAGATTTCTCCGAGGATTTCTGCCGTCATCTTTTTATATTTGTCGGTCATTTCGTCCCCGACGAGAACAGGGTCCATATGAATCGAAATCTCTATTCCGAGGGTGTCCCTTATGTCTTTTTCGATGGTGTCGATTGTGTCGTGAATGTGAATCATATCGCTGTCGGAGGGGATTTCTGCGTGGAGCGAGCCGTAGACCTTACCGTGGCCGTAGCCGTGAAGCACAAGGTCATGGATTCCGATGATTCCGTCATACGAAAGCACAAGCTTTTCGAGCTCTTCAACAACCTCTTTATCGGGCGGCTCGCCGAGAAGCGGACCGAGAGTATCCTTGATGATTCCGATGCCTGCGTATATAACAACGCCTGCAACGATAATGCCCATCACCGCATCGACAGGGAGTGTTGTGAATTTGGAAGCAACAAGTGCAATCAGCGAGCAGGTTGTTGCGGCGATATCACCGATGCTGTCGGCAACAACTGCGTTGACGGATACAGAATTGATTTTTTTGCCTATTTTCTTGTTGAAAGCGGCAAGCCAGATTTTTGCGGCAATCGAGAAAACAAGAACGATTACCGCAGGAATGCTGAAGATAACCTGCTCGGGATTCGAGAATTTATCGATTGAGGATTTGATAAGCTCAACACCCATCGTCAGGATGACGAATGCAAGAATAAGAGCGGAAACGTATTCGATTCTGCCGTGTCCGAAGGGGTGGTCTTTATCTGCAGGCTTGCCCGATATTTTGAACCCCGCAAGGCTGATAACCGATGAAACGGCGTCGAAGATATTGTTTGCACCGTCGGCAACGATTGAAACGCTTCGGGTGATTGCGCCGAAAATCATTTTGAATACAGAAAGAATAACGTTAAGAATGATTCCTACAACACCGCTGAGAATGCCGTAACGCATTCTGACGGCTTCGCTTTCGGAATTTTCGCCGTCTTTGACGAATAACCTGATGAGAAGAGAAGTCAATTTGAGTCCTCCTTGCTGATGTGAATATCAAGCTGATTATAAGGAATGCTGATTCCGTTTTTATCGAATGCGAGCTTCACCTGCTCCTGCATATAATAGAAAGCATCCCAATAATCGTTGCTGTCAACCCAGACGAGGCAGGCGATGTTGATTGAGCTTGCTGCGTGCTCCTTTACTCCTATAACGGGCTCGGGGTCGGAGAGAATATGCTGATTCTGTCTGACAACGTCGGCGATAACCTGCTTTGCCTTCTCGATATCCTGATCATATGAAACCGAATAGACAAGGTCGAGCCTGCGTCTGTTTTCGGCGTTGTAGTTGATGATGTTGCTTGTTGTTATCGTTGAATTGGGAACGATGACCTGCTTGTTGTCGACGGTGATGAAAACGGTATACATAAGCTTGATTTCGTGCACTTTGCCGCTTACGGAGCCGAGGTCAACAAAATCACCGCTTTTGAAAGGATGGTTAATCAGAATCTGAATTCCGCTGGCAATCTGGCTGACGCTTGACTGGAGGCCGAGACCTGCCGTAACACCTGCCGCACCGATTGCTGCAAGGAATGACGATACGCTGACTCCGAGAGTGGAGAGTGCCGAAAGGATAACGGCGAGCTTCAGAAGCAGGGTGATGCAGGTTCTGATGAATGAGTGGATTGAAGGGTCAACACCCTTTGCCTGCATAGCTTTTACGGCGAGCTTGCCGATTAAATTGCTGATAATAAAGCCGATAACCAGGATAGCGACTGCGGAAACGATTATCGGAATTTTTGCTATAATCAGTGCAATGATGCCGTCTATGTCGCGCTCCTGAATGAGTGCGGCAAGATCAAGGGGATAAGCTTCCATTTTTGTTATTCTCCTTTAATGCAATAATGTAAATCTTCCAAAATATTCTACACTCTTTTTCCTTAAATATCAATAGCATTATCGCACGTATTACAAAATAAAAATATTTGCAGGGAAAGCCGATTTCTTGAATTAAAATATTAAAATTCATCTGTTTTTATTGACAAAACGGTGAGAAAGTTTTATAATAGCCCCGATAGTGCGATAGAATCGTCTTTCGGCGGTTTTTTCAAGCTTGAAAGCTGCCGGCGTGGCGAAATCGGCAGACGCAAGGGACTTAAAATCCCTCGGTGGCAACACCGTACCGGTTCAAGTCCGGTCGCCGGCACCAGAATGCCTTTACTTGCGCAATTAAGGGCATTAATTAATGAATAATGAATAGTCAGAACTCTGAAGGATGTTTTTTGGAAGCAAGAGCCGATTGTAACGTCTTTTAAGTGTTTTGTATTATTCATTGTTCATTTTTTTTGCACTTTTGAGGGGTGATTGCTTCTTCATACGGTCTCGGCGTATCGGCATACGCTTTCGCCTGCCTTCATTGCACTCACTGCTTCAAAAGGGCAAAAACAGTCGATGAAGGATGATTGCTTCTTCAGACAGTCTCGGCATAAGCCCTATCCTGTTTCTTGACAAATAATCAACGATAAATTATACTTATACCATATTATTGTTTAAATTTGGACAAAGGAGGAACCGTTATGAAAAAGCTTATTTCAGTAGTTCTTTGCGTCATATTGATGACGGGTGTGCTCTGCGTGGGTGCTTCTGCGGCAAACGGTGAAAAAAAGACCGATTATCCGTTTGTTTTTGTTCACGGTCTTATGGGCTGGGGCGAATATCAGCTCATCGACAGTTTTGTACCTTACTGGGGCACAACTGCAGGAAATATTCCCAAACATCTTGAAAGAAAAGGCTACGACGTTTCCGTTGCCACGGTTGGCGGCAACTCCTCCGCGTGGGACAGAGCCTGCGAGCTCTATGCCCAGCTTACGGGAACAAGGGTTGACTACGGCAAGGCTCATTCCGAGGAACACGGCCATTCAAGATACGGCAGGACTTATGACGAGCCTCTTTGCGATTCCTTCGGCAAAAGAGATGAAGACGGTGAAATCATCAAAATAAACCTTGTCGGTCACAGTATGGGCGGTGTTACGGTGCGCCTTTTTGCATCGATTCTTGAATACGGTGTACCCGAAGAGGTTGCGGCAGGCGATGACGTTTCCGATTTCTTCAAAGGTGGCAAGGGCGAATATATCCACTCAATCACAACTCTTTCAGCACCGCATAACGGCTCCCTCGCCGCCGATAAGGATAACCTCCCCATAATCAATATAATGGTGCACTCTTTCTATTATATATGGGGTGTGCTTGATAACACTCCGCTTCGTCCGCTCTGGGACATTCAGCTTGAGCATTTCGGTTTCACCGATTATCCTGCTGACGGCTTTGACGGTAAATTTGATTTTGAGCTTATCGAAACAATGCTCAACTCAAAGGACTCCGCGTATTACGACCTCACCGTCAAGGGTGCGGCAGAGGCCAATGAACGCATAAAAATGCTTGATAACGTTTATTACTATTCATATCATTCCGAGTGCGTTTTTGAAGGACCGATAACGGGCAGACTTTATCCCGAGCCCACGATGAACCCGCTGTTTCTTCTGACCTCGCCCAACATCTGCACCTATGACAGAGACGAGCTTTACGGTGTTGCGATTGATGAAAGCTGGAGAGTGAACGACGGCATTGTCAGCACGAATTCCGCCCATCATCCCGAGGGTGAGGCTTATAAAGATTTTGATGCGGATAATGTTGAAACGGGCATCTGGAACGTTATGCCCCTGATTGAATCCATGGACCATACGGACTATATGGGTGTTTTCTGTAACCCCGTAAAGCTTCGCAGATTCTACGTTGATATGTGTAAAAATGCACAGTACGGCGAATGATAAACCGAGGAGGTTGTATTAATGAATAACAAGAAAATTATCGTTGCAGGTCTCGGTCACGGCGGTATTTCCGCTGCGGCGATTCTTGCCAAAAACGGATATGACGTAACAGTTTATGAACAGAAAAAAGAGGGAACTCTCGGCTATGACTGGACGGATATTTTTGATCCGGGTGCGCTCAGATTTGCCGAAATCTCCATGCCGCCCGAGGATAAATTTGAATATAAGGAAGATATGACCTTCTTCGCTCCCACCTGTCCCAAAGGTCTGCGCCAGCACGTTCCGCAGGAAAAGCTTGAAATAAAGATGGAGCGCCGCGATATCTATGAGCATCTTATCAATCACGCTCTCAATTTCGGCGTAAAAATCGAATATGAGTGCGAGGTGCTCGGCCCGATAATGCTCGGCAACAGAGTTGCAGGCATCAGAACATCAAAGGGTGACGTCTACGGTGATCTCATTATCGATGCCTGCGGTATGAATTCGCCCGTCAGAAGCAATCTGCCCGAATTCCTCGGAATCGAAAAAGGTCCTGACCGTTCCGAAAAAATCACGATTTTCAGAGCTTTCTTTAACAAGGCAAGCGACGAAGAGGTTGAAGCAAAATTCAAGGTTATGCTTTTTGCCAAGGGTATCAAAGGCATAAGCTGGGTTGCCTCCGAGGATGAATATACCGACGTTCTTATCGGCAGATTTGAGGACTTTACCAAAGAAGAGGTTGACGAATTCCTTGCATTCCTGAGAGAAAACAATCCCAGACTCGGAGAAGATATTTACAGAGGCGGTCAGTTTGTTGAGATTCCCGTTCGCCAGCCGCTTTCGGTTATGGTTGCCGACGGCTATGCCGCAATCGGTGACAGCGCATTTATGACAATGCCGCTTATCGGCTCGGGAATTGCGAATGCTCTCAAGGCATCGAAGATTCTTGCAGATACGGTTATTTCCGATAAAAACGGTGAGTTTACCGCAAAAACTCTTTGGGGATATCAAGAGGAGTATTACAAGAAAATCGGGGCAAAACTCGCACCTATTGCTTGCTGCAAGAAGCTTCTTCTCACACTCAAGCCCGAAGAAATCGACTATTGCTTCAGCAGCGGTATGATTACCGAGGGTGATATCACGATAGGTGCGGATTTCAGCAATATGAGTGCTGCTCTTGAGGGTGATATGAATGATATGGTCAATAAGATAAAGACCTTATGCAAGGATCCCAATCTGCTCAAAAAGCTCCTTCCCGTTGTTGGCAAGATAAGCAAGGCGGTCACAGCCTGCGCAATGATGCCCAAGAAGTGGAACAGAGACAGAGTTCTCGCTTGGTCCAAGGTATACATTTACTCTTTTAAATAATAATCAAGGCCGGCTCCTTTTTCGGGAGCCGACCTTTTTGCTTTTTATATAACTCTGAACGTCTTGACCTCGAAGGGCTTGATTGTGAATTCGAATCCGCTTGCATCGCAGGGGATTTCGTTCTTGTCCTCTTCAATCATATTGCACTCGATAACCCTTTCAAAACCGAAACCGAGGTCGATTCTGCATTTTCCCCTGTTCTGCTCTTCTTCAACAACTCGGATGATGTATCCGTTGCCGTCCTGGGCCTTCTTGATTGCGTCGATGATAACGTTCTTTCTGCTTGTTTTTGCAATGAACGAATCAGCCGCAAGCGGACCTTCAACGGCTTCCTTGTTGAATTTTGCAACGGGAAGAACGTTGAATGCAAGAGCCTTCTGAACGGTTTCGTGTCTCCAGTCGTTTTCGTGGGGATAGAAAGCATATCTGAAGGTGTTGATGCCGTGGTCACCCGTTCTGTCGGGGCAGGTGGGTGCGCGCATAAGAGTGATTCTCATATGGCTGCCGTGGATATCGTAGCCGTATTTGCAATCGTTGATGATGCTGCAGCCGTAGCCGCCCTCGGAAAGGTCAGCCCACTTGTGAGCCGCAACCTCAAAACGGGTCAGGTCAAAGCTTGTATTCCAATGGGTGGGACGCTTGATTGCGCCGTGAGCAATGTCATAGGTTGCGTCGGTGTCGATAACGGAAACGTCAAAGCCTGCCTTAAGCACCTTATC
>JAZNUD010000089.1:0-44634 GCA_045592085.1 Acutalibacteraceae bacterium | reverse complement strand
GGATTTTTGTCATTTCGTCTGAACGAAAAATAACCTGATAAAAACTGCTTCGCACCTTAAAATGGGATAGTTTGGATACAGAACAAGGCAAAAAGCGCGGAAATCCTTTGTGGATTTCGAGCATTTTTAACGCAGTTATGTGCCAAAATATCCCTTTTAAGGCTTAAATTCCTTACGGTGTGCCGCCCTTTTGGTTGCGCTGCTTTTTGCATTGGCTCTGCAGTTGACTTTTAAATGCGTTTTGGTTATAATCTTTTTTATACAGAATAAAATATCTGAAGAAGATTATGATATATACGTCTGAAAAAGAGGTGACTTGAAATGAAATTATCGCTGATTGTTCCCTGCTATAACGAGGAGGGTAACGTTGAGAAGTTTTTCAGCGAGGTCAACCGTGTTTTTGAAAATAAAGTTGAAGATTATGAATTTGTGTTTGTCAACGACGGCAGCACCGATAATACGTATAAAAAGCTCAAGTATATCCACAGTGTGCTTAACACGAAAAATAACGTTCAGGTGCTTACCTTCAGCCGTAATTTCGGCAAGGAATCCGCAATCTATGCAGGCCTGACCAAGGCGAAGGGCGATCTCGTCTGTCTTATAGATGCCGATTTGCAGCAGAGACCCGAGGTTGTTCTCGAAATGCTTGACGTGCTCAATTCCGATGAGGATTTCGATTGCGTTACCGCTTATCAGGAAAAAAGAAAAGAGAATGCGGTGATTTCGTTTGTCAAATCCGCATTCTACAAAACGATAAATAAAATTTCCGACGTTGATTTTGTCAACGGTGCATCGGATTTCAGGCTGATGAAGCGCTCAATGGTTGAAGCGATTCTTTCAATGACGGAATTTCACCGCTTTTCAAAGGGTATCTTCAGCTACGTCGGCTTCAACACGCAGTATATTCCCTACGTTGTTGCCGAAAGAGAAAGCGGCGAATCAAAATGGGGCGTGAGAAAGCTTTTCAAATATGCGCTTGAGGGTATTTTCGCATTCTCAACCATGCCTCTCAAGATTTCAACGTTTATCGGTCTGTTTTCTTCATTCTGCTCGATAATTTACCTGCTGGTCGTTGTTGTTCAGAAGCTTTTCTACGGCATCGACGTGCCCGGCTACGCAACGATTGTAGCGCTCCTGCTTCTTATCGGCGGTCTCATTCTTTTCAGCCTCGGCATCATCGGCGAATACCTCTCCAAGATGTATGTCCAGGTCAAAAACCGACCGATTTATATTCTTAAAGAGCATCTTGACGATAAGGATAAAAAAGAAGACAAATAAAAATCGGGACAGTCTCAACGTGAGGCTGTCCCTTTGCTTTGTCATTTTTTCGGTGCAGGTCTGTGCTTTGCGGTGAATTCCGAAACGTCGATGCGGATGATGCTCACAACCGCCGCCATTTTATCCTCAAATTCAAAATCCTTGCCCGTCTGCGTTTTCATCAGGACTGAAAGCGCATATTTTTTTGTTTCGATATCTTCAACGATTTCGGCAATGCCTTTGCCCATAATTGAAGCATAGGTGATGCCGTATTTGCAGGCGATTTCGCCTTCAAACGGAGTGATGCCGCATTCCATCTCGAAGAAAACCTTCGGATTTGCTCTCATAACGTCGAGCTTTCTGCCTCTTTTTGCACCGTGAAGCCAGATTGTCAGTTTGCCGTTTTCAAGCGTATAACCGTAATTCATCGGCACAACGTAAGGCTCGTCGCCGTCAACCATACCGAGGTGCAAAACCTTTGATTCATCGAGTATTTTTATTATTTCATTGATATCCGTAACTTCTCTTTCACGTCTCGTCATACCGTTCATAAATTATTCCTCCGAAAACAATTATATACGGATAATAGCATATTTTCCTGCCGTTTTCAATACGCTTGATTTGTTAAAAGGAAAATTCACACATTTTAACAAAGTGTTTACAATTGAAATATTGACAAATGTATATTTTGGGGGTATAGTAATAACTGCAGTTAGCACTCTTGCTTTTTGAGTGCTAAAATTAGCACTCGCAGAAAAGGCGGTGAGGAAATGGCAGATCTGAGCGAGAGAAAAAAAGCGATTCTGGCGGCTGTAATTGAGCAGTATATCAAAAGCGGCGAGCCTGTTGGTTCAAAGGAGCTTCTTGCACTCACGGGTATGTCGGTTTCCTCTGCAACGGTGCGCAATGAGATGAGTGAGCTTTCGGCTCTCGGCTATCTTGAGCAGCCTCACACCTCGGCAGGCAGAATTCCTTCGCAGAAGGGTTACAGATATTACGTTGACAACCTGATGAAAAACCGTGAAATCGATGAGATTAACAAAAGGCTCATCGAGGCGGGAATTTCTTCTGCGGCAGGCGACCCCGAAAGGCTCATTGCTCAGGCAGGCGAGGTGCTTGCGGATTTGACGAAATGCGCGTGCGTTTCAACAGCACAGTGCGGCGATTCAACCGTTATCCGCAAAATCGAGCTTGTACCCGTCGGCACTTATACGGCGATGCTCGTGCTGCTGACCTCCAACGGCTTCCTCAAAAGCAGACTTTGCAGGCTCGACAGTGAGCTTAACGTAAAAATCATTGAGGAATTTTATAACATCGTTGAAGCGTCGATTATCGGCAAATCCGCATCGGATATCAGCGTTGTTTCGATGCAGACGGTTGCCGCTTCCGTTGACAGCGACCCTCTTGCTATGCTTCCGCTGATTGCGGCGGTTTGCGAGCTTGCCGAAAGCACGGCAGAATCCAGAGTGGTGCTCGGCGGCAGCTCAAATATCTTTTCGCATAAGGACTACGGCTCGTCTGCGGTTGAGCTTCTGGAATTTCTTAACAGAAAAGAGCCGATTTCCGCAGTTATGAATGATGCCAGCGGACCGCTCAATGTTAAAATCGGCAAAGAAAATATTTACCGTCAGCTTGAGAGTTCAAGCGTAATCGTGGCAAAATATTCCTTGGGCGGCAGTGATACGGGAACAATCGGTATCATCGGCCCGACCCGAATGGATTATGAAAATATAATACCCAGCGTCAGATATCTGACCGATTTTGTCGGCAGGCTGATAACTCAGGCTCTTGATGACTGAGGCAGAAAGGATGCATAATGAAAAAGGAAAAAAAGACCCCCGAAACCGTTGAAGAGGTAAAAGAAGAAGCAGCACCCGAGGTTTCGAAGGAAGAAGAGCTTCAGAAGGCGCTTGATGAGAAAAACGATCAGTTTCTCCGCATCTGTGCCGAATACGATAACTTCCGCAAGCGTTCACAGAAGGAGAAGCAGGATATCTATTCCTCATCCCGTGCAGAGGTTTTCAGGGATTTGCTTCCCGTGCTCGATAATTTTGACAGAGCAGCAAGCAATAAGGATGCAGGCTTTGAAGCGTATTCAAAGGGAATCGACCTTATCTTTCAGCAGTTTGCCGAGATTCTTCAGAAGAACGGCGTTGAAAGCTTCGGTGAGGTCGGTGACGAGTTCGACCCCAACATTCACAACGCAGTAATGAGCGTTGAGGACGAAAACTTCGGTGAAAACACCGTCGCAGAGGTATTCTCAAAGGGCTACAGAATCGGTGACAGGGTAATCCGCGAAGCCGTTGTAAAGGTAGCCAATTCATAAATCAGTTTAAAAAATACTTTCACCATACAGGAGGAAAAAATTATGTCAAAGGTAATCGGTATCGACTTAGGTACAACAAACTCATGCGTTGCAGTTATTGAAGGCGGCGAGCCCGTAGTTATCGCAAACGCAGAAGGCGCAAGAACAACTCCCTCTGTTGTTGCTTTCGGCAAAACAGGCGAGAGAATGGTCGGTCAGGTAGCAAAGAGACAGGCAATCACAAACCCCGATAAGACCGTTGCTTCAATCAAGAGACAGATGGGCTCTGATTACAGAGTAGCAATCGACGATAAAAAGTACACACCCCAGGAAATTTCCGCAATGATTCTTCAGAAGCTCAAGACAGATGCAGAAGCATATCTCGGCGAAAAGGTAACCGAAGCAGTTATCACCGTTCCCGCATACTTCACAGACGCACAGCGTCAGGCAACAAAGGATGCAGGTAAGATTGCAGGTCTTGAAGTAAAGAGAATTATCAACGAGCCCACAGCAGCAGCTCTTGCTTACGGTATCGACAAGGAAACAGACCAGAAGGTTATGGTTTACGACCTCGGCGGCGGTACCTTCGACGTTTCAATCATCGAAATGGGCGACGGTGTTCAGGAAGTTCTTGCAACAGCAGGTAACAACCGTCTCGGCGGTGACGATTTCGACCAGAGAATTATCGAGTGGCTTGCCGACGGCTTCAAGGCTGACCAGGGTATCGACCTCAGAGGCGACAAGATGGCTATGCAGAGACTTAAGGAAGCTGCAGAAAAGGCAAAAATTGAGCTTTCAGGCGTTACAACCTCAAACATCAGCCTTCCCTTCATCACTGCCGATGCAACAGGTCCCAAGCATCTTGAAATGACTCTCACAAGAGCAAAGTTCAATGAGCTTACAGCAGACCTTGTTGAGGCTACAATGGGTCCCGTACGCCAGGCAATGAGCGATTCGGGTCTCAAGACAAGCGAAATCGATAAGGTTCTTATGGTAGGCGGTTCATCAAGAATTCCTGCCGTTCAGGAAGCAATCAAGAAGTATCTCGGCGCAGAGCCCTTCAAGGGCATCAACCCCGATGAATGCGTTGCAATCGGCGCAGCAATTCAGGGCGGCGTTCTCGGCGGCGAGGTCAAGGGTCTCCTTCTTCTTGACGTTACTCCTCTTTCACTCGGTATCGAGACAATGGGCGGCATCAACACCAAGATTATCGAAAGAAATACAACCATCCCCGTTAAGAAGAGCCAGATTTTCTCAACGGCAGCCGATAACCAGCCTTCAGTTGAGGTTCACGTTCTCCAGGGCGAAAGAGAATTTGCAAGAGACAATAAGACTCTCGGCATCTTCCATCTTGACGGCATTATGCCTGCACGCCGCGGTGTTCCTCAGATTGAAGTAACCTTCGATATCGACGCAAACGGCATCGTTCACGTTTCCGCAAAGGACCTCGGCACACAGAAGGAACAGTCAATCTCCATCACCTCCTCAACAAATATGTCCAAGGAGGATATCGAGAAGGCTGTTGCGGAAGCAGAGAGATTTGCTCAGGAAGATAAGCAGCGCCGTGAAGAGGTTGACACACGCAACAACGCTGACCAGATGGTATATCAGTGCGAAAAGCTTATCAGCGAAGAAGGCGACAAGTTCAGCGAAGACGAAAAGGCTGCTCTTACCGAGAAGGTAGAGGCTCTCAAGGAAGCTCTCAAGGGCGAGGATATCAACCTTATCAAGAGCCGTCAGGAAGAGCTTACACAGAAATTCTATGAGGTTTCCGAGAAACTTTATAAGGCTGCTCAGGAAGCTGCCGCAGCACAGGGCGGTGCTGCTCCCGGCGCAGATGCAGGCTATACGGAAGCTGATTTCACAGACGTTGACGGCGACCAGCAATAATAAATATAAGGGCGGCCTTGTGCCGCCCGAAAACTGTCTAAAAGGAGAAATCTCCCTTGCAAGATAAAAGAGACTATTATGAAGTCCTCGGTGTGCAGAAGGGTGCATCCGATGACGAAATAAAAAAAGCATACAGAAAAAAAGCCAAGGAGTATCATCCCGACCTTAATCCCGGTGATGCTCAGGCAGAAGCTAAATTCAAAGAGGCAAATGAAGCCTACGAAGTGCTTTCGGACAGCCAGAAAAGAGCTCGCTATGACCAGTACGGCCACGCAGGTGTCGACCCGAATTACGGTGCAGGCGGTGCGGGCGGTTACGGTGGATACGGCGGCGCGGGCGGCTTCGATTTCGACCTCGGCGATATCTTCGGCTCGATTTTCGGCAACGGCTTCGGCGGCGGTGCCAGACAAGCCAACCCCAATGCGCCCAGAAGAGGCGAGGATATTCAGACGAGAGTAACAATTTCGTTTGAAGAGGCGGCAAAGGGCTGCAAAAGGACAGTTGAAATCAACCGTGTTGACACCTGCCCCGATTGCGGCGGCACGGGTGCAAAAGCAGGTACAAATGCAAGCACCTGCCCCGATTGCGGCGGCAGAGGCTACGTGACCGTTGACCAGAGAACACCCTTCGGCATTATGCAGTCGCAGAAGACCTGCCCCCGTTGCTCGGGTAAGGGTAAGGTTATAAACGACCCCTGCTCAAAGTGCCGTGGCGCAGGCAGGGTTTCGGGCAAGGCTTCGGTTGAGGTTAACATACCCGCAGGTATTGATGACAGGCAGATTTTCTCCGTCAGAGGTGCAGGTAATGCAGGCGCAAACGGCGGTCCCAAGGGCGACCTCAAGGTAGGCGTTTTTGTCAGACCTCATCCGCACTTCGAACGTGACGGATTCAACGTCTGGTTTGAGCAGAAGGTCAGCTTCACTCAGGCGGCACTCGGTGACAGCATCCAGATTCCGACCATTGACGGTGACGTGAAATTTGATTTGCCTGCAGGCACTCAGTCTGAAGCCGTATTCGTCCTCAAGGGCAGGGGAATCCAGATTCTCAACGGCAGAGGCAAGGGCGATCAGCTTGTTAAAATCATTGTTGAAGTGCCCAGAGAGCTTACACCCCGTCAGAGAGAGCTTATGCTTGAGCTTGAAAAGGAAATGGGCGTTGAACGCGGAGCTGCTCCGGGCTCCTCGAAGAAAAGCGGCTTCTTCGATAAATTTAAAAATCAGAAATAAAAATCAGCCGTGTTATCTATATGACACGGCTTTTTGGTGATAATTATGAAATTTGATACAATTATTTTCGATTTGGACGGTACTCTTATCGATACGCTCGACGATCTTATGGACAGCGTTAATTTTGCACTTGATAAGTTTGGTTTTCCGTCAAGAAATATTGATGAAATCCGTTCCTTTGTCGGCAACGGAGTGAAAAGGCTTGTTTATCTCAGCGTGCCCGAAGGCACCGACGAGGCAACAAGTGAAAAATGCCTTGAGATTTTCAAGGAGCACTATAAGGGCAATTCCAAAAACAAAACCGCGCCTTACGCAGGCATTCAGGAGATGCTTGCAGACGTTAAAAAGGCAGGCTTTAAAACTGCGGTTGTCACCAACAAGATTCAGGATGCGGCAATCGAAATCATCACCGATTTCTTCGGAGATAAGATTGACGTTATCATCGGTCAGATTGACGGCGTTGCGCAGAAGCCCGAGCCCGACGGCGTATGGCTTGCACTCGAAAAGCTCGGTGCATCAAGGGACAAGGCTGTCTATATCGGCGATTCCGAGGTTGACTGTATGACTGCCCATAACGCAGGTCTGCCCTGCATCGGCGTTACCTGGGGCTTCAGAAGCAGAGAAGTGCTTGTGGAAAACAATGCCGAATTTATCGTCGATTCGCCCGAAAAAATAGCGGATTGTCTGCAATAATTCTATATTTGCGCAGTCCGTCAGGTGTTGACAAAATATCGGCACCGTTATATAATTATTAAGTCAATAGAATATGTCCTTATTCAGAGAGGCAGAGGGACAGGCCCTGTGAAGCCCGGCAACCTGTGTTAAGCAAGGTGCTAATTCCTGCGACGTCAAGTCGGAAAATAAGGTGTTTTCAACCGCTGAAGACTCCTTCGGCGGTTATTTTTTCGAGGACTATAGTTGATAAGTCAAAAAGAGAAAGGTAAAAGACTATGGCACATTATTTCTTCACATCCGAATCCGTAACGGGCGGACATCCCGACAAAATCTGCGACCAGATTTCGGACGCAGTTCTTGATGCGATTCTCGCTCAGGACCCCATGGGCAGAGTTGCCTGCGAAACCTGCTGCACAACCGGGATGGTTCTCGTTATGGGTGAAATCACAACAACGGCAGATATCGATATTCCCAAGCTCGTCAGAGAAACAGTTGACGAAATCGGCTATAACAATGCTGAATACGGCTTTGACTGCAACACCTGCGCTGTTATGACGGCTCTCGATAAGCAGTCGGGCGATATCGCAATGGGCGTTGACAGACTCGGTGCAGGCGACCAGGGTATGATGTTCGGCTTTGCCTGCGACGAAACACCCGAGCTTATGCCCCTTCCCATTTCACTTGCACATAAGCTTTGCGCAAAGCTCACAGAGGTACGCAGAGACGGTACACTCGCTTATCTCCGTCCCGACGGCAAGAGCCAGGTAACAATCGAATACGATGAGAATAACAAGCCCGTCAGAGTTGATACGGTTGTTATCTCCTCACAGCACGCTGCAGACGTAACTCTTGAGCAGATAAGAGAAGACATTGCGGAAAAGGTTATCAGAGCAACAATTCCTGCAGATATGATGGATGAAAATACGGTTTTCCACATCAATCCCACAGGCAGATTCGTAACGGGCGGACCTATGGGCGACAGCGGTCTTACCGGCAGAAAGATTATCGTTGATACATACGGCGGATATGCCCGTCACGGCGGCGGTGCATTCAGCGGCAAGGACCCCACAAAGGTTGACCGCTCCGCAGCTTATGCAGCACGTTACGTTGCAAAGAATATTGTTGCAGCAGGTCTCGCTTCAAAGTGTGAGGTTGAGCTTGCATATGCAATCGGCGTTGAGCAGCCTGTTTCCGTTTTTGTTGATACCTTCGGCACGGGCAAGCTTGCCGATACGGATATTTCCGAAATCGTAAAGAAGCTTTTCGACCTCAGCCCTGCAGGCATTATCAAGACACTTGACCTGAGAAAGCCCATCTACAAGCAGATTGCGGCTCTCGGCCATATCGGCAGAACAGACGTTGACCTTCCCTGGGAAAGAACGGACAGAGTTGACGATATCAAGGCTGCCGCAAACATCTGAGAATAAAAAATCAATCCGCTGACCGATAAAGTCAGCGGATTTTTTATAGTGAAAAATGAATGGCGAAGAGTGAAAAGCTTCGGAAGGGTTTCGCCTTTGCCTAAAATATGCTTTTTAAAAGAAATTACATTATTATTTGTTGATTTCAGGTTTATCTGTTCTGCACATAATATAATCTATACTTACGTTGTAAAAATCTGCAAGGATCATCAATGTTTCGGTCGGGGGAGTGCGTTCGCCGTTTTCAAATTTTGAGATCAGTGCTTGTTCAATTCCTGTCGCCATTTGTAAGGCAATCTGGGTAATTCCTTTTGCTTTGCGCAATTTCAGCAAGTTATTTTGCATAATATCACCTATATGACATTATGTCATTTTTTCTGTTGACAATTATGACAAGTTGTCATATAATTGATTACAAATAGAAACGATAGGAGAATTGATATGGGTAAAAAAAGTATAACGATTATTATCACGGTGGTAGCCGTTGTTTTGGCTGTCTTGATTTTGGGCTTCACTAAAATGAATGCTGAAACTGACAGATCTAAAGAAAGTCAAGTCGGAAACAGTCAAATTGAATTTTTTGAAGATAAGGTTAGTGAGCTTATAGGAAGCAAACAACTGGTTGATGGAGACACAAGCAAATATAATGTTGAAATTAAATCTGCAAGAATTGCAAAGAACCATGCAAATGAAGACTGCGTGGTGATTACCTATGTTTTTGAAAATAATGGTGATGAAGAAATAGGATTTATGACAGCGATGGATGTCAATGTATATCAAAACGGTGTAGCCTTAAGCGGAACGGTTTGTTCAAATGAAGCAGATTTTCAGTTCCGTGCTTATAATCGGAACAAAGTAAAGCCGGGAACTGAGTATGAATTTAATATTGGGTATTTGTTTAATGACAGCACCTCGGATATTGTTGTTGAAGCCAAAAACAACTATGCAGAGGATCCGGAACTTTTTATTACAAGAACATTTGGGTTTTAAAAAAGTCGCTGACTTGATTTAAATTCAAGTCAGCGACTTTTTTAATACTTTATTCTTTATCTTTCCTCTCCAAAAACTCTTTATAAAGCTTCTCTTTGTATTCGTCGGTGTATTCGTAGCACCAGAGCCAATAAATTCCATTGAAATCCTCAAAGGTTTCGTCGGGCAGGATTTTCGTCTGACCGTATTTATACGGCAGCGGGATTTCAGCCGCACCGTTTGATGCGATGTGATATTCCTTTGCTATTTCAATCGCAACACGGTTTGCCTCCTGCCTCGGAAGCTCCTCGTCAAATTTGATTTCCGTTATCGGGAAAAGCAGGCATTCCGCACCCGATCTGCGGTAGAATTCGGGAGACGTGCCCTCGTGACCGTGGTGCGACATCTGCATAACGTCGCATTTGAGCGTTTGCGCCGAATATCTTCTGATGAGAACTCTGTCGCTTTCACCCATACTGTCTCCGGGGAATGAAACCTTGCAGTTGCCGACCTTCATCATCACCGAAATCGTGGTGTTGTTGAAGTTTTCGAGGCTTCTCGGGAAAACGTCCTCGTGAGTGCAGAGCACGGTGAATTCAAGATTATCAACGTAAAACCGCTGACCCGTATGCATTTTATACTTTTTGATTTCGGGTCTGCGTTCAAGTGCCTCCATAAATGAAAGCATAATGTTGTTGCCCGAGTCGCCCCAACCCTTGCTTTCGGGGAGCTCAAGCGACGGCAGATTATAATAAAACGCCTTTATCTCGATTTCATCCTTGTGATATAAAAGTACGTCTTTGACCTTACCGACGTGGTCCTCGTGACCGTGAGAAATAAACCAGCCTTCAACAACGGGTTTTCTGCCGTCGGAATGCTTTTTGAGAAAATCGATGATTCTGAAATCGTCCCTGACTGAGTAGGGGTGAGCACTGTCGATAACAAAGAAATTGCCGTTTGATGCCTTGATTATATAGCACATTCCGCAGTCAATCAGCGAATGGTCAACCTCAAACTGCCAGAGAGTGGCGGTTTCTGCGGAGCTTAACGGTTTATTCGGATATCTTTCAAATTTCGGGGCGGCAACGATACGCAGAGCCTTTTCAACTCCGCAGTAATAAACGTGCGCCATCATTCCCGAAACGTAGGTTTTATGGCTTGAATGCTCGATTTCGGATTCATCGTAAAGCTCAAAGCCTTTACACTCGATATCGGCACAGAGCTTATCGAAAACTTCCTTTTCAACGTCGGAATAAAGAAGCATAAACGTGCCTTCGCCGCAGTTATATTCACGGCAGGGCAGACCTGCAGGCAGGGGAATTGCGTTGAAAATACTGTTCACGGAATCACCTCTAAAAACAGTTTTAAGGGTAGGGGCGGCTGTCAGCCGCCCGTTTTGATATCTCTTATATTTTAACACATACCGCAATAATCGGCAATATTCAAAAGAAAAATAGTTGAAATATATATGCTGTTTGTGATAGAATTATTTTCAGAAATCAGCGAAAGGATAATGAATATGTTTTACAAAATAGAAAACGAATTTTTCACCTGCGAAATCGATGATATGGGTGCTCAGCTTCACTCGCTCAAATCAAAGGAAAACGGCAAGGAATATATCTGGTACGGCAAAACAGAAATCTGGTACGGTCAGGCACCCGTGCTTTTTCCCGTAATCGGTCAGCTTATTGATGATAAATACCGTTATAACGGCAAGGAGTATTCAATGCCCAAGCACGGCCTTGCAAGAAAGCTTCCGTTTGCAGTCAAGGAGTGCGGCGGTGCAAAGGCTGTTTTTAGCCTTGAGAGCAACGGGGAAACGCTCAAAAGCTATCCCTTTGAGTTTGAATTGCTCGTCACGTTTGAGCTTATTGGTAAATCGCTCAAAAACACGATGACCGTCATCAACAAAACAAAGGGCGAAATGTATTTTTCAATCGGTGCGCACCCCGGCTTCAACTGTGCGGTAGGCGACGTTATTGAATTCGAATATCCCGAAACGATTCCCACCGAAAGAATCGACAGCGATAACCTCATTATCGATAAAAAATTCCCCCTGCTTGAAAACGACAGAGAGATTGAGATTACAGAGGAAATCTTCAAGGCTGATGCACTTATTCTTTCGGGTATGAAATCCGAAAAGCTCCGCATCAAGGGTGAAAACGAGCTTGAATTCACCTTCGGCAAGTGCCCCTTCCTCGGAATCTGGGCAAAGCCCGGTGCTCCCTATGTCTGCCTTGAGCCGTGGTACGGTGTGAATGACGGCAGAGAGGTCAAGGCTGATATCTCCGAAAAGAGGGGAATCGAAAGACTCGCAGAGGGCGAAACCTTTGAATTCTTCTGGAATGCCGAAATCATTAAATAACGTATGAACGCAAAACAGCCGTCGGTCACCCCGACGGCTGAATTTTTTTATGTTATCTTTCTGACCGTTTTTCTTTCACCGAATGAAAAAACGTAGCTTTCATCGGTGTTGTCCGTTCTCGGCGGATAATCGGTTGAAACGATATGTGCCTTGCAGTCAAGTGCATCGCTGCTCGTTTTATCCGAGACGTTTGTAAAGCTGTCTGCCCTTGTGCGGACAATCAGCTTCTGTTCTCCGACAATATAATCCTGCGATTTGAGGAGCTTTGCGGGCTCGTTTGAAAGAATGAAGGAGGCGTAATCCTTTTCGGCATCATCCTCGCGGAGCATCGGAAACATTGCCTGCGTTTTGAGAGAGGGGTCTGCATCGATATAATCCTGAGTTGCGCCGCAGTCGTGCAAAAGAATCAGAACCTTGCCGAGCATATCCTTGACCTCACACCAACCGTCGGCTTTTCTCATTTCACCGAATGATTCATAATCACGAAGCATATCCGCAGGGGTGAAAAGCTTGTCTCCGAGTGTTTCTCTCAAAACGCCGTCAAGCTCAAATGCGTAATCATAATTGAAGCCTTTCATATCCTCAAGCGCAAGGATAACGGTTTTCGGCTCGATGATAATTGTTATGGGCAGATGGTCGGGATTGTTGTCCGACCACATTGAAATCTCTTTCATTGCAAGCTCAAAATCGTAGCAGGTGGTTGTCATATCGATATACGGTGAGTGCATACAGGTGAATGAAATCTCGCCGTTGCGGTCAAAGGTTTCAATATCTATTTCAATGCTTCGCACACCGCTGTTGAATTGGTCGGTAAGCGTTTCGCTCTTGAATTCGACTTTGTTTTCGGCAACAAGACCGAGAGTGAGCTCCGAGAGATTTTTATAGAGCTTTTTGGTGGCGTCGGTTGCTTCGGACTGGTAGCTGTTGTGCGTTGCAAGGAAGCTCATCTCGTTGAATTTAATGCCCGATTCAAGCTCTGATGCAAGGTTGCCTGCGAAGAAAGAGGCTTCGTCAACGGGTGCGATTTCTCCGTTTGCATAAGCTTTTTCAAGCGCTTCGATGCGCTGCATCTGTTCAACGATTTCTTCATTCAGCCTTTCTCCGTTTGCGGGGAAAACCGAAACGAAAGCTATAATCAGCGAAATCAGCAGGGGAATAAATCTTACGGGATAGGTTAAAATTTTCAGCATATTTTCTCTCTCCTGAAGTTTTTACAGTATTATTTTCCACGCCTCAACAAGCTTTTTAAGGCTCCATGCGGCATTCGCAGGGCTTGTTGACGGCAGGCATATTGCCTTGATTCCCGTTTGGGGATAGGTGTATCTAATGTAATATTTTTCGGCGGTTTTGCCGTTGACAATTATTCTGTCAACCTTGCTGTTTTCAAGGATAAGCGAAAGGTCGTTTGCGGTAACGTTGCGGATTGTGCTGTCGGCGCTGCCTTCGATTTCGCAGGATTCGATAACGTCCCACATTGCAAGGTGATTCTCAAGAATCATCTTCTTTTTTTCTTCAACCGTTTCGGGCTTCGGATAACCCAAAACCGCTGCCGCAACCGCCCAGAATCTGTTTTGCGGATGACCGTAGAAAAATGCGGCTTCCCTTGATTTGACAGAGGGAAATGAGCCGAGAATGAGTGTTTTTGATTCGCTGTCAAACAGCGGTGGAATGGGATGAATAATCATAACTTTATATATTTCTCAAGAATTTTTGCAATCGGTGTAAAGACTGCAAAGGTGACAACGGCGTTGATTGAAGCTTTTGCGAGGTTGAAGGGGATGATTGCAGGGATAAGCAAACCTGCAACTGCCTTGACACCCGTACCCATAAAAATGCCCGTGAAAACGAGATTCAGCGGAATCATAACCGCTGTCATTGCGATAACTCCGAGGACAAGACCGATGACAAGGCTGAGGGTTGTCTTTTTCCTTCTGTAAATGATTGAAGGGATGAGCACAAGCACGCTCGATGCAATGAAATGCATAAAAAAGCCGATCCATCCGCTTGCAGCGCTGACGGTCAGAGCCTGAATGAGGCAAACTGCAAGCAGAATGACGATTCCCGAAACGGGACCGAGCATCATTGCACCGATGAGTACGGGGATATCCGCAGGGTCATATTCGAGGAATGCAAAGCCGGGAATCAGCGGCAGGTGAATGAAATATACCAGCACGATTGAAACCGCCGTAAGCATCGCCATAATTGCTGTTTTGATAACTGTCTGATTTTTCTTCATAATTAAACCTCCATTTGCTCGGAGTGCCGTAAAACAAAAAACGCCCTGTGAAAACAGAGCGTAAATGTCGAAATATCGGCATTCTCTTTCATCCGGACTTTAACCGTCGGTTGCGGAGTTTCACCGCATCAGCCGCCATAAGCGGGTCGTGGACTTTACCACCGGTGGGGAATCTCACCCCGCCCCGAGAATTATTAATTTCATTATAAACCGACACGGTGTTTTGTCAAGTATATTTGCGATAAATTTTCTTCCCGTAACCGATAAAATTTTTGTATTTGGGGTTTGTTTTTTATAATATATATGATACAATAATTCTAATTATAAATATCAGATTCTCTGTCTGGAGGAAAACATATGAATTTCACAGCAATAGGCTCAGGTCAGTCGCACGAAGGCTTCTGCCTGATTAAAACCGTTGAAAAGAAGATGACCGCAAAGGGCGTTCCCTATCTTGATCTGATTCTTGCCGATAACGACGGCGAAATCAGCGCAAAGCTCTGGGACTATAAGGAATCTCCGACAAACACCTTTGCCAAATTTGATTTCGTCAAGGTAAGGGGAAGCTACGTACCCTTCAACGATACGATTCAGTTCCGTGTTGAGAGAATCCGCTGCGTATTGCCCGAGGATAACGTGAAAATTGAGGACTACGTGCCTTCCGCCTGCCTTTCGGGTGAGGTGATGCTCGCAGAAATCGAAAAAATCGTTGATTCGTTTGAGGATGCGGAGCTTAAGCTTCTTGTCACAAAGGTTATTGATGCCTACCGCGAAAAGCTTCTCTATTGGCCTGCCGCAAAGAATCTGCATCACGCTGTCAGAAGCGGTCTGCTGATGCACACGCTTTCGATTCTCCGCCTTGCAAAAAGCGTTTGCGCTATTTACCGATACGTCAACTATGATTTGCTCTGCACGGGAGCAATTCTTCACGATATCGCCAAAACCGAGGAGCTTGAGGTTGCTTCAACGGGAATTGCGGGCGAATATACCGTCAGAGGCAATCTGCTCGGTCACCTTGTTATGGGTGCAGTCAACATCGACCGCATCGGCAGAGAAAACGGCATCTCCGAGGAAACCCTCACTCTTGTTGAGCATATGCTTATTTCTCACCACGGCACACCCGAATTCGGTGCGGCAAAGATGCCTATGTTTATCGAGGCGGAGCTTCTTTCGCAGCTTGACCTTCTTGATGCAAGGCTTTACGAAATGAATCACGCCGTCAGTGAGGTTGAGGTCGGTGCATTCACACCCCGTCAGTGGGCACTCGAAAACCGTAACCTTTATAACCACGGCAGAAGCAACGGCGAAGGCATAAATCTTATTGAAGAATAAATTTTGAATAATACAGGAGGAAAGATTATGAGAAACCACGAAGTAACAAAGGTTCAGCCCCTTCTTAAGGAGGACGGCAGTCTCAGAGAGCCCGGCTGGTCAAGAAGGCTCTGTCAGGTTTATGACCGCAATGCAATCAAGGCTCCCAAATTCAGAATAAAGGAATGGGATTATTATCTTGTTCTGTCCGAAAAGAATAATTTCGGCGTGGCATTCACGATTTCGGATGACGGATATATCGGTCTGCAGTCGGTAAGCCTTCTCGATTTTTCAAAGCCCTGGGAGCATACGGAAACAATCCTTAACTTCCTGCCTATGGGCAAATTCAAGCTTCCTCCCACCAGCGAAAAGGGCGACACCGTTTATCACGACAAACGCCTTGATATGGAATTCAGAGTTACCGAGGGTCAGCGCAGAATCGTCTGCAATTTCAAGAATTTCCTTGACGGCAAGACCTTCTCCTGCGATATTACGCTTGCACAGCCCGAAATGGATACAATGGTTATCGCAACCCCCTGGAAAGAAAAGAAAACCGCTTTCTATTATAATCAGAAAATCAACTGTATGAGAGCAAGCGGTAAGGTTGAGTTTGACGGCAAGGAATACGTTTTCGACCCCTCAACCGATTTCGGTACTCTTGACTGGGGCAGAGGCGTTTGGACTTACGATAACACCTGGTACTGGGGCTCGGGTAATATGGATATCGACGGCCATTCCTTCGGCTTCAATATCGGCTACGGTTTCGGTGATACAACAGCCGCAAGCGAAAATATTCTTTTCTATGACGGCGTTGCACATAAGCTGGATGACGTTAAATTCCACATTCCCGAAAACAGCTACACAGACCCGTGGAAATTTACGTCAAACAACGGCAGATTCGAAATGGATTTCGTACCTATTATCGACAGAGCTGCAAAAATCGATATCAAATTCATCATCACCGACCAGCATCAGGTTTTCGGCAGACTCAGCGGTAAGGCTGTGCTCGATAACGGCAAGGTAATCGAGGTCAAGGATATGCTTTGCTTCGCAGAGGACGTTCACAATAAATATTGATTTGGAGTAAGAAATGGACTGGACAGAAATTAAAATAACTGTCAACGCAGACGACGTTGACAGAGCAGGGGATATCGCACATATGGCGGTGCCCTACGGAATTTACATAGAGGATTACAGAACTCTTGAGGAAGAGGCGTGGCAGATTGCAAGAATCGACCTGATTGACGAGGATTTGCTTGCCAAGGACAGAACGAAGGGTATCGTTCACATCTATATTTCTCCCGAAGAAAATCCTGCCGAGGCGGTATCGTTCCTTTCGGAAAGACTTGCCGCAGAGGGCATCGGCTACGAAATCGACGAAGCCGTTTGCAAAAATGCGGATTGGGAGAATAACTGGAAAAAATATTTCAAGCCCATGCCCGTGGGTGAGCGTCTGCTTATCCGTCCCATCTGGGAGCAGGAATTCGACGCAGGCAACAGAGCCGTTATCCATCTTGAGCCCGGTCTTGCTTTCGGCTCGGGTACTCACGATACAACGAGACTCTGCCTTGAAAGCATTGAGAAATATGCCGAAAACGGTAAAACAATGCTCGATATCGGCTGCGGAAGCGGTATTCTTTCCGTTGCGGGTCTGCTTCTCGGTGCAGATTCGGCAGTAGGCGTTGATATCGATGCTCTTGCCGTCAAAACTGCAAGAGAAAACGGCGAAACCAACGGTTTCACAGAGCCGCAGTATACAGTTTTGCAGGGCTCGATGACCGATAAGGTCAGCGGAAAATTCGATATCATTGCCGCTAACATCGTTGCGGATATTATCGTTATTCTTTGCGAAAACGTCAAAAACTATATGAATCCCGATGCCGTATTCATCACCTCGGGTATCATCGTGCCCAGAGAGGGTGACGTGCTTGCGGCGTTTGAAAAGAACGGTCTTGAGGTCATTGCACGCCACGAAAGCGGCGGCTGGCTCTGCTTTGAAACGAAGGTGAAAAGCTGATGCGCATTCAGGACGAGCTTAAAGAATTTTTACTTGAAAAGGGTGTTTCGGACGTCGGTTTTTTCACAGCCGACGACGGACCGCTTCCTTTCGGTGTGAGCATCGCCGTCAGACTTTCCGAAGAGATAATAGAAGAAATCGAGGACGAGCCGACCCACACCTATTTCAATCATTACCGCAACGTCAATGCGTTTATAGATTCGATGCTTCTGCAGGCAGGTCTTTTTCTTCAGAGAAAGGGTTACCGCTATATCACCGTTGCCGCTTCGCAGAGCATCAACAAGGACGGCTGGAATTATTCGGGCAGATATTCCCATAAAAAAGCCGCCTGCCTTGCAGGTCTCGGCTCGGTGGGAAGAAATTCGCTTTTTCTCCATAACGAATACGGCAGCTTTGTCCGCCTCGGAACGATTTTCACGGATTGTGAATTTGACGTTTCCGACGTTGAAATCAAAAATATCTGCAACGGCTGCGATTTGTGCGTGAAGGCTTGCCCCGCAAAGGCAATCAAGGGCGTTGACTGGTATCCGGGCATTCCGAGGGAGGAGATATTCGACCCCGAAGCCTGCAGTACTTATATGAAAACAAAATTTCAGAAAATCGGCAGAGGTTCAGTTTGCGGAATCTGTATGAGCGTCTGCCCGATGAATAAAAGATAAACTCTATCCCCGAAAGAAGAAAGAAAACTATGCTTACGGAAAAACAAATTGAGCGAATGCTCAGCAAACTCAAAAGATTTGAGGATACTCTCAACCCTATGCTTTTCAAAAAGGTGAGCCGAATTGATTCTGCTCTTGCCTATGAAACGCTTGACAGACTTTACGAAATCCCCGATTCATCGGTGATGGCTCCCGTTGAAAGCGGTTGGGTCTGGGGTGCGGAGGAATCCTTCTGCTGGTTTAAAACGGAATTCGTTGTGCCCGATGAGCTTGACGGAAAGAATCTTTTCGTTATGCCTCATACAGAGGGTTATGAAACATTACTCTGGGTCAACGGAAAGCCCTTCGGCACGTTTTGCACGAAGATTGTTTTCACGGGTCACGGCAACCACTATTGCGACCTGCTGAAAATGAACGTTAAAGCAGGCGAAAAAATCGATATTGCCCTCGAGGTTTATTCGGGTCACACCCATCTCGGCACACAGCCTTTTGAAACAAACAGACTCATCAAGGAATACAGATATCATTTCGGCGGAATGGATATCTGCGTCAAAGATGAGCTGATTAACGATTTCTATTTTGACCTCAAGGTCGTCAACGAGCTTGTTGAATCGCTTCCCGAAAGCTCTTTCAGAAGAGGCGACCTCATCAATGCTCTTTATGAGGTGCATAAGAGAATTTACTATGCACCCGAGGACGTTGACGCTGAGAGCTTCAGAGAGGCTCTTAAGGCGGCGCATCCCTTCCTCAAGGAAATGCTTGCTGTCAGAAACGGTCCCGAAGCTGCCGAGGTCGGTATAGTCGGTCATTCGCATCTCGATACCGCATGGCTCTGGAAAGCAACCGAAACAATCAAAAAGAGCGCAAGAACATATTCAAATGCCGTTTCTCTTATGGAGCAGTATCCCGAATTCCTCTTTGTGCAGAGCTCGTCCTGCCATTCCGATATGCTCCGCAGACATTATCCGGCATTGTTTGAGGATATCAGAAAAAAGGTTGCCGAGGGCAGATATGAGCCCAACGGTGCGGTCTGGGTTGAGTGCGATTGCAACATCACCTCGGGTGAATCAATGGTAAGGCAGTTTCTCTGGGGCCAGCGCTTCACGAGAAAGTATTTTGATTTCACGTCAAACTGCTTCTGGCTGCCCGATACCTTCGGCTACAGCGCCGCAATTCCGCAGATTATGAAGGGCTGCAAGGTTGATTATTTTCTCACAACCAAAATCGACTGGAATGATGCCAACGCATTCCCGTATGACACGTTCTATTGGAAGGGAATTGACGGCACGACAGTATTCACGCATTTCAACAAGATTCCTGCATGGCCTTCACCGAGGGATTTGCATTATGCCGTAACGGGCGATACAAAAGAGGTCGGGCGTTCACTCCGCGAAAGAAGCGTCACAAGAAAGCGTATCTGTGCCTTCGGCCACGGTGACGGCGGCGGCGGACCGCAGTTTGAAATGATTGAAACCGCACGCAGAATCAGAGACCTCAACGGCTGTGCGAAGGCAGAGTTTTCTTTCGTCGGTGACTTTATGAAGAGGATTGAGGCAGATGCAAAGAATCCCTCAACCTATTCAGGTGAGCTTTATCTTGAGCTTCACAGAGGTACGCTCACAAATCAGCATAATATCAAGCACAATAACCGCAAGGCAGAGCTTGCCCTGCGTGATATGGAATATCTGACCGTTTGCGAGGCCGTCAGAAACGGAGAGGTTGCAAGCGACGAAAAAATCCGTCCGCTTTATGAAAAGCTGCTTCTCAATCAGTTCCACGATATTCTTCCCGGCACCTGCATTCCCTCTGCCCATAAGCTTGCTCTCAAAGAAACGGGCGAGGTAATCGAAAAGGCAACGGCATTTATTGCGGAAGCCGTCGGTGAAAAAGGCAGATGTATTTCCGTCACAAATACTCTTTCGTTTGACAGAAACGATGCGATTTTCCTTGAATGCGAGGAGGGTCTTGTTGCCGATATTCCCTGCAAACAGCAGGCATATAAAAACCTCGACGGCAAGAATATTCTCATCATCAGCGGCGTGACCGTGCCTGCATTCTCAACAATTGTCATCAATCTTGTTGAGGGTACAGCCGATGCTTCAAGTGAGATTTCCGTAACCGATTCGGGTGTTTCAACTCCGTTTGCGGAAATTGAATTTGACGGAAAGGGATATATGAAGTCCTTTATCGATAAGCGCTGCGGCAGACAGGTCAGAGGCGAGGGCTATGCGCTCAACACCTTTATCGTTGCCGAGGATTTGCCCGCAGCCTGGGATAACTGGGATATCGATGCCGATCTCGACGTCAAGTTTGAGGATAAATCCGTGCTTGTCAGCCGTGAGGTTGTTTCTCACGGAGCGGCGGCTCTTATTATAAGAAGCGTATATAAAATTACGGATAAATCAACCGTTACGCAGGATGCGATTTATTTTGCGGATTCACCCGAAATCAGGTTTGATACCGTTATGGATTGGCAGGATAACCACCGCTTCCTCAAAACCGCATTTGATACAAACGTCCACAGCAGCTTTGCGAGGTTTGAAATTCAGTACGGTAACGTAACGAGACCCACCACCAGAAACGATTCCGTTGAAAAGGCAAAGTTCGAGGTTGTAAACCATAAATATACCGATCTTTCCGAAACCCGATTCGGTGTTGCACTTCTCAATGACAGCAAGTACGGCATTTCGGTTTACGGCGGTCAGATGCGTCTTTCGCTCCATAAGGGCGGCACAAGACCAGATTTCGAGGGTGACAAGGGTGTTCACAAAACCGTTTATTCGTTCCTTCCTCACAACGGCGGCTTCTGTGCAGAGAACGTTATCAGACCTGCATATGAGCTGAATGTTCCCGTTATTGCAGGTGAGGGTGATTTCAGGGCGGTTGCCCTTGTTGTTCCCGAAGCGGAAAACGTTATCGTTGAGGCGGTCAAGCCCTGCGAGGATAACGAAAAAGCATTCATCGTGCGTCTTTATGAGGCGGAGGGTACGTATACCGATTGCCCGGTCAGATTCTTTGAGGGCGCGAAAAAGGTCGAGATAACCGATATGCTCGAGGACGTCGAGTCTGTTCTTGAGGGCGAGGCTCTGGAGTTCAGACCCTTTGAAATCAAAACACTTAAAATCAGCTATTAAAAGGTGAAATATATGAGAACTTTTACTTTGAAGCTTACCGATGACGGCGTAACCTTAACGGCATATCTGCCCGAGCAGTCACCCGAAATGAAGCATATGGAAAAGCGTCCGACGATGCTTGTCATTCCCGGCGGAGCATATATGTTCTGCTCCGACAGAGAGGCTGAACCCGTGGCATTTGCTTATAATTTGCAGGGCTATAACGCATTCGTTCTGCGCTATACCGTCGGAAAGGGCGCGGCGGCGTTTCCGAGACCTCTTGAGGATGCCGAGCTCGCAATGCAGACGATAATCGACAACGCAGAGGAATGGAACGTTGATACCGATAAAATTGCGGCAATCGGTTTTTCCGCAGGCGGACATCTCTGCGCCGCACTTGCTACGATGGGCAGAATCAGACCCGCCGCCGTTATTCTCGGATATCCCTGCATTCTCGAATCAATCGGCAGAATCCTTGCCGAGCCGATTCCGTCGCTTGAAAAGAAGGTGGATAAAAACACTTCACCTGCATTCATTATCCACGCGGCAGAGGATGACTGCGTGCCCGTTGAGAATTCTCTTGCATTTGCATCGGCACTTGCAAAGGAGGGTGTGCCCTTCGAGCTTCACGTTTTTGAAAAGGGTTTTCACGGCTTCTCCGTTGCAAACAGCTCCGTTTACGATAAGCAGGAGCACGTTGATTACCTTGCCCACCTTAAATGCTGGGTTGATATGAGCGTACGCTGGCTTGACGGCAGATTTAAATAAACAAAAATATAACCCCTGCAGAAGCAACAAATTTATGTTTGGTTGCTTCTGCAGGGGATTTTTTATTTAACAAAACAGAGGTTAAGAATTATTCCGATAATCTTCATCAGCAAGTCAAATCCGAATGACTTTTCGGGTCTTTCAAATCTGCTTTGTTCCGTTTCGGGCAGAATCATAGAGTAATCGTCCTGAGTTATCCTCTTGCGCGAAATGTCCATGCCGTCTCCTACGTAGTAGCTAGCGGCAATAAGGTTCTGATTATCGTCAAAAACAAAGGTAGCTTTATCGTCAAGGTCGAGGAGAAAGAATCCAAGTTGGCTTTCTTTTCCTCCAAACTCAATGAGTTCCCAGCCGATATCATAGAGGGAGGAGTTTATGTTGAGCGATTCGGGTAAAACCAATTCACCTGATTCAACAAGGCTTGTTAAAATACTTCTTCTGTTATAAGAAAAAGTCTCAATATATATCTTGCCGTAGTCCTTGTGGTAGGTTTCTTCCGAACCATCGAAATACATATAATTATCGAAGGCAGGAAGCATCAGCAATTTGTCAGTATCTTCTGTTAATTCATTTCTGATGACTTCAGTTTTTTCGTTGCCGTAGGCAAGGGTGTAATCAAAGTGAATGCCGAGAGCGGGAATGTGGAGAAACATTCCGTCCTTTAATACATACATATCTGCACCGAATTTTGTCTTTGCTATGAACTCTCCGTATTCGTTCCCGTCTTCATCCTCGCAAAGTCTGATTGATATGTCGCCCATTGCCTGTGCAAAGAGATTCCTTTTCGGTGGAACAAATCGAATTGCTTTTGTTTCTTCAACCCTGTTGAAAAACATTTCTGTCTGGGAATAAGCAATAGCACTTGATGAAATTGAAAAGGCAGAAAAAATAAAGATAAACGCCATTAAAACAGAGATAATTTTTTTCATTTGAGAAACCTCCTTTTGATTTGTACGAACATTCGTTACATCATTTATTCGCCGGATTTGCTCAAAACACTCATTATTTGATGAAAGTTCAAAAAATTTTTTTAACAGACAATATCACGATAAATGATGAATGTCACTATAAAAAATCGGAATCTGTCTTTTTCGGCTGCCGTGAATTATATTCTTTTTATGTGTGCATAATAACATTAATTCTGAATGAAAAATTACGGAGGTAATTTTATGAAAAAAAGAATTTTTGCAATTATTGCCGCAATAACCGTTCTTACGGGCGTTTTCGCATCCTGCACCCGTATGAAGCCTTCGGGCAACGGCGACGGTCCTGACGGAACGGTTACCGAAATCCGCTATCTCAATTTCAAGCCCGAGGTTGCCGAGGTTTATAAGAGGATTTCCGAGGCATATGAAAAAGAAACGGGCGTAAAGCTGATTGTTGAGACCGCCGCTTCGGGCACTTATGAGTCAACGCTCACGGCACGTATGGCAACCGATGAAGCACCTACGATTTTTCAGATTAACGGTCCCATCGGCTACGCTTCGTGGGCGGAATACTGTGCAGACCTGAGCAATACCGAGCTTTATAAGCATCTCACGGATAAGAGCCTCGCCATTATGTCTGACGGAAAAGTTTACGGCATTCCTTACGTGGTTGAGGGCTACGGAATTATCTATAACAAAGCGATTCTCGCAAAATATTTTGCCTTGCCCACCAAGAAAACTCCCTACACCTCTGTGGAGGAAATCAATTCCTTTGAAAAGCTGAAAGCGGTTGTCGAGGATATGCAGGCGCATAAATCGGAGCTCGGAATCAACGGCGTTTTCGCTTCAACCTCTCTCAAAACGGGTGAGGACTGGCGCTGGCAGACGCACCTTATGAATATCCCCGTAACGATGGAATTCCTTGATAAGAATACCGACCTTACAGGCGACGGATATAAGAGCATTGATTTCACTTATTCCGATAATTTCAAGAATATTTTTGATTTGTATATCAATAATTCAACTGCCGATAAAACAAAGCTCGGTACAATCGACGTAACGACTTCAATGGCGGAATTTGCTCTCGGCAAGTGTGCGATGGTGCAAAACGGCAACTGGGGCGCATCGCAGATTCTCGGCGTTTTAGGTAACACCGTAAAGGCGGATGAAATTGCTTTTATGCCGATATATACAGGCACGAAAAACGAGGAAAAGCTCGGTCTTGCAATCGGTACGGAGAATTTCATCTGCATCAACGCAAAGGCTTCCAAAGCTCAGCAGCAGGCGGCGGCAGATTTTCTCTGGTGGCTTTTCAGCTCCGAAACGGGCAAGAAATACGTCAGCGATGAGCTTGGCTTCATTGCACCCTTTGACACCTTCACCGATAACGATACGCCCGATGATCCTCTTGCAAGGGAGGTTATGCGATGGATGAACAAGGAGGGTGTGACGAATATTCCATGGAATTTCACCGTTTTTCCGAGCCAGAATTACAAAGACAGCTTCGGCACGGCTCTGCTTCGCTATGCCCAGGGCGTTATGGGCTGGGATGAGGTCAAAAAACACGCCGTTGACGAATGGAAGAAGGAATTCGGAGCATAACTAATAAAGATGATTCGGCGGGGGCTGCTTTTTGCAGCTCCCGATATTCGGAGATGATTTAGTGCACAAATCGCTGAAAAAATATTTTCCCGTTTTCGTTGTTCCCGTCCTTGCGGCGTTTGCGGTGTCCTTTGTTGTGCCGTTTCTGATGGGTATTTATCTCTCGTTCACGCATTTCAGAACGGTTGATTCAAGCGAATGGGTCGGTATTGCGAACTACATCAGAATTTTTACTCAGGACGAAACGTTTCTCAATTCACTGTGGCTGACGGTTAAATTTACCGCAGTTTCGATTGTTTCGGTCAACGTTATCGCCTTTTCCGTTGCTCTTCTGCTTACAAAGGGGCTGAAGGGTACGGATTTTTTCAGAACGGTTTTCTTTATGCCGAATCTTATCGGCGGAATCGTTCTCGGCCATATCTGGAGCCTGATTATCAACGGCATTCTCGGCATTTTCGGCGTGGATATAACCTATGACCCGAGCTACGGCTTCTGGGGACTTGTGGTGCTGATGAACTGGCAGATGATAGGCTATATGATGATTATTTATATAGCAGGTCTGCAGAATATACCCTCGCATATTCACGAGGCGGCGGCAATTGACGGCGCTTCACCTGCAAGGGAGCTTTTCGGGATAACAGTTCCGATGGTAATGCCGTCGATAACGATTTGCACCTTTCTTACGCTGACGAATTCCTTCAAGCTTTTCGACCAGAACCTTGCACTCAACGGCAAATCGGCGGATACCTCGCTGCTTGCCCTTGATATATATAAAACCTTCTATGACCATACAGGTCTGCGCCTTGCCGAATGGCACGGAACGGGTCAGGCAAAGGCGGTTATTTTCTTTTTGCTTGTGGCGGCAATCGCTTTTGTTCAGCTTCGGGCAACAAGCCGAAAGGAGATTGAGAATTGATGAAACGCAGATTCAGAATAACGAATGCGGCGATCTATGCCGTTCTTTTTGTTCTTGCGGTTTTGTTTCTCTCTCCCGTTTTTATCGTGCTGATGAACTCGTTCAAGGGCAATTTTTATATTTCCGATGAGCCGTTTTCATTACCGACGGGCGAAAAGTTTGCGGGAATCAGTAACTTTATAAAAGGCTTCACGCAATCCGATTTCTTTATGGCGTTTGTGAATTCCGCACTGATAACGGTTCTTTCCGTTGTGGGGATAGTAATTCTCACCTCGATGGCGGCGTGGTATATCGTAAGAGTCAGAAACCGCTTCACGAAGCTGCTCTATTATCTTTTCACTTTCAGTATGATAGTGCCGTTCCAGATGGTTATGTATACCATGACTTTTCTTGCCTTTGAGCTTAACTTGAACAGCATACCGGGCATTGTTTTCATTTATCTCGGCTTCGGGTCGGGTTTATCTGTTTTTATGTTCAGCGGATTTATCAAAAGCATTCCCACCGAAATCGAGGAAGCGGCGGTAATCGACGGCTGCAGCCCTATCCGAACTTTTTTTATGATTGTTTTTCCGATTCTGCGGCCTACCGCAATTACCGTTGCAATTCTCAATGCGATGTGGGTCTGGAACGATTATCTTCTGCCCTATCTCGTTCTCGGCTCGGGCGAAAACCGCACGCTGCCCGTGGCGGTGCAGATGGCTCTTACGGGCGGCTACGGCAACAAGGATATGGGTGCGCTTATGGCGATGCTTGTCCTCTCAATCGTGCCGATAATAGTTTTCTATCTTTTCTGTCAGAAATATATCATCAGGGGCGTTGTGGCAGGCGCAGTAAAAGGGTAGGTGAATAAATGGCTTCAATACAGTTTAAAAACGTTGTCAAAAGCTTTGATGACGGTAAGGTTACGGTTATTCCCGATTTGTCTTTCGAGATAAAGGATAAGGAATTCGTCGTGCTTGTCGGGCCGTCGGGCTGCGGAAAATCAACGACCCTGCGTATGATTGCAGGGCTTGAGGATATCAGCGGCGGCGAGCTTTTTATTGATGATAAGAAGGTCAACGATATCGCTCCGAAGGACAGGGACATTGCAATGGTTTTCCAGAGCTATGCACTCTATCCGCATATGAGCGTTTATAAGAATATGGCGTTTGCACTCAAGCTCCGCAAAATGCCCAAAAAGGAAATTGACGAAAAGGTGCGCTGGGCGGCTTCGATTCTCGATATCGAGCCTTATCTCGACCGCAGACCGGGTGCTCTTTCGGGCGGTCAGCGGCAGAGAGTGGCTCTGGGCAGAGCAATGGTGAGAAATCCGAAGGTTTTTCTGCTCGACGAGCCGCTTTCAAACCTCGATGCAAAGCTCCGCACCGAAATGCGCAGTCAGATTACGATGCTTCACAAAAGGCTTCAGACAACCTTTGTCTACGTAACGCACGACCAGACTGAAGCGATGACGATGGCGGACAGAATTGCCGTTATGGATAAAGGCGTTATCAGGCAGTTTGATACGCCGCAGAAGCTCTATTCCGAGCCTGCCGATATGTTTGTTGCAGGGTTTATAGGCTCGCCGAGAATGAATTTCATTGACTGCTTGATTACCCGAAAGGGCAGCAATCTTTTTGCGGAATTTTCGGGCGGAGCGATGAGAATTCCCTCGGCAAAGGCAAAGAATCTTGCGCCCTATGAAAACCGCACCGTTATTCTCGGAATCAGGCCCGAGCATATTGCTGAGCATACGGGCGGCGAGATTGCGGCGGAAAGCTGTGCGGTGGAAGCAAGAGCAGAGATTGCCGAAATGACGGGCGGAGAGGTCAACGTCTATTTTGACGTTGATTCGCAAAGGTGCATTGCACGAATCAGGACGGACAGAAGAGTATCTTCGGGCGAAACGGTGAAGCTTCTGTTTGACTGCAATTCGGCACATTTTTTTGATAAAGACACGTCAAAGGCGATAGGCAGAGTATGAGGACGAGCGGAATTTTGCTCCATATAACGTCTCTGCCGTCGCCCTTCGGAATCGGCACGCTTGGAAAAGCTGCTTATGATTTTGCGGATTTTCTTGAGAGTGCAGGCCAAAAAAACTGGCAGATTCTGCCTGTAGGTCATACGGGCTTCGGCAATTCGCCGTATCAGGCGTTTTCTGCATTTGCAGGCAATCCCTATATGATAGATCTTGATTTTCTCCGCAGGGACGGATTTCTTTGCCCCGACGAATTTGAGAGAATTGATTGGGGAAACGATGCCCGATGCGTGGATTACGGAAAGATTTTCCGAAACCGTATCGGCGTGCTGAAAAAGGTTGTTCCGAGATTCAGAAAAACAAAAGAATATGAGCGGTTTTGTGCGGAAAATGCGTTCTGGCTCGATGACTATGCTTCTTTTATGGCGTTAAAAGAGGAAAACAACGGCAGACCGCTTCGGGTTTGGGAAAAGCCGTTGCCGAAGCCTGATGAAGATAAATGCGATTTCTATAAATTAATTCAGTTTCTTTTTTATTCCCAGTGGTATGCACTCAAGCAATACGTCAATTCAAAAGGCATAGAGATAATCGGAGATTTGCCGATATACGTTGCGCACGACAGTGCCGACGTTATGGGCAACCCCGAGCTTTTTGAACTGGATTCACACGGCAATCCCGTCAACGTTGCAGGTGTGCCGCCCGACGGCTTCAGCGAGGAGGGTCAGCTCTGGGGCAATCCCGTTTTTGATTGGGACTATATTCGCAGAGACGGATACCGATGGTGGATAAAACGCATCAGCCATTCTCTGCAGATGTTTGACAAGGTCAGAATCGACCATTTCAGAGGGTTTTCAAGCTATTATTCCGTGCCTGCAGGCAGCCCGAATGCGGTCAACGGCTTCTGGAGAGACGGCCCTTCGGCAGAGCTTTTTGAGGCGGTAAGGTCGGAAATCGGCAACCCCGATATAATTGCCGAGGATCTTGGTTTCGTTGATGACGGTGTACGCGACCTGATGGCAAAAACGGGATTTCCCGGGATGAAAATTCTGCAGTTTGCCTTTGACAGCAGGGAGGAGAGCGACTATCTGCCGCATAATTACGGCAGAAACTGCGTTGTCTATATCGGTACTCACGATAACGATACCCTTGCAGGCTGGCTTGACAGTGCACCGCCTGCCGACGTTGAGTATGCCCGTAAATATCTTCGGCTGAGCGTTGATGAAGGTTTTTCGGAGGGCGTGATAAAATCCGCAATGGCAAGTGTCGGCGACACGGTTATTCTGACGATGCAGGATTTGCTCGGTCTGGGAAGCGAAGCAAGGATGAATATTCCTTCAACGTCTTACGGCAACTGGCAGTGGCGTGCACTTGAAAGCGATTTTTCGCCCGACCTTGCGAGGAAGCTTTCAGCAATAACAAAGCTTTACGGAAGGTGAAAAGGCAGTGATAACTGCCTTTTTTATTTTGTTGACTTTTTATAATGTTAAAACTATAATAGAATTATAATTTCGGAGGTGAGGCAATGTCGTCAATATTCAAATCAATCATATCTTTCCTGACCGCAATTTTTATGCTGCCCTCAATGTTCAACGTTTATCTTTTCGGCACTGAAAACATAAACGAGAACGCTTACGGCCAAGTCAGACCCGATACCTGGGTTGCCGTTGACGGCCTGGGCAGAAGTCTGCCCGGCTACAGTGAGGTAGGCGCAACCGATAAGGAGAAATTCGTCGGTCTTTTCTATTGGACGTGGCATTATAATTTCGCTTCGACCAACGAGGCGGATAACGTTACCGAAATCCTTGCAAAGAATCCCGAAGCGGTCTGGGATTTCAACCATCCCGTCTGGGAAAATACATATGACGGCAAGCCCTATCATTGGAACAAGCCTCTTTTCGGATATTATCAGAATCTTGATGAATACGTTGTCAGAAAGCACGCTGAAATGATTGCCGATGCAGGCGTTGACGTTATCATCTTCGACTGCACAAACGGCAGCTTCACCTGGCAGCCTGCATATGAGGTGCTTTTCAAGGTGTTTGACGAAGCGATTGCAGAGGGAGTCAACGTGCCGCAGATTGCGTTTATGCTCAATTTCCAATCGTGCGAGGATACCAACGTTTCTTTGCGTGACCTCTATAACAACGTCTATTCGAAGGGCAGATATAAGCATCTGTGGTTTATGTGGGAGGGCAAGCCTCTTATTATGGCGCATCCCCAGAATCTTGATAAAAACGATGCAACAGACAAGGCTATCAGCGAATTCTTCACCTTCAGAGAAAACTACGCCGCATATTTCGGCGGCAATCAGGGCATTGCCAAGGATTCATGGGGCTGGTGCAGTGACTATCCGCAGATGAAATTCGGAACGTCACTTTTCGGTAATCCCGAGCAGATGTGCGTTTCCGTTGCGCAGAATGCCGCTGACGGTCAGCTCGTTGCCATGAATAACGGCGGCAACGTTCAGGGCAGAAGCTTCACAAAAGGCAACTATTCCTATACTTATCAGAAGGGAACGGAATCTGTTACCGTTGATGCTTCAACCGAGAACGCTATGCTTTACGGTCTCAACTTCCAGCAGCAATGGGATTATGCCATTTCCTGCGACCCCGATTTCATCTTCGTAACGGGCTGGAACGAGTGGATTGCAGGCAGATTCAGCGAATGGCAGGGTACTCAAAACGCATTCCCCGACCAGTTCTGCGACGAATTCAGCCGCGATATCGAGCCTTCCGCAGGCGTTCTCAAGGATCATTATTACTATCAGCTTTGCGCAAATATCCGCCGTTTCAAGGGCATCGGTGAGCCGATGACAACAAGCGGCGGTCAGACAATCGATATCAACGGGGCTGCAAACCAGTGGGATTCCGTCACCAATGAATATTTCCATTACGTCGGCAGTACCCGAGACAGAGATGCAGACGGCTGGGTCGGTCTGCATTATGAAAACGGTACGATGCGTAACGATTTCAGAAACGTTAAAGTGACCTATGACAGCGAAAACGTTTATTTCAGAATCGAAACCGTCGATGATATTTCGCCTTATACCGACCCTGCGTGGATGCGCATTCTCATTGACACCGATTCTTCGGGAGTAAGTGCAAACTGGGAAGGCTTCGAGTACATTATCAACCGTGATTCGGCAACGTCATCTTCCGTAAAGATTGAAAAATCAACGGGCGGCTGGGCGTTTGAAGAAACAGGCGAAGCATCGTATACGGTCAGCGGCAACGTTATGCAGCTTTCCGTTCCGAGAAATGCTCTCGGTCTTTCGTCAGGTGATGAGGTGCATTTCAACTTCAAGCTTTCCGATAATATGCAGAGTGACGGCGATATTATGGATTTCTATCAGAACGGCGACGTTGCTCCCGGCGGCAGATTTATGTTTGCATTTTAAAGGAGAAGTAATATGAAACTTATTGAAAAACTTAAATATACCCCTGCGGGGTGGGAAACCTCTCCGCTTGAAAGAAAGAGCTATTATCTCTATTTTGCAGGTCAGAATGCAATCTATTTCCTGCTTGCAAATTATCTCAATACATATCTCATTTTCCTCGGAATCAATCCGCTTAAGACGGCAGGTGTTATGCTGGCGGTCAAAATCTGGGATGCAATCAACGATGCTGTTTTCGGTGCTATTTTTGATTCGGTAAAATTCAAAAGCGGCAAGAAATATCTGCCCTGGCTCAAGATTTCAACCGCACTTACTCCTGCAGCAACGCTTCTTCTTTTCTGCATTCCGAGCGGCTCAAGTGAAACCGTCAAGCTCATCTGGTTTGCAATTGCCTATATTATCTGGGATACCGTCTACACTCTTTGTGACGTTCCGATTTACGGTTCGGTCACCGCAATGACCCTCAACCTTGACGAAAGAAGCTCGATGCTTTCGTATAAGAGCATCTGGGCAGGCGTCGGCATTGTTTTCATCACCGTTGCAGGTACTGTGCTTGTCAGCGAGCACGTCGGTATGAGCTACGGCTGGGTTGCGCTTGCAGTTGCGGTTTTTGCGGTTATAACGATGGTTCCCGTTCTCAAAACGCTTCAGGAGCGTCACGTGCCCGATGAAGAGGACAGCTTCACTCTCGGCAGGATGTTCAGCTATCTTTTCAGAAACAAGTATCTGCTTATCTATTACTTCGGATATTTCTTCTATTCCGCCGCAAATATCAGCGGTGCGCTCAACCTTTTCGTTTCGTATTATCTCTTCAATGACACTCTCTTCTCGCTTGTTGTCGGTGCGTGCGGTACCGTACCCTCGCTTATCGCATCGCTGTTTGTTCCTCATCTTATGAGAAAATTCGATAAGATGAAGATTTACAGACTCTCCGCAATCCTTATGGTTGTGCTGAGCGTTATTATGTGGGTTGTCGGTTATAATAACCTCATTCTCCATATCGTGCTTTACGTTCTCCGTTCAATTCCGCTTTCGGTTATCGGTGTTATTATGTTCATCTTCACTCCCGACTGCGCAGAATACGGCAAATATAAGACGGGCATTGAGGCAAAGGGTATCACCTTTGCAATCCAGACCTTTATGGTCAAGCTCACCGCCGCAGTTTCGGGTGCTCTGAGCATCGGCATTCTCGGCCTTAAGTCAACGGGCTGGATTACCGTTGAGGTGCAGAGCTTTGAAGAACTTCAGGCTCTCGGCATCGTTCAGAGTGAGCACGCACTCAACGTTCTGTGGTTCAGCTACGTTATGGTGCCCGCAATCGGTTGCCTTCTTGCATATCTTTGCTGGGTATTCTATAAGCTCAACGATAAGGACGTTCAGATTATGGCGGACTGCAATGCAGGCAAAATCAGCCGCGAGGAAGCAGAAAGCAAGCTGAGCAGAAAATATTGATAAAAATGAAAACCTGCACTCCCTGTGCAGGTTTTTTTGAAATTGTGTGAGTGTTTTATTGCTTTTCTGCGAATAAAGAGTGAAAGTGTTGACACGGAGGTTTAAACCTATGGATAACGGTGAAAGTAGCTACCGCCGTTTCCTTGACGGTGACGAAAACGCTTTCGGTGAAATCGTTACCGTTTATAAGGATAATTTAATATTCTTCATCAACCGTTACGTGAATAACCTTGCCGTTGCGGAAGAGTTGGCGCAGGATGTTTTTGTTGAGCTTCTTATTCATAAAAGAAGATATAACTTCAAAACGTCTTTGAAAACCTATATCTTCACCATCGGCAGGAATCTTGCGGTCAGTTACGTCCGAAAGTGCACAAGAAAGCCCGAATGCGCCTATGAATTCATTGAAAATGAACGGGACAGAATTGAGCTTGAGGATGAGTTTATCCGTGAGGAAGAAAAACGGGAGCTTCACGAGGCTCTCGGCAGAATCCCGAAGGATTATTCAACGGCACTGCATCTGATTTACTTTGAGGGAATGTCCAACGAGCAGGTCGGCGCAGTAATGAAGAAGAATAAAAAACAGGTGGAAAATATTGTTTACAGAGCGAAAAAAGCTCTGCGGAAAGAACTTGAGAAGGAGGCGGTGCTTGAATGAGGAGCAACGAAGAATTCATTGAAGGCATCTATTCCAAGAAAGATGCGATAATAAAAAAGAGAAAAAAGAAGACGTCGGTGATTGTGACAGCCGCTTGTGCGGTGAGCTGTGTTATTGCGGTGGCAGGTTATATCGGTGCGGATGAAATCAGTGCCGATGAGAAGGAATCGCCACCCGAAATCACGACTGCGCCTGAAACGGTTGTGAACGAAACCGCAGAGGGGAATGCGGATTTTGAGGCGGAATATTTTACCGATTCCGAGTGTTATACCCTTATAGCCGATTCCACGAACCATTCTGCAAAACCGACTCCCGAAATCGTAACGGTTGAGGATAATTCGGCTCAGAAGGGTCAGGCAGAAGAAATTACCCGAATTGAGGTCGAGCAGGGAATGTCAGTTATAACAAAGCCTGCAGCACCCAATCTGCCTGAAGCACCCGAGACGGGTGGGGACGGTCCCGATATGTTTGCTCAGAGCGGATTTTTCCCCGACTCAAATGACGGCGACGGGAAATCGGATTTTCCCATTGCAATGGCTCCGCCCATAGTAACAACGGAGAATGCTGTTGATGCCGCATACCGACAGATGACCGATTCTGAAAAAGCAAAGGTCAGCAAGGATAATGCCGAAGCTGTTGTGTCAAGAGATGCCGATGGCACGCAGACCTATACTGTTTATTTTGAGCTTGCAAAAGGCGGCTTCTATAAGGTGAAGCTCGATTCGGAGCTTGAGAGAATTTCATAAAACGAAGAAAGGGGATGTTACCGTGAAAAAGCTTGTTTCAGCAATATGTGTATTTTGTATGCTGTTTCTTCTTGCTTCGTGTGAAGCGGATAAACCCGATATTCCGAAGGAAATCACAAAAGCAATAGCAAACATTACCAATGCAATCGATCAGATTAAGGATGCAACGGAAAAAGTTGTCCTCACGCCCCTCGGCAAAGAGGATGACGAGGATTCAATGAAGGGTCCCCTTGGTGAAAGAATCAATAACAAAAACGTTGCCGATGCAACTGCGGATTTCGGCTTTGAGCTTTTCGGATATGCGCTTGAATCGGATGGCAATGCGCTTATTTCGCCCGTTTCGGTTATGGCGGCTCTTGCCATGACCGCAGACGGTGCAAACGGTCAGACCCTTGCCGAGATGGAAAACGTTCTCGGTATGACCAATGAAAATCTCCGCAAGGATTACGGCGGCTACGTTCATCCTTCAAATTCAGATGAGCAGCTCCGCTTTGCGAATTCTCTGTGGCTTCGCAACGACGGAAAACTGCAGGTCAACAAGAATTTCGTTGACAGAACGGTTACTGCTTACGGTGCCGACGTTTTCAGCGAGCCGTTCAACAATTCAACCTGCAGAAAAATCAATTATTGGATAAGCGAAAACACCGACGGCGAAATAAAGAATATGCTGTCCGAAATTCCTTCGTCAACCGTATCTTATATAATCAACACCGTCCTTTTTGAAGCGGAATGGCAGAATCCGTATACCGGCGGCGGTGTGCGAAAGAATCAGAACTTTACAAATGCAAACGGAAGCAAAACGCAGGTGACAATGCTTGCTTCGGGAGAATACGGACTTGTTGAGTTGGGCAAAACGAAGGGCTTTATCAAGCGCTATGACGATTGTGACTATGCGTTTGTCGGGCTTCTTCCCGATGAAGGTGTATCCGTCGACGATGCTCTCGCTTCATTTACGGGTCAGGATTTTGTGAATGCTGTTAATAATCCGACACCGATGAAGGTTGTTGTCAATATCCCGAAATTTGACCTTGAATGCAAGTTTGAGCTTAACGATGCACTCAGTGCAATGGGTATGCCGACGGCGTTTTCGTCAGCCGCCGATTTCACAAACCTCGGCGTTTCGCCTCTGGGCAATATCTATCTGAGCAAGGTGATGCATAACACCTTTATCCGTTATGATGAAAAGGGCACGAAGGCGGGCGCGGCAACGGTTGTGGCGTTTGATGCGGAAAGTGCACCCGTTGAAATCGAATATCTGACCTTTGACAGACCGTTCATTTATGCAATCATTGACACAACAAGCGGCACCCCGATTTTCATCGGTGCGGTGCAGAATTTATAAATCATCATCGGGAGGAGTTTCATTATGGCAATTTTACAAAAAATCGTTTCCGCAATAATGGCGCTGATTATGTCGCTTTTCAGCTTCGTTATTCCGCCTGTTGAAATTGATGTTCTCAATATTGCAGGCGAAGTTATCTCAACGGGATCGAATTCACGCCCGAACGTGAATACACCCGTTATCTGCAGAAGCTATATTGAGTTTGAGCTGTTCTGCAAAGCAAGCAACAGCAAGGCGCTTAAGGAATATCTTACCGATGTTGATAAAGCTTTGTTTGATGATTACTGTATTGTTGCTGCACATATTGCGGTTCCCGACACCTCTTGTAAAGTATATGTATCATCAGCAGATTTTGATGGAAAAACTCTTGTTCTGGATTATGTCAGAGCGGACTTCATAAATCTTGTTGCTTTTTGTGTAATATCGTATGAAACCGTTGTTCTTATCGTCGACAAAAGAATCAAAAATGTTAAATTGAACGAATGTAAGACTGAAAGATTGGATTTTTATCCGAGAGATGCGATGTTCGGTTGTCAGATAGCGGAAACAAGCCCCGTTCCGCCTTATTATCCCGAGGATGAAGGTTGTTTTGAAGGGCATTTCATATTTGAAGATTACGAAAGCTGGGCAGATTTCCGTGACAACGGCAACTGGAGAATTAACAACAGCATTGAAATTGAGGAAAATTATTTTGATAATTCAAATCTTGTTGTTGCTATAACAACGCATTCAAGCGGCGGATATAACATTTATTTCTCCGATTGCGTTGAAGACGGAAACAATGCGAAAATCAAGTTTTATTCCGCTTATGAGCCGGGGATTCATACGGATAATCTTAACTACGAAGCGGCATTTGTTCCTGTAAGTAAAGATGTAAAAACCGCTGATGTGGATTTTGAGTTTATTAACCTTCCCTTCAGAATTGACGGAAAAATGTTTTTTGAAATCGTTTGCTGATAAAAACAAAAGAGGATGCAGCCTTCGGGTTGCATCCTCTGATTTTATTTGATTTTTGCTCTGATTTCCTCAATTGTCATTTCCGTGAGGACACCTTTTTCGGCGTGGAAGCATCTCTGTCCCATTTCAAAAATATAGATATCATTTTTGAACGAATCCGAATAAACGTTGACGAATTCGGCATCGGGCAGGGCTTCGGCAAGCCTTATCGGTTTTTGCTTATCCTTGCAGTTTCTGCCGTTGATTCTGCCCGTTTTCGGGTCCATCGGGGTTGCAATCAGAGTGTGTACGCCGTATTTTTCGCAAATCGGTTTAAGAAAAAATTCGGGAGAAGCGGAGCAGACAACAACGGGTCTGCCGCTTCTGTTTTTTTCTTCGAATATCGGATAGATGTTTTTCTGCTGATTCTCCCAGAATTCTTTTGCCATCTTTTCGCCGTCGACAAAGCGGAGAAATGAGAAGCATCTGCCCTTGAAACTGTCACCGAAGCCGAGGAAAAAGAGAATCAGATTCAGCAACAGCCAGGGTGCAAGAAGAATCAGATAGGGTCTGTGCGCCAGACAGTAAAACAGAAATACCGTTTCCGAATCGACGGGATAAACCGTTTTGTCAAAATCATAAAGGTCAAATTTCATTTATGCAGTAACCGTTTTCTTTGTACCGTCAAGAGAAACGGCTTTTTCCTTTCCGTCAATGATGAGGGTGAAGTTTCCTTTGCCTTCAAGTGTGCAGCTTGCGAATCTGCCGTTTTTCCATTCGATATCAACTATAACGTTGCCCTTTGCGAGCAGACCCTTCACGCTGCCGTTTTTCCACTTTGAGGGGAGGGCAGGAAGGATATAGATTCTGCCGTCACGGCTCTGCATGAGCATTTCGGTGATGCCGCTGACAAAACCGAAGTTGCCGTCAATCTGGAAGGGCGGATGTGCATCGAAGAGGTTTTCGTAAGTGCCGCCGCCTTTGGTGTAGTTGATGCCGACACTCTTGACGGGGCGAAGCTGCATTTCGATGAGCTTGAGTGCGTGGTCGCCGTCGAAGAGTCTTGCCCAGAAATTGATTTTCCAGCCGAGGCTCCAGCCCGTGCCGTTGTCGCCTCTGCGTTCAAGAGTTTTGCGGCAGGCTGCGGCAAGCTCGGGAGTGCCGTCAACGGTGATGATGTTTGCGGGATGGAGAGCATAAAGATGCGAAACGTGTCTGTGGTGGATTTCAACCTCGGGATAGTCGCCGTCATATTCGAGAAGCTGACCCTCGCTGCCGAGCTTGAAGGGAGCAAGCTTGCCGAGAGTTTCCTTGAGTGTTGCGGAGAAATCCGCATCCGTACCGAGAACTTCACAAGCCTTTACGCAATTTTCAAAGAGCTCTCTTGCAATGCTCATTGACATCGTTGCGTATTTACCGACGGAGCAGCGCTTGCCTTCGTATTCAAACGTATTTTCGGGTGAAGTGCCGGGAGCAAGAATGAGCTCACCGTTATGCTCAACGAGGATATCAAGATAGAACTCCGCAGCCTTTTTCATAAGAGGATATGCGGTTTCACGCAGATATTCAACGTCGTTTGTGTATTCGTAATGCTGGAAAACGTGCTCGCAGAGCCAGCCTGACGAGCCGTGCCACGATGCCCACTGTGCATCGCCCGCAACGGGAGTTGACTGTCTCCAGAGGTCAACGTTGTGATGGCTTACCCAGCCCTTTGCGCCATACTGACCCTTTGCCGTTCTTTCGCCGCTGATGCTCAGGTCTTTTACCATCTCGATGAGAGGCAGGTTGACTTCGGGCATACGGCACATAAGAACGGGCCAATAGTTCATTTCTGTGTTGATGTTAACCGTGTAGTTTGAACGCCAGGGCGGATTCGTCTTGTCATTCCAGATTCCCTGAAGAGTTGAGGGCTGTGAGCCGATTCTTGAGGAAGTGATTGAAAGGAATCTGCCGTAGTTATAAACAAGCTCGATGAGACCGTCGTCGTTCTTCTTTCTTTTGAAGCGTTGGAGTCTCTTGTCTGTGGGGATATCCTCGGCATCACCTTCAAGGTCGAGCTTTACTCTGCCGTAAAGCTCCGTGTAGTCTGCAAGATGTGCGGCCTTGAGTGCTTCGTAATCGTATTCTTTCTTAAGGATTTCGGCAACGGGAGCCTTGTATTCCTTGCCCTCAAGGTAGGGATGCTTGTCCCAACCGTTGAAGCTGGTTTCAGCGGTGAAATAAATCTCTGCATAAGTTGCCTCTTTAACGATTACGTGATTATCCATTCTGCGGATTTCACCGTCGGAAACAACCTTGATGCCGCCTCTGTAACGGATGCCTCTCTTTTCGGGCTCGTCTGAATATCCGAAATTTTCTTCATAGCCCTCGACGTCGGGGATGCCGGGGCATTCGCCGTCAAGATAAACGATGCTCTCATCCTCTGAAACGATGCAGGAGCCGCGGAGCTTTGTTGTGAACTGTGCTTCAAAGGTCATCTTGCCGCCCTCTGCGGTAAGGCGCACTGCGATGAGCTTGGCAGGATATGAAGCGAAGTATTCTTTTTTGTAAGTAACGCCGCCGCAGGTGTATTCGGTTGCGGCAACGGCAGTGTCAAGGTCGAGTGAACGCTTGTAATTCTTTACTCTGCCCTTGGTCTGCATAATGATTTCGAGGTTGCCGAGGGGAACGTAAGCGTTTGTGAAAACGCTCTGGAAATTCTCTTCAAGCTCTTTTTGTGCCTCGTGGAGTTTGCCTTCAAGAGCAAGCTTCTGAGCCTTTTTGAATGCCTCGGGAGCACCCTCACGGATTGTATTTCTGGGTGTGCCTGTCCAGAGCTGGTCGTGGTTGAGGCAGATGATATCTTTTTCAACGCCGCCGTAAATCATAGCACCGAGAATGCCGTTGCCGATGGGCAGGCTCTGAGTCCAGGCTTTGGCGGGCGAGGTGTACCATAAAACCGATGTGTTAGCCATAGGAAATCTCCTTTTTAAACAATGATAAAGGTATTATACAACATCATTTCTGTAAGGTCAATCACTCTGAAGTGAATTATTTCCTGCAGCCTGAAGAAATCATACTTGCATTTTATTGCCGATTGGTGTAAAATAAACTACATATGAGTCTTCAGAGGTGTCATTTATGGCAGAAAACTTTCAAACCCGTATCGAATCGGTTTACGGCACTCTTTCAAAGGGACACAAAAAGATTGCCGATTATATAATCAATCACTATCAGAAAGCATCGTTTATGACGGCGGCGAAGCTCGGCGAAACCGTCGGCGTGAGCGAATCAACGGTTGTCCGTTTTGCTACGAATATCGGCTTTGACGGCTATCCCGAATTGCAGAAATACCTTCAGGAAATGGTCAAGAGCCATCTCACGAGCGTTCAGCGTATGGAGGTTGCCGCAACGAGATATGAGGGAAGCGATTTTGTCGATAAAGTCTTTTCCTCGGATGCGGAGCTTATCAAGTCAACCCGTGAGAGCATTTCGAGAGAGGCTTTCGAGGGCAGCGTTGAAGCTATCAACAAAGCAAAGAAGATATATATTCTCGGAGTCAGAAGCTCTGCGGCGATTGCAAGCTTTGCGGCTTTTTATTTCAGATTTCTCAACGATAACGTCGTGCTGATTGATACCTCGTCGTCAAGTGAGCTTTTTGAGCAGATGTTCAGAATCAGCAGTGAGGACGTCTGCATTGCCATCAGCTTCCCGAGATACTCTAATCAGACCATTAACGCTCTTTCGTTTGCACAGAGCAGGGGCGCAACCATAATTTCTGTCACCGACGGCGAATCCTCACCGATTGCTCCGTTTGCAACTCATCTGCTTGTTGCAAAGAGCAGTATGGTTTCGTTTGTGGATTCCCTTGTTGCACCGCTGAGCGTTATCAACGCTCTGATTGCGGCGTGCGCAAAGGAAAAGAAGGACCTTGTTTACGATAATCTGCGTATGCTCGAAGATATCTGGGATGAATACAGAGTCTACAGCACCGACAGGGAGGGCGATGAATGAAAACCTCTTTGCTGGTAATCGGCGGTGGAGCCGCAGGTCTTATGGCGGCAGGCTTTGCTGCGGCGTCGGGCATTGAAACCGTTGTGCTTGAGCGTAACGACCGCCCTGCAAGAAAGGTTATGATAACGGGCAAGGGCAGATGCAACGTGACCAATAATTGCGGCTCGCTTGAAGCTCTTATTGCAAACGTGCCGCAAAACGGAAGATTTCTTTACGGTGCGTTTTCAAGGTTTATGCCTGCCGACGTAATGGAATTTTTTGAAAGCAGGGGAGTTGCACTCAAAACCGAAAGAGGCAACAGAGTTTTTCCCGTTTCCGATAATGCCGTTGAAATAGTTGATGCTCTGACTGATTTTGCACGCAGAAGAGCAAGAATAATCAAGGGCAGAGCAGTTAAACTTTTAACGGAGGATAACGCTGTTAAAGGATGCGTTACGGAGGAAGGCGAAGAAATATTTGCCGATAAGGTTATAATTGCAACCGGCGGACTATCATATCCCGGCACGGGCTCAACCGGTGACGGCTATGAGCTTGCAAGGCAGGCGGGACATAAGATTACCGATATCAGACCGTCGCTTGTGCCGCTTGAAATTCACGAGGGCTTCTGCAGTAATCTGATGGGTCTGTCCCTGCGCAATATTTCCGTAAAGGTCATCGACACCAAGAAGAATAACAAAGAAATCTATTCCGATTTCGGCGAAATGCTTTTTACTCATTTCGGCGTTTCGGGTCCCGTAATCCTCAGCGCAAGTGCTCATATGCGTGAGATGGAAAGCGGCAGATACAAAATCTCAATCGACCTTAAGCCTGCGCTGACGGTTGAGCAGCTTGATGCAAGAATTCTCCGTGATTTCTCGGAGAATATCAACAGAAATTTCATCAATGCTCTCAATTCGCTTCTGCCGAAAAAGCTGGTGCCCGTTATAGTCAGGCTCAGCGGAATCGGTCTTTCAACAAAGGTAAATCAGGTCACCAAGGAGCAGAGGCGAAACCTTGCAATTCTGCTCAAGAATCTCACCGTCACCGTTACGGGATTCCGTCCCGTTGCGGAAGCGATTGTCACGTCGGGCGGTGTTGACGTTTCTCAGATTAACCCCAAAACAATGGAATCAAAGCTCGTCAGGGGACTTTATTTTGCGGGCGAAGTAATTGATGCTGACGCATATACGGGCGGCTTCAATCTTCAGATAGCTTTCTCGACGGGCAGACTTGCAGGCCTTAGTGCCGCAGAGGAGGTTTAATATGAATAACACTGTTATCAACGTTGCAATCGACGGACCCGGCGGTGCAGGTAAAAGCACTTCCGCAAGAGCCGCCGCAAAGGAGCTTGGCTTCATCTACGTTGATACGGGTGCTCTTTACAGAGCAGTCGGTGTCAACGCATTGAGAAATAATATTGACACAAAGGATTCTTCTGCCGTTGCGGCAAGCCTTGAGGGCATTTCCGTTGACCTCGTTTTTGAAAACGGTGAGCAGAAGGTGCTTCTCAATGGTGAGGACGTTTCAACCGAAATCAGAACGCCTCCCGCATCAATGGCGGCATCCGACGTTTCAGCTGTCCCCGAGGTAAGAGCGTTTCTTTTTGATTTACAGAGAGATATTGCGTCCCGAAACAGCTGTATTATGGACGGCAGAGATATCGGCACCGTTGTGCTTCCTCACGCACAGGTCAAGATTTTTCTTACTGCATCTGCTGAGGAGAGAGCGCAGAGAAGATACAGGGAGCTTCAGGCAAAGGGCTCAACCGTCAGCTATCAGTCGGTGCTCGATGAGCTGATTGAAAGAGACTATAACGATTCCCACCGTGAGATTGCTCCTCTCAAGCCTGCCGAGGACAGCGTTGTGCTTGATACAACGGGTGTTTCACTCGAAGAGCAGGTAAAAAGAATTATCAACATCATAAAGGAGAAGGTCCAATGAAAGGCTTCAATTACGATAAAGAGATAACCGACAGCAAGCTCTATGAGAAAATGAGAGCTTTTGCTCCGCTTCTCAACAAGAAAAGATATAAGGTTACCTACGTCGGTCTTGAAAATATTCCTGCAGAGGGCGGATTTATTCTTGCAAGCAACCATATGAATGCTCTTGACCCTGCAATTATCGGCAGCGGTATTCTGAACAGACAGCTCTATTTTATGGGCAAAAAAGAGCTTTTTGAAAACAAGCTTGTCGGCTATCTTTTCTCAAAGATGAACGGTTTCCCCGTTGCCAGAGGCTCGGGTGATATAAAAGCTCTCGACTATGCCGCAAGAGTTGTCAAGGAAGGTCACGTTCTCGGAATCTTCCCCGAAGGCACACGCTCTAAGGATTGCAAGCCCAAATGTGCAAAGAGGGGTGTTGCGGTTATCGCAAGAGCAGCTAAGGCCGATGTTCTTCCCGTTTCAATTTATACCGAAACCGATATGTCAAGAGGCGTTAAGCTGACTGTTCGTTTCGGCGAATTGATTCCCTTTGAAAAGCTCGGAATCGGCGGCGACGATTGCACAAAGCAGAAGCTGACGGAAGCTGCTAATTACATAATGGAAGAAATCGTCAGGCTCTGGGAGGCAGGACATTGCGAATAAAGCTTGCTGAAACCGCAGGTTTTTGCTTCGGTGTTGACAGAGCGGTCAATATGGCTTATGACCTTGCTGATAAAGGCTGCGGTGCGGTCACTCTCGGTCAGCTTATTCATAATCCGACGGTGACCGATGACCTTGAGTCAAAGGGCATGAGAGTTATTGAAAATCCCAGCGATGCCGCCGAAGGCGAAACCGTTGTCATCAGAGCTCACGGCGTTAAGAAAAGCGTCTATGCGGAGCTTGATAAAATGGGAGCATCGGTCTGCGATGCAACCTGTCCGTTTGTTAAAAAAATCCATAACATTGTTGAGGAAAATTCCACGAAGGATATTCCCGTTATCATCGGCGGCGACCCGAATCATCCCGAGGTTATCGGCATAACGGGTTACTGCGCAGGCGAATTTTTTGTTTTCAGTTCTGCGGAAGAAGCGGAAGAATTCTTTGCGAAAAACAGTTCAATTTGTCAAAAAGGAATTATTGCGGTTTCGCAGACAACTTTTTCGCAAAATGAATGGAAAAAAATAAAAGAAAAAATAAAAATATACTGTACAAATGCGAAAATATTTGATACAATATGCTCTGCTACCCGAAAAAGACAGGAAGAAGCAGCCGAGCTTTCAAAGCAAAGCGACTGTATGATTGTCATCGGCGGCAGACACAGCTCAAACACGGTGAAGCTTAAAGCCGTGTGCAGTGAAAACTGCGATACTTTTTTGGTGGAAAGAGCCAGCGAGCTCAGGACCATAGATTTTTCCCAATACACCGCAATCGGTGTGACGGCAGGGGCGTCAACCCCTTCCGCAATAATTAAGGAGGTACTTTTAGAAATGTCCGAAATCGTAAACGAAACCACAAATATGCAGGTAGAGGAGGTGCCTTCTGAAGCAATGACAACCGAAGAAATGGACTTTTCAGCAGCTCTTGAGGCATCACTCAGCAGCATGAGCACAGACCAGAAGGTCAAGGGTATTGTTATGGGTATCACACCCACAGAAATCCAGGTTGATATCGGCAGAAAGCATGCCGGCTACATCCCCATGGATGAATACAGTGCAGACCCCACTGCAAACGCAGCAGCAGAGCTTAAGGTTGGCGATGAGCTCGACCTTATCATTATGAAGACAAACGATGCAGAAGGAACCGTTATGCTCTCCAAGAAGCGCTTCGACGCTCAGAAGGCATGGGTTGATATCATTGACGCAGAAGAAGACGGCAGAATCCTTGAAGGAACAGTTGTTGAGGTTATCAAGGGCGGCGTGCTTGTTGTTTCCAACAATGTTCGCGTATTTATTCCTGCTTCACTCGCAACAGAACGCCGTGACGAATCACTTGAGAGTCTTCTCAAGAAGACAGTCAAGTTCCGCATCATCGAAGTAAATAAGCAGCGCAGAAGAGCTGTCGGTTCAGTCCGCGCAGTTCTCAAGGAAGCAAAGAAGGAAGCTGCAGAAGCTTTCTGGGCACAGGCAGAAGTCGGCCAGAAGTACAGCGGCGTTGTTAAGTCAATGACAAACTACGGTGCTTTCGTTGATATCGGCGGCATCGACGGTATGGTACATATCTCCGAAATGTCCTGGAAGAGAATCAAGAATCCTTCAGAGGTATTCGAAATCGGTCAGGAAGTTGAAGTTTATATCAAGGCTCTCGACGCTGAGAACAAGAAGATTTCTCTCGGCTACAGAAGAGACGAAGACAATCCCTGGGAAATCCTTAAGAAGAACTATCCCGAAGGAACAGTTATCGAAACCGAAATCGTCGGTCTCACAACCTTCGGCGCATTCGCAAAGGTTATCCCCGGCATTGACGGCCTTATCCACATCTCACAGATTGCTGACCGTCACATCAGCAAGCCTCAGGATGTACTTAAGGTTGGCGACAGCGTAACCTGCAAGATTACAGCTATCGACTACGATAAGAAGCGCGTAAGCCTTTCAATCCGTGCTCT
>JAZNUD010000088.1:0-28371 GCA_045592085.1 Acutalibacteraceae bacterium | reverse complement strand
ATAGAATTTCACCGTATCATCGTATGCAACATAAAGCTCCATCCAATCCTCAGCAAAAAATCTTCTGAGTTCAGGCTCTAACTCTTTATGCTTTTCAACATAGATTTCGATAATATCCTTAAAGCTCTCATACTTTGCTATGTCCATATCTCCCCAAAGAGAATCTGTCCATATTGCATCGAGCAAAGCCTGATATTTTTCTTCATCATAGCCGTATTTTCTTAAATATTCACTCGGGTCGTTGTTAATTAAAACCTTGCCTAAATCAAAGATAACATTTTTTATCATTGAGTCAATTTCCTCTTTATATCAAAGTATCGGCATTTCTGTCATACGGAGTCTTGTGCAGCCGTACGGAAAAAGCTTGATTTCCTGTACTTCGGAAATAGGTTTCGTCGATTTCGGAGTTTTTCTTGCGATGCTTCTGTAAGGGAATTTGAGTCCCCAGTTGATTTTCTGCATTTTCGCCACGATTGTTACGGGCGGATTATCCTGTGAAACGTCGGCATAAATCTCGTTGGTGATAAAGGTGTTGAAATACATATTCTCCGTATTCCACGCAATACCGCCCATAAAACAGAACAAGGTAATTACAAACCAGTTTTTATGCTTAACTTTTCTTTATTCAAAATTTACGTTCCCTTCTTGCTTTTATTCGGGCAAAACCTGATAGGTCACGCCCTCATACTGCATCGTTACCTCGTCTTTTTCAAAGCCTTCGAGGTCATATCTGCCTGAATGGAAATTATATTTATCAATGGTAAAGGTTGTGTCAGGCTTGCAGGTAATCATCGTGCAGCCTCTCTGCGAGCCGAGCTTATCAATGCCCGAATATGCGAAATAGTCAACGCTGTAGCCGTAGCTGAACTGAATGCCCTTATATTCAAAGGTCGTGCTGTTAACGTGGTCGTGACCGTTGAACATAGCCTTTGTTGAGCCGAGCTCAAGCATCTTTTCAAAGAGGTCATCCTCGCCGTAGCCGCAGCATACCTTCCTGCCCTGCTCTGCGATAATACCCTCGACGTATCTGAAATCATCCGTATCCTTATAGCCGTTTTCACGGAATTCGTTCCACGCATCGTCCATCTCAACCAAAGGAATGTGGAAAAATGCAAGTGACTTTACAGGCACGGAATCCTTGCTTATCTTTTCGTTTTCGGCATTCATACGAAGGATTTCCGATTCATACCACTCCACCTGATTGGGATGGATATTATCGTAAGTACCCTTGATGCTTTCGATGATGTTATTCTTGACGTATGCCTGGGAGTCAATCAGAATTATTGCCTGGGTGATGATTCCCTGCGAATTTCTGACCTCAACAGTGTGGTTGCCGTAGCCGTCAACATCCTCGGGACCTGCCTGGAACAAGCAATATTTGAATTCTTCGCTCTCATAAAACTCTGCCATTGCTTCCCTGTCGAAATAGGAATAGGCTTCGGCATCGTGGTTACCGAAGGTGACGTCCCAATAAACGCCGAGGCTTTCCATAAGGTTTGCAAAAGCCTTTGCGCCGCTGCGGTTATTGAAGGTGCCTGCTCTGTACGGCACGGGGAAAGCGATATCGCCCGTTGCTATGACGAGGTCGGGCTTTTCCTTGGTTACCATTGCCGCAATCGCATTGAGCGCTTTTTCATCAACGGTTTTCGTAAGGAAACCGCCGCCGATATGGATATCGGTAAGCTGCATCACCTTGAAATCGCCGTCGGTTGTGAAAACCCAGTTGCCGTTTTCGTTTTTCTGCGGAACAAGCTGATTCTCAATCTGAAGCTTATTGTTATATGAGCTTCCTTTTTTTAACAGAATCTGAACTGACAGAAGATTTGCAACCGTGACAGCAATTGCAATGACAACAACGGTCACAACGGATATAAGCAACGCCTTTTTTCCTTTTGACACAAATATGCACCCCTTGATATTATTTTTCAAAGCTCCATTTCTGCTGCATTATGACAGCGGGTCCTTCATCGCTCTCGTGGGCGTAGAAAACGGTCAGAATGCTGCCGTCCTCAAGCTCAACTGATGACGGATAACCGAGGTCATCGTTAACGTTATTCACGTAAATATCGTGACCGTAATCCCAGGTTTTGCCGCCGTCATCGCTGAACATCGCCTTGATTCCGTAGGGCGCTTCACGGTAGCCGTAGGTACAGATGAGCACACCCGAGGAATGCTTTAAAATATGCGGAGGCGAGCCGCCCTTAATGGGAAGAAGCGGTCTCGGAGCGGTCCAGGTTTTACCCTTATCGTGAGACTCCGACTGATAAACCGTAAAGATTGTATCTTCAAAATCCTCGGCACGGATATGCAGAATAATCGTTCCGTCATCAAGCTCAACGGCGTGAGGCTCACACAAAAGAGGAATCTTGTCACCGATTCTGACATTTTCAACCTCACCGACAAGCTCCATCGTTCCGTCGGGATTGATTTTATGAGCCTGAACGGTATCAACGCCCGGCTTCAGATTATCTATGGGGTTGTACGTGCTGCCTATCCAGAGCAGCGTGCCGTCACGAAGCTCCATAGGGCCGTGAGGAGACGATACGGGACTTTTGTATAATCTTCCGAACGTTATGCCGCAATCGTTGCTGATGCGGAAAACACTGCCGAGAACTTCGTCCTGCTCCTCGGGAGTCACGGTATCAAGATAAGCCGAATCATATGCGGTAAGCTCGGAATTCTCTCTCTGAAAATCGGTTGTATTGTTGAACGAAGTGACAATAACACCGCTTTCACCAAAGGGAAGAATGCCTCCGTCTCTGTCATCAAGAACGGTATCGATAACCGGCGCAGGTGCGGTATAGGTTTCGCCGTTATCCTCACTGTATGAAATTACGGTTTTGCCGAAGGGACAAACGTGCCTGCATCTGAAGCCCGAAGCAACAACCGCTATTTTTCCGTTCTGCAATCTTGCCATTGTAGGCCAGCCGAAATAGTTATGGCGACCCAGAGGATTGCTCATTATTATACGGGCATCGCCGTGCCTTGTTATTTTCATAATAAAGCCCCCTGTTTTTTCATAATAACAATTATACTATCTGCCGACGGTTAAGTCAAACAAAAAAATCCCTCAAACAAACGTTGAGGGATTGATGATTTTATAAGCCGAGCAGAGCGTTAAGCTCCTGCATTTTTTCTGCAGTCGGTGTCGGCAGGTCTGCAAACGGAAACGGAATCTGCATTGCATCGTATTTGGTCTGACAGATTTTTCTGAACGCAAGCAGCTCTGTTTTATCAACGCAGGAATGCTTTTTTGCAATTCCGCTAAGCTTTGCAATATTTTCCGCACTGTCGTTAAGAGTAGGTATGATAACCTGTCTTAACGTTACGGGAATTTTCTTTTCATTGAGAAGGGTGAGAAATTCAAGCGGTTTTTCCATTGAACAGCCGACGTTTTCTTTATAAAGCTCACCGTCGGTATATTTGATATCGAGCAAAACTCTGTCGGTTTCGCAAAGCAAAGCCTTGACTGAATCGTTGAGAATGCATCCCGAGGTATCAAGGCAGGTGTTGATTCCCCTTTCGTGGCAAAGCCTGAAGATTTCTCTCACAAAATCCGCCTGCAAAAGAGGCTCACCGCCCGAAACGGTGATTCCGCCCTCCGCACCGAAATATTCCTTGTATCTTTCTGCCTTCGCCGCAATTTCCTCTGCAGTGAATTCCTTGCCGCCGTTCATATCCCAGGTATCGGGATTATGGCAGCATTTGCAGCGTAGATTGCACCCCTGCAGAAAAACAACGAAGCGTATTCCCGGGCCATCAACCGTGCCGAGGCTCTGGATTGAGTGAACCTTTCCGATTACACTCATATGCATTCGTGGAACGTGCGGCTGATAACCTCACGCTGCTGCTCCCTTGAAAGCTTGTTGAAGTTAACCGCATAACCCGAAACACGGATTGTAAGGTTGGGATAATCCTCGGGCTTTTCGTAGGCTTTCATAAGAAGCTCTCTGTTGAGAACGTTGACGTTGATATGATGAGCCATTTTAGCAAAATAGCCGTCAAGAATGCCGACGAGGTTATCGATTCTCTCCTCCTCCGTTTTGCCCAGAGCATCGGGAGTGATGGAGAAGGTATTTGAAATACCGTCACGGCAATCGTCATAACTGAGCTTTGCAAGAGAATTAAGGGAAGCGAGAGCACCGTTTTCCTCTCTGTTATGCATCGGGTTTGCGCCGGGTGCAAAGGGTGCGCCCGCCTTTCTGCCGTCGGGAGTTGCGCCCGTGTTCTTGCCGTACATAACGTTTGAAGTAATCGTAAGAACGGAGAGCGTATGCTCTGCATTGCGGTAGGTCTGATTCTTGCGAAGCTCGGTAATAACGGTATGGGTCATTTCCTTTGCGATGGAATCAACTCTGTCATCATCGTTGCCGAACTTCGGGAAATCGCCGACCGTTTCAAAATCGGTGACAAATCCGTTTTCATCCTTAATGGGACGCACGTCGGCATATTTGATTGCGCTGAGTGAGTCGGCTACAACCGAAAGACCCGCGATGCCGAATGCCATAAAGCGATGAACGTCAGTATCGTGAAGCGCCATCTGCGTTTTCTCATATGCATATTTATCGTGCATATAGTGGATAACGTTCATCGTATTGACGTAGAGGTGGCTCAGCCAAGAAATATAAATCATAAAACGGCGCAGAACGGTGTCATAATCAAGCTTTTCGCTGTCCATAACGTTCATCTGGGGGCCGATATGGATACCGCTTGTGGTATCGTAGCCACCGTTGATTGCAATAAGAAGAAGCTTTGCGAGGTTGCATCTTGCGCCGAAGAACTGCATCTGCTTGCCTACCTTCATTGCGGAAACACAGCAGGCAATTGCATAATCATCGCCGTAAATGGGACGCATAAGGTCATCGTTTTCATACTGAATTGAATCGGTATCCGCCGAAACCTTTGCGCAGAATTTCTTGAAGTTTGCGGGAAGTGCCGTTGACCAGAGAACGGTCAGGTTGGGCTCGGGTGACGAGCCGAGTGTATAGAGTGTGTTGAGCATACGGTAGCTGTTCTTGGTAACAAGCGTTCTGCCGTCCTCGCCCATACCGCCGACGGCTTCGGTAATCCACATCGGGTCGCCGCCGAAAAGCTCGTTGTATTCGGGAGTGCGAAGGTGTCTTGCGATTCGGAGCTTGATAACGAAATCGTCCATCAGCTCCTGCGCACCCTCTTCGGTGAGAATGCCGTTTGCAATATCACGCTCAATATAAATATCAAAGAAGGTGCTTACTCTGCCGAGTGACATTGCCGCACCGTTCTGCTCCTTGATTGAAGCGAGATATGCAAAATATGTCCACTGAATTGCTTCCTTTGCATTTGCGGCGGGTTTGCTGATATCAAAGCCGTACATAGCCGCCATTTCTTTCATATAGCCGAGGAATGCAATCTGCTGGAAAAGCTCCTCGTCAAGACGGATTGTTTCGGTATTGAACGCACCGTCGGCAAGCTTTGCCTTGTCCTTTTTCTTTTCAGCAATAAGTTTGTCAACGCCGTAGAGAGCAACTCTGCGGTAATCGCCGATGATTCTGCCTCTGCCGTAAGCATCGGGCAGACCTGTGATAACGTGGCACTTGCGTGCAAGGCGCATTTCATCCGTATAGGCTCTGAATACGCCTGAATTATGGGTTGTTCTGTAAAGGAATTCCTGCTCAACCTTGTCGCTGAGCTTATAGCCGTAGGCTTCGCACGCCTGACGTGCCATTCTGATGCCGCCGAAGGGATTTACACCTCTCTTGAGGGGGCTGTCGGTCTGCATACCTACAATAATTTCGTTTTCTTTATCAATATATCCGGGTGCGTAGCTTGTAAGCGAGGATACGGTATCGGTATCGATATCAAGCACTCCGCCCTTCTGACGCTCAAGAGCAAAAAGACCCTGCACCTTTTCCATAAGAGTCTTTGTGCGTGTGGTTGCACCTGCAAGGAAGGATGCGTCCCCGGGATATTCCTTATAGTTGGTCTGGATGAAATCACGCACGTTGATTTCGTCCTGCCATACGCCTTCAATAAATCCGTTCCAGTTTTCGTGTTTCATAACTACTCCTTTTCTGCTGAAAAGCCCTGAAAAAACAAAAAAGGGCAAATCAGACTAAATGAACTGATTTGCCCAGACGGTCGGCTAATAACATTTACACTCCCTTGCGGTAATCCGCAAAATCCGTCAGTCATGCAAATGTTCAATTACATTATACATTGACAAGCTGTTTTTGTCAATCAAAAAAGTTACCAAATGACGGCGCAATATCACGGATTTTATATTGCCGAATGACAAAAGGACTGCCCCCGAAAAGGCAGTCCCGTAATATTATTTCTGATAGATTTTCACATAGTCAACAACGAACTCCGTGCGGTACGTGTCCTTATCAAGCTCTGCGAGCTCTTCAAGACCCGGAATTTCAAGCGAAACGATAACGTCCTCGGGAACTTCGGAAACACCGTTTCCGAAGGATGTGCGGCGGGTTTCAACGCCGTTGATATAGAATATGTATTCGGTATCCGTCCACTCAAGACCGTAGGTGTTGTATTCGGTATATATGTTTTTACCGTAGAAATCGCCGAGTCTTTCGGATTGGAAGCCCTCCTGCACACCGTCAACGCCTGCGCAGTGAATCGTCTGGCAAACGGAATCCTTGCCAAAGGTATTATCATAGCTCATCGATTCGAAAATATCGATTTCAGCGCCGCCGACACCGCCCTTTGAAACTGATGCGGTATAGGGTGAATCTGCCTGAAGCCAGAATGCCGACCAGAAGCCGGAACCCGAATTCACCTTGCAGCGGATTTCATAATATCCCTTGCAATATCTTTCCCTGAGCTTTACCATGCCCGTATACCAGCCCTCGCCGTAGGTGCCGTCGGTCTGATAATCGCCCGTAATTATCATGTTGCCGTTTTCAACTCTTACCTGACTTTCTGCATTGAAGCCGCCTCTGCGGGGACCGCTTCCTCTGTATTCCCAAACGTCGGTGTTGAGCGAATCACCGTTGAATTCATCCTCAAAAACAACGGAATATCCCGTAAGGTCAAGCTCCTGACCTCTGGGGGTTGTGGGCATATCCAGAAGAGTCAGACCGAAAAGCTCAAGGAAAGCAAGGAGCGACGCAATGATTTTCTTTGGAGAAAATGACGTAAAAATCTGTGTAAGGTGGTAAAGCTGCTGCTCAACGCCCCAAATCTGCCTCGGTGCAAGTTTCAGGACTTCAACCAAAAAAGTTTCAAACATATATATCACCCTTCTGTATTTTTCTTATTTTTATTCTATCATCGCAAAAAGCCCGTGTCAATATTTTTAATTGTCCTGACTGCACAAAGTTTTTCAATATCCGCTTGACATAAAACGGTAATTAATTTATTATATAATGTGATAACAAATAACAGATAAGGATGTGTTATTGATGGACAAACAGTACGAAGCATTGTTTACCCCTTGGAAAATCGGTAACGTCGAAATCAAGAACAGAATCGTTATGTGCCCCATGGGCGGCACCTCGCTTTTCGGTTGGTTTGAGCTCGGCGGTGCCCACTTTGACAAGGAAGCCGCAAAGCTTTTCCTCGAAAGAGCACAGAACAACGTCGGTCTTATCATCCCCGGCATTGCTCCCCTTCGCAACACCTTCTGGGGCAAGTGGCTCTGGGAAACCCCCAAGATGTTTGACGACCTCAAGGTATTTATGGACGAAATCCATAAAACAGGCGCAAAGCTCTTTGTTCAGCTCACAGCAGGTATGGGCCGTTCGTGGGCTATCACCGAGCTTATCGCTCCCCTTCACAAAAACAAGATTACCCGTGCTATTTTAAAGCCCGTTCTTGACACTTCACACGAGCTGGCTTCTCCCAGCGAACAGCCCTCTCGTTGGGCTCACGATATCATCTGCCCCGAAATGACCAAGGAGCAGATTCACGAAATCATCGAGGCTTTTGCAAAAACGGCTAAGCTCTGCCGTGATGCAGGTGTTGACGGTGTTGAAGTTCACGCCGTTCACGAAGGCTATCTTCTCGACCAGTTCGCAATTGAATTCTTCAACAAGCGTACCGACGAATACGGCGGAAGCTTTGAAAACAGATACCGATTCGCAGTTGAGGTCGTAAAGGCTATCAAGGAAGCCTGCGGCGAAGATTTCCCCGTTTCACTCCGTTACTCCGTAGAATCAAAGATGAAGGGCTTCTGCGAAGGCGCAATGCCCGGCGAAGATTACACGGAAGTCGGCCGCGGTATGGAAGAATCCGAAAAGGCTGCAAGATATCTCCAGGATGCAGGCTACGATATGCTCAATGCCGATAACGGTACATACGACTCATGGTACTGGGCACATCCCCCGATGTATATGCCCCAGAACTGCAACCTTGAGGACGTTGCTCACATCAAAAAGTTTGTTGATATTCCCGTTGTCTGCGCAGGCCGTATGGAGCCCGACGTTGGTGCAAAGGCTGTTGCAGAAGGCAAGATTGACGGCGTAGGCGTTGCCCGTCAGTTCCTTGCAGACGCTGAATGGGTTACAAAGATTATTGAGGACAGACTTGAGGATATCAGACCTTGTATCTGCTGCCACAATGCCTGCTTCAACTTCTCATCCTCCAAGGGCCACGCAAACACACAGGACCTTAAGGATACGATGGGTCTTTCCCGCTGCGCAATCAACCCCCTGACAATGCAGTCCAAGAAATACAGCATCAAGCCCGCAAAGAAGGCAAAGAAGATTGCCGTTATCGGCGGCGGTATCGGCGGTATGGAAGCTGCTATCGTTTGCGCAAAGAGAGGACACAGCGTTACTCTTTATGAAAAGACCGACAAGCTCGGCGGCGTATTCATCGCTGCTGCCGCACCTTCATATAAAGAGAAGGACCGTGAGCTTATCGCATGGTACAACCGTGAGGTTGCAAAGCTTCCCATCGAAGTCAAGCTGAACACAGAGGTTAAGGATATCGCTTCCCTCGGTGCTGACGAGGTTATCGTTGCAACCGGCGCAAAGGCAAGAAAGATTCCTGTTAAGGGTGCTGGCACTGCAATTGAAGCAGTTGACTTCCTTCTCGGCAACGCTCAGGTCGGCGAAAACGTTACAATCATCGGCGGCGGTCTTACAGGTTGCGAAATCGCTTACGAGCTTTATCTCAACGGCAAGAAGCCCACAATCGTTGAAATGCAGGATGACCTTGTTACCACTCCCGGTATTGCTCTTGCAAACACCAGCTATCTCAGAGACTTCTTCAAGACAAACAAGGTTCCCGTTCACCTCGAAACATCCCTCGTTGAAATCAACGAAGGCAGCGTAAAGGTCAAGGATAAGGACGGCAAGGTATTCGATATCCCTGCAGATTCCGTTGTTATGTCCGTCGGTTACGTACCCACTCCCCTTGCTCCCAAGGGCAAGCACGTTCACGTTATCGGTGACGCCGCAAAGGTCGGCAATCTCCGCACCGTTATCTGGGGCGCATGGGACGTTGCAATGAAGCTGTAATTTCAGCTTTACTCCCAAATAAATAATCAACCCCGAAGGCTCTTGCCACGAGAGCTTTCGGGGATTTTCTTTTTCAGAATTGTATGCTTGACACCGACCCTTAAATCATAGTAAAATAGCTTTAATATGATTTTGCAGAAATATGCAAAACAAATTAACGGAGGTAATCATTATGGGTCGTTTAGAAGGAAAAGTCGCAATCATCACCGGCGGTAATTCGGGCGTAGGTGCAGCTACCGCGGAAAAATTTGCCGCAGAAGGAGCAAAGGTTGTTATCACCGCCCGCCGTGAAGCTCAGCTTCTTGAGGTTGCAGACAAAATCCGTGCAGCAGGCGGCGAGGTTCTTCCCGTTGTCAGCGACATTTCAAAGGACGAGGATGCAAAGAGAATCGTTGCGGAAACTCTTGAAGCATTCGGCAAGATCGATATTCTCATCAACAATGCAGGTGTTCTTGATAACGGTCTGAAGGCTATCGACAGCTTCACAGACGAGGATATGAACAAGGTTATCGACATCAACACAAAGGGTACAATGTGCATGATGCGTGCAGTCACCGCCGAAATGGCAAAGACAGGCTACGGCTCAATCGTTAACGTTGCTTCTGTTGCAGGTGTTATGGGCTGCGGCGGTGCGGCATACGTTGCATCAAAGGCTGCGGTTATCGGTCTCACCCGACACACCGCTCTCCGCTTTGCAGGCACAAACGTGCGTTGCAACGCTATCTGCCCCGGCACAATCGTTACACCCATGGTTGCAGGTATGAATCCCGCAAATATGGATATGAACATCTTCGGTCAGATGATGAAGCACAACGACCTCAAGGTACAGCCCTGTATGCCTGAGGACGTGGCAAATATGCTCCTCTTCTTCGCATCCGATGAATCGAGAGCAATCACGGGTCAGGCAATCGTTACGGATTTCGGCTCAACACTTTAATTTTTCAAACGCAAAAGGGACTGTTTCATTGCGAAGCAGTCCCTTTTCTTATTATTTATGGTTTTTAATATAATACTTATAAAATTTCACGCAATGTGCGGTTTCGGAAACGCCTATGCTTTCGTTTGCGGCGTGCATTGCGGCAAGCTGCTCGTTGCTCATTTTAATCGGGCAGAAGCGAAGGCAGTTATCAGCAATATCCTCATAATGACGGCAATCGGTACCGCCCGTCATAAGATAGGGAATTACGCCTGCATCGGGATAGCATTCGTTGAGACACTGCTTGAGATAGCCGAATTCCTCACCCTTATAGTCAACACTGCTTGATGCGTTTCTTGCGTGGATAATCTCAAACTCAAGGTCATATTTATCGGCATACTTTTTAAGTACAGCAAGCGACTGCTCAACGTTCTGGTGAGGTGACGTGCGCAGATTGCAGACCACGTATGCCTCCGAAGGAATAACGTTGGGGGTATGTGAGCCTTCAGCCATTGTGCAGCAGAAGGTCGTTTTGACAAACGCATTGCACATAGGCGAAACCATCGGGAGCACCTTTGTGAGAAGTCCCTTGAAAAGCCACATATTGCCGAGCACCATTCTAAGGGGGAAGCCGAGATAGGGAGCGGCTTCAACGAGCATTGCATAAACGGGACCCGAAATCTCTGCCTTGAATGGCTTATCCTTTTCAACGTCGGCAACAAACCTGGCAAGCCTTGCGAGAGGAGTGTTGCTTCTGGGCGTTGAGGAGTGGCCGCCCTTGCCCTTTGCGATAACCTTGAGGTCGATATAACCCTTTTCGAGAATACCGATTGCGGCGCACCAGCCGTTCATTGTGGGAAGCTGGTCCTTTAGGATTGCGCCGCCCTCGTCCATCGCAACGTCAAGGTGTACGCCTTTTGATTTGAGATAATTCACGAGCTTCGGAGCGCCGTCACCAGAGATTTCCTCGTCAACTGCGGTTGCAAGATAAATATCGCAAGGAGGCTCAAAGCCCTCTGCAAGAAGCTCTTCAATCGCCTGGAATTCGGAGAAAATCGTTGATTTGCAGTCCATCGTGCCTCTGCCGTGGATGTTTCCGCCTGAAATCTCGCCCGAAAACGGATCTTTCTCCCAATTGGGCTCGTCGGCGGTAACAACGTCCTGATGACCCATCAGAAGAATACCGTTTCTTTTTGAATCCTTACCTGCCCAGCGGAAAAGAAGGTTGCCTTCGATTTCGGTGCATTCAAGCTTTGAGAAAACGAGAGGGAAATTCTTTTTCATAACCTCGTGCAGTGCATAAAACTGCGAAAGGTCGGTGTTTCCTCTGAGGGAAACGGTGGGCACCTGCACCATTGCGGAGAGCTTTTTGGCATAGTCGTCAGCCTCTGCATCAGTGGGATTGATAGCAGGAGCATTGGTATTGGGCTTCGCCTTAATCATAACGGCTCTGATTGCCGCAATAACGATGAAAAGCAGAAGAAGCGCAAGAATACCAAGCAGCGCAAAACCTAAATATTTCATTTCATCATATCCTTTCGGAAATTTTTACCGTAATATTATATCACCGAATTTATTGCAAGTAAATGCTTTTTTATTTTCCAAGGCGTTTTCTGAGCTTCTCAATATCCCTTTTAAGGAAACGGGGTGAGCCGTAACGCATTGAGAAATAAGTGAATTCAATCAGCACATCTCCGTCAAAGCCGACGGAAACGATTTTGTCGAGAAGTTCATTTATATAATTCGGATTATATTTCGGAAACTGCTCTCTGCGCTGCTCGGAATAAGAAATATGCACGCATTCGGTAAAAGGTGCCGTCCTTTCGATTCGGTCGAGGTCATATTCTCTGCGGCGGTAAAGAGACTGAAAATAAGTTTTAAAATTATCGCATCCGATATCCTCCCTGATTTTCAGGAAAGCATCGGTGTTGTTGTTATAGGTATTCGGGTGGCACTCACAGCAAACGGTGAGATTGTATTCCGCCGCAACTGCACACATTGATTTTGCATCCGAAACAAGCGAACCGTATACGGCACCGTCGGTTTTTTCGCTGTCCGCCTTGCCGAGCCATACTCTGATGCAGCGTGCACCGAGTATCGAAGCAATTTCGCATATACGTTTCCATTCATCCTTATCATTGCTTCCGACACGGTAATAGCTGCCGTAGGATGCAACGGAAACACCCGATTCATCGCAGAGTCTTTTTGCCTTTTCGGCAGCGGCAGTGTCGGTAACGTGAACGTCGCCGCCCCATTCGAGGCAATCTGCCCCGACCTTTTTTGCAAGGTCAACAACCGCTCCGATATCCTTAATCTGACGAACGGTTGTTGTTGTGAAGCCTATACGCATAATTCCTCCTTAAACCAGTCGAGGTCAACGTTTTCGGCAACGAGCCTGCCGCCCTCGATATTCGGATGAAGCTTATCGCCGCCGAGATATTCGAGCCTTGAGCAATCGGGTTTATCAGGATTGACACAAAGAGCCGCCTGGTCGTAAACCGCATAAAAAAGATGGCGGTTTTCCTCAAGCAGAGTGTTATATTCACTGACCATCGCCGTCTTTTCGGGACTCGAATCAAAGCATTCTCCGAAATTCATAACGTTGAAAACAACCGTTTTAATCCCCTTTTCACCGAGGATGCGTGAAATATCCGCAACGGCATCGAAAACATGCTTTGCCGTCGGCTTTTCGTTTTTCGGTGCGGCAATTGAGTTATACTGCAGAAAATCGTTTGTACCGAGGGCAAAAATCACGAATTCCGTATCGGGATAAGCAAGGACGTCCCTTTCAAGGCGATTGATTCCGCCCTTGCCGAAAAGCCCCTTGCAGATAAAGCGTGTACTGAAATCACGAAGCACCCTGTTACCCATAATCGACTTGTTGATAACGGAATATCTTCCCGGATATTTTTCGTAAATCCGACGAGCAAACGCATTTGTCCAATAACCCTGCTGGCTTATCGAATCACCGAAAACTACAATCGAAGATGCACCGTCATTATTCAATAACTGTACCGACTGAAAAAGAGGAATGGGTTTATGAAAAAACATTCCGAGCACCTTTGAGGCAACCTCTCTGACGGAGTCCCTGACTCTGCGCTGATTTTCAACGCAGGGTGCGGCTGCAACGTTGCCCTTTGCCGTGATAAGCGATACGTTATCAATCAGATTTCCGCTTCTGAGCGCACCCTTCTCAACAAAAGCACTAAGGCAGAAATATTCGCCTGCCGCAACCTCAAGGTCTACGGGGTCGGTCATCAGCGCCTCACCCTTACATATGCGGAATTTTTCCTTTGAATTGACGGTTACGGGTTTACATTCACCGATAAAGCCGCCGTTTTCGTCACATTTTGCGGCGGTCAGTCCACCGATAAAAACGTCGTTTTTTGCACATTCGTTTGAAAGCTCGGCTCTGATGCTCTTGCCTGAAACCGAAGCTCTTATAACAATCCTGAAGGTCTTTGCACACGAGGGATAATAGAAAAATGAAAACGAGGAATGTGCCTGGCCCCACGTCTGCACCCATTTTTCTGCCATTGCGATACCCCTTTCAATTAATTTACATTGAAAACACCACGCCGACCACTGCCGACAAAGCGATAAAAACAATCGGATGGAGCTTGCTGAGTTTTTTGATATTCGTAAGCACAATCAGCACAACTGCAAGAATTGCACCCTTCCAGTTGAAGCCTGCAAGAGTGAAGGCTTCGGGGAAAAAGTTTGCCGCCGCAACGCTTAAGCCTGCCGCCGCAATCAATCCCGTTGATGCAGGGCGAAGACCGTAAAATGCAGAGTTGACATATTTGTTATCGCGGAAGCTCTTAAGAAACATCGCAACAACAAGAATGATAAAAATTGCGGGAGTAATCAGACCGATGGTTGCGGTTACTGCGCCGAGAACCGCCGTCGGGATTCCCGAAACCTTCATACCCGTAATGTAACCGACGTAGGTCGCCATATTGACGCCGATGGGACCCGGAGTTGATTCGCTGACCGCAATCATATTCGCAAGGTCTGCGTGGGTAAACCAGCCCGTTGCATCGGATATTTTATAAAGGAAAGGAATCGTTGCCATTCCGCCGCCGACGGCAAAAAGGCCTGTTTTGAAGAATTCCCAGAAAAGCCGAAGAAAAATCATGCCTTTTTACCTCCCACGTTTTTGATTACGATTCCGAGAATCGCTGAAACAACAACAAAAATAACGGGGCTTAATTCCGTAAAGAATGCCAGAAGAGCGACGGCAAGGAAAATGATGAAAGTCACAACGTCTGATGCCGATTTTTTAAACAGCTTGATAACAGCGTTGAGAATCAGCACGCAAACACAGATTCTGATGCCGCCGAAGGCGTGCTGCACCCAGACAATATGCGAAAAAGCTTCGATAACGCCTGCAAGCAGAGAAATTATGATAAGCGAGGGAAACACAAGACCGAGAGTTGCAAAAATTCCGCCGAGAATTCCCTTGGTTTTCTGACCGATAAAGGTTGCCGTATTGACGGCGATGATGCCGGGCGTACATTGACCGATGGCAAAATAATCCATCAGCTCCTCATCGGTTGCCCATTTTTGTTTTTCAACGATTTCACGCTGAAGAATCGGCAGCATTGCATACCCGCCGCCAAAGGTCATAACGCCGACCTTCGCAAACGTTATGAAAAGTTTCAGAAGCGTTTTCATTCCATTATTCCTTCCGTATTTTTTATTTCAGAATTTCCTTTTTCCGTAATTTTACCTACGGTTTTTGTCTTGATGATATAAGGCGCATCGAATATGTTATCGGTAATTTCCGCTTCGGCAAGATATTCAAGCCATATTGAATGCGTGCCGCAAGCGGATTTTTCAAAAACGTTGCCGCTGATTATAAGCTTGCCGTGAACAAATTCCGGCGAATCCTCTTTCATCACCTTGGGGGTGCATCTGATTACGGGTGCAGTGTCCCACGTTTTATGAAAATCGCAGCCTGAAACGTGATTGTTGCGAAAAACAACCTCTTTTGTATATCCCGATTCAAACCAGAAATTGCAGTCATCCTCAAGCAGCAGAGCAGGTCCCCAGAGATTTGTAAATCGGTTGTTTTCGATTATGACCCTTCCCCTTGTGGTGCAAAGGATTCCTCTGCCCGAGGTCGGTCCGAAATCACAGCCGGATACGTGCAAATCGGGAGTCCACGTTGCGTTTTCAACAACGTCCTTGCCGACAGCGATTCCGTCGGGAATCACGCTGACAAACAGCTTCACGTCGGTATCGTCAAGTCTTTCAAAGCTCTCAACAACCGTTTCACCGTAAGGAATCAGCGTATCCCATCTGATATATTCGAGTCTGTCGCCCTTCTCAAACGCCTGCATTCCCCATGTTTCGGGGTGCATAAAACGGACGGTCAGGCTCTTTTCATTTTCATTGATTTCAACAATACGCAGGTGTGTGCCGTGGACGTTGATATAGTCATCGTGCGCACCCCACGCTTTGCAGTTTTCCACCGTCAGCTGACCCTTGCAGCCCGAAAACTGAAAGAAATCCGCCGTACTAGCAACCGTCCTCCCCTCTTTCGGAGTGAGGTCGCAGTTGCGGAAGGTCACGTTTTCACAAAACTGTGAAACGATTCCGAGACCGTGCATGAACATTATTCTCATATTTTCAAACGTCAGGTCGGTGCATCGCTGAAACAGACTTCCCGTCTGGTCTCTGACAATGTTTCGGGTTTGATAAATACAGCCTTTACGGAAATCTGCATTTTTATTTTTCGGATAAAGCCGCAGAGTGTGCTCACCGATAATTTCGATGGCATCGAAAACCATTTCGTCCCTTGAAAAATCATCGGTCTGCCTTGTTTCGGGGTCATAGAGCTTTACGTGTCTGCGGTTACCGTGAGCACTGTCCTCCCAATAATAGCCGCCGTCGGGATTCTCCTCGCCGTGCCATATCAGCTCGTTGCCGTCAACAGCAAAAAGGCACTCGGGATTGATTCGGATAACAACGCTCTCCCCGTCATTGGAAACAACGGTAAACTCCGACATCGTAGGGCAGGCATAGTCAATTGCAAGGTTTCGCACCGTCACATTTTCGCAGTTATCAAAAAGCAGAGGGGTCATCTTGCCGTGAACAAGAATTGTTGCACCGTTGCCGTCAATAACAATATTTTTCTTGTCCTTCATAAAAATCGCCGCATATCGGCTTCCGTCGGGATTTTCGTGCTTTTTGGCGGTGTTGGAGCAATAATATCCGCTTTTATAAAATGAATCCTCACGGCGCACGTCATACACCTTATTCTTTTCAAGAATTACCGTTTCGCCGTCACGGATATCCGCAAAAATTCTGCTCAGTTCATTCATATTGCTCCGCCTTTCCGCAGGGTAATTTTTACCTATTTGATTATAGACCAAACGCCCCGAAATTACAACAGTTTTAATTATCTCTTTTAATTAAAAATATTTCTTGAAAAAAGCAATAAAATGGTGTTTAATGGAATTATAAATATTCAAAGGAATGGTTTGATTGAACAACATTATCAACACACCGATTGAAATATACGGCAGGCAGGTGAAAAACCGAATCGTTTTTCATCCCATGGAGGGTTGTGACGGCAAAAGAAACGGAGCAATCGATGATCTGACAAGGAGAAGATATCTCCGTTTTGCACGCTCCGGTGCAGGCATCATCTGGTTTGAAGCAACGGCAGTCTGTGCAGAGGGCAGAGCAAACCCCCGTCAGCTTTTCATAAACGAAGAAACCGTTGACGGCTATGCGCAGCTCGTTGCCGAAATCCGCCAAACCGCAATTGAAGAATGCGGATTTGCACCGCTGATTATCGTCCAGCTCACCCACAGCGGAAGATTCAGCAAACCCAACGGCACACCCGAGCCGATAGTCGCTTACAGAAACAGTCATTGGGAAGTCGGAAAGGAAAATCAGCCTTACACCGTTGCAACCGATGCTTACTGCGATGAGATTGCCGAAAAATATTCTCAGGCGGCAAAGCTTGCAGAGAAAGCAGGCTTCGACGGAATCGACGTCAAGTGCTGCCACGGTTATCTTTTCAATGAATTTCTCAGCGCATATGACCGAAAAGGAAAATACGGCGGTAGCCTTGAAAACCGTATGAGACTCTATCTCAATTGCATTGACAGTGTAAGAGAATCCGTCAGCAAGGCTTTTGTCACAACAAGGCTCAACGCCTGCGACTGCTTCTCCTACCCTTACGGCTACGGTGTAAATACCGAAAATGAAATCGACCTTTCCGAAACTAAAATCATTATAAACGAGCTTAAAAGCAGAGGAATCGAGCTGATCAACCTCACCCTCGGAAATCCCTATCTCATTCCGCATTTCAACCGCCCCTGCATCAACGCACCCGAGGACGGCAGAATCGGAATGGAAAGAATATTTTCCGTCACAAATGAGATTTCAGGCGCATTCCCTGAAATAAAATTCATTATGTCGGGTCTCAGCTTTGAGGGAGAAAATGCTCTTGATTATGCCGCCGAAGCAATCGAAAAAGGGGTTGCGGCGTTTGCAGGCTTTGGCAGAATGACGTTTGCATATCCCGATTTTTACAGAGATTATCTCAAAAACGGCAAGCTCGACAAAAGCAAGGTTTGCCTTAAATGCAGCAAATGCACCGAGCTTATGCGCAATGCAAGCGTTGCAGGCTGTCCCGTCAGAGACGGCGAAACCTATATGCCCTACTACCGCAGGGACGTTTTAAAGAAATAAAGGAGTTTTCATATGGTTGCAGTTGTTACGGGAGGCACTCGGGGTATCGGTCTTGCCATCGCAAAAGCTCTTATAGCAAAAGACTTCTCCGTTATTATTTCATCAAGAAATCTCGGAGAAGAAGCAAAAAAGCTGATTGAAAAATATCCCGAAAAAGCTTTCTTTTTTGCGGCGGATATCTCAAAGGAATCCGATATTTCCGCACTTGTTTGCTTTGTAAAAGAAAAATTCGGTGCTGTTGATTTGCTTGTCAACAACGCAGGCGTTGCCCCGAAGGAAAGAAAAGATATTCTCGAAATCACCCCCGACGATTTCGATTACGTTGCAGATATAAACCTCAAGGGCACTTTTTTCGTTACGCAGAAATTCGTTCCCCTGCTTGCAGAAAGCGGCAGTGCAAGAATCGTCAATATTTCATCAATGTCGGCTTATACGGCATCCGTCAACAGAGGCGAATACTGCATTGCAAAGGCAGGAATTTCGATGATTACAAAGCTCTTTGCCGCAAGACTTGCCGAAATGGGAATCAGCGTTATTGAAATCCGTCCTGGTATTATCGAAACCGATATGACGGCGAAGGTAAAAGAAAAATACGAGGCTATGATTGCAGACGGTATCACCCCGATTAAAAGAATGGGTCAGCCCGAAGATATTGCGAAATGCGTTGCCGCCGTTGCCGACGGTAATTTCGATTTCTGCACGGGCACCGTCATCGATTGCGACGGCGGCTTCAGTGTGAGATGCTTATGAGAAAGATTTACGATGCAATTATAATCGGAAGCGGTGCGGCAGGCTACAGTGCCGCCGACTGGCTTTTCAAAGAAGGAATAACCGATATTGCCGTTGTCACCGAGGGCAGGCTTTGCGGCACCTCAAGAAACACAGGCAGCGACAAGCAGACTTACTATAAAATTTCAATGGACGGCATTTCGTGCGACAGTGCACAAAAAATGGCGCTTGATATCTGCGGCAGCGGATGCTGCGACGGAATCAAGGCATATAATCAGGCGGTCAACAGTGCAAGATGCTTCCTTCGTCTGTGCGATTACGGAGTCGGCTTTCCGCAGGATGAATTCGGCGGCTTCCCCGGCTACAAAACCGACCACGATTCAACCTCAAGAGCTACCTCCGTCGGTCCTCTGACGTCAAAGCTGATGACCGAAAAGCTTGAAGCAAAGGTTTCGGCAAACGGCACACCCATTCTCGACGGAATGCAGGTTATCAAAATAATAACAGACGAAAACGGTGCGGCAGGCATTGTTGCACTCAACAAAAAAAGCGGCAGACCCGAGGCAATTGCCGCAAAAAATATTATCGTTGCAACGGGTGCACCAGCCTGCATCTATGAAAGCTCGGTTTATCCGCATTCACAGCACGGTATGACGGGCGTTTTAATTGAAGCAGGCGCAGGTCTTTGCAACTATTCGCAGTGGCAGTACGGTATGGCGTCAGTCGATTTCCGCTGGAACGTTTCGGGCAGCTTTATGCAGGTTATCCCGAGATTTGTCAGCATTGATGAAAACGGCACAGAAAGAGAATTTCTCGGTGATAGCTTTGAATCTGCCGCAGAGCTTTACACTATGATTTTCCTCAAGGGATACCAATGGCCCTTCAGTTTTGAGCGTATGGGCGCATCGTCAAAAATCGATATTGAGGTGCATAAGCAGACCTGCATGGGCAGAAAGGTTTATCTCGATTTCACAAGGAATCCCAAAGGCTTTGATTTTTCGCTTCTTTTCGACGAAGCGAAGGATTATCTGACGGCAACGGGAGCAACGCAGAGCACTCCGATTGAAAGACTTAAGGCACTCAACCCCAAGGCAATTGAAATCTATGCCGATAACGGTATTGATATCACGAAAGAAAAGCTCCGCATTGCCGTTTGTGCACAGCATAACAACGGCGGAATTCACACCGATGAAAACTATATGAGCTGCATTGACGGGCTTTACGTTATCGGTGAAGCGGCAGGCTCATTCGGTCTGACCCGTCCCGGCGGCTCGGCACTCAACGATACGCAGGTCGGCGGTCTCGTGTGTGCCCGACATATAAAGAAAACCAACAGACCTTCACCCGATGAAGCGGTTATCGGCAAGGCGGAAAAAGAAGCGGCTGCTTTCGCCGAAGGGTTTGAAGCAGACAGCGAAACAGATTATTCGGATATTCAACGTGAAATGAGCAATTGTGCATCCTTTCTGCGTGATTACGAAAAAAGCGTTTCACTTCTCGGCAGAATCAATACAATTCTTGATTTACTTCCGCCGAGGCACAGTGATATAGGCAGATATTATCTTGACCGTGATATGCTTATAAGCGCAAGGGAATTGCTCCGCACAATCGTTGCAGAGATGCCCGAAACGGGCAGCAGAGGCGGTGCGGTTTTCATAAAAGACGGCGAAATAATCGAAGAAAACAAGGATTTCAGACAGTATCTGACCGTCACCGAAAACGGCAAGGTGTATTTCATCAAAGCATCACCCGTCCCCACGGTCAGCAGACCGTTTGAAAGCTATTTAAAAGAGAATTAAGAAAGGCGGTATACTATGGATTACAGAAGAGCCACCGATTTATATAAGAAAAACCCGACGGAGGAAAATCTCCGTATGCTCACGAATCAGCTTATCAGCGCAATGACTCTGCGTGAAAAGCTCGATATGCTCAAGGGTCACGCAATGGCGGTCACCGCAAAAAACTTTCTGAAAAACGGCAGATTCTATAATGCCGAGCCCTACCCTGCAGGCGGCTGCAAAAGGCTCGGTATTCCAGAAATTCTTTTCACCGACGGTCCGAGAGGTATCGTGCTCAGGCACAGCACCTGCTTCCCCGTTTCGATGCTCCGCGGTGCGGCTTTTGACGATGAGCTTGAATACAAAGTCGGCGAGGTTTTCGCTAAAGAGGCAAGTGCAGGCGGCGCAAATCTTTTTGCGGGCATCTGCATCAATCTTCTGCGCAACCCTATGTGGGGCAGAGCTCAGGAAACCTACGGCGAGGACCCCTGCCTGCTCGGTAAAATGGGCGTTGCTCTGACAAGAGCAATGCAGGATAACGGCATCATCGCCTGCCCGAAGCATTTTGCACTCAACAGCATTGAGGACCTTCGCTTCAGCGTTGATGCAAAGGCTGACGAAAGGACGCTTCACGAGGTTTATCTTCCCCATTTCAAGAAATGCGTTGATGCAGGCGCAATGTCGATTATGGGCGCATATAACAAGGTCAACGGCACGTACTGCTGCGAAAACAAGGCTCTGCTGACCGATATTCTCAGAGATAAATGGGGCTTCGACGGATTCACGATTTCTGATTTCTTCTTCGGAATCTACGATGCCGCAAGAAGCGTCAAGGCAGGTCTTGATATCGAAATGCCCTACACCTTCAAATACGCATTCATCGGCTCAAGACTTAAAAAAGGCGATATTTCGGAAGATGACGTTGATATCTGCGTCGGCAGAATTCTGCGTGCAATGCTCAGAACTCTTCCCAAGCATAAAAAGCATCCCGAGTCCGTCATTCTCTCAAAAGAACACACCGATCTTGCCCGTGAGGTTGCGGCAAAGGGTATGGTGCTTCTCAAAAATAAAGAAAGCATCCTGCCGATTAAAGACGGCGCAAAAATCGCCGTTGTGGGCAGATATGCGGATAAAATTAACGTCGGCGACCACGGCAGCAGTAACGTTTTCAGCCCCTATACCGTCACGCCGTATCAGGGTCTCTGCAACCGCTTCGGCAAAGAAAACATTACCCTTTACAACGGCTGTGATGCGCAGAAAGCCAAAGAAGCCGTCTCGGGCAGCGAATACGTTGTTGTCTGCGTAGGAAGTGATTGGCTGCAGGAGGGCGAATTCCTCGTCAACCTCGGCAACGTCAAGAAAAAGCCCAAGGGCTCGGGCGGTGACAGAATCGATTTACACCTCCCCGAGGAGGACGTCGCACTCATCAAGGCACTTTCAGAATGCGGCAAAAAGCTCGTTGTCAACATTATGGGCGGCAGTGCCTACGTAATCAACGACTGGTCGGATTGCGCAGATGCAATTTTGATGAGCTTTTACAGCGGCATTGAGGGCGGCAACGCTCTTGCCGACAATCTCAGCGGTGACAGCAATTTCGGCGGCAAGCTCCCCTTCACCGTCGCGAAGAAAGCGGAGGATTATCCCGATTTTCTCCACATCGGTGCAGAAAACAAGGAAATCGAATACGGCTATTATCACGGCTACACCCTTTTTGAAAAAGAGAATATCGAGCCCGATTATCCCTTCGGCTTCGGTCTTTCGTATACAGAATTTGAAATCGGCAAAACAGAATGCTCCAAGGATGACGGAAAAATCACCGTCAGAGCCGAAATCAGAAACGTCGGCAAGGCTGACGGTGACGAGGTGCTGCAGGTTTATATCGGCAGCAACGGTGCTGACAGCGACAGACCCGTAAAGCTTCTCAAGGGGTTCAAACGAGTTGGTGTCAAATCTGGCGAGAGTGCTGTTGCAGAGGTTGAAATAGAAATTGACGATATCAGATTCTACAACCCCGACCTCGGTGAATGGGAGCTTGACGAAAGCTACACCGTTTACGTAGGCACAAGCAGCAGAAACGCCGCACCCGTTGGTGAAATCAGCTTCCGTTGAGGTGACAGAATGAAAAGCAGTCCGTATTCACCCGATAAATTTATGGCTTCTCTTTATGAAAAGTCAAAAGCTGCACCCTACGCAAACGTCGCATCGGCGCAGGAGGTACTTGCAATCGGTGCACAAATAAGAGAAAAAACAAAAAAGCTCCTTGCCCTTGAAAAAATTTCGGGCGGCGACTACCGCCTTGAAAAGGTCGGCAATGCAATCGAATATCCCGACTATACGATTCAGAAATACAGCTTTGAGCTTTGTGAAAATCTGAAAACCGCTGTGTTCATCCTCACCCCGAAAAAGATAAAAGAATCAGCTTCGGGAGTAGTAGCTCTTTGCGGTCACGGCTACGGCGTGCGCCAGATTCTCGGCATAACAAAAAGCGGAAAGAAAAAGCACATAAGATATATTGATAACTACCAGAAGAATTTTGCGGTTGAGCTTGTCAGAAAAGGCTGCATCGTTGCCGCTCCCGAGCTTTTCGGCTTCGGCGAAGCAAGGCTGAAAAAAGACCTGATAAAACCGTTTTACATAAGCTCCTGCGACGAGCTTTCGCATCATCTTCTCCCCTGCGGACTTACAACCGCATCCGTCAGGGTTGCTCAGGCAATCGCCTGCGCCGATATTCTTCTCAAGAATACTCCGACCAATCCCGATAAGCTCGGAATTATGGGCATTTCGGGCGGCGGTCTGACGGCACTCTACGCTTCGGTTATTGACGAAAGATTCTCAAAAACCGTTGTCAGCGGCTATATCAACACCTTCAGGGACAGCATTTTTTCAATGTGGCATTGCCCCGATAATTATATTCCCGATATTCTCGGCATCGGCGAAATTTACGATTTTGCATCGAGCCTTGCTCCGAGAAAGCTGCTGATTGAAAGCGGCATTAAAGATAAGCTTTTTCCGATTGAAGCAAGCCGTGAGGCACACAAACAGATTGCAAAAGTTTACACCCTCGCAGGCGCTGAAAACAACCTGACCGTTGACGTTTTCGACGGCAAGCACAGCGTCAGCGGCAGAAAATCATTTGATTTCCTTGCAGAATAAAACGATTATTAACGCATTTTACGGGCGATTCGTGAATCGCCCCTACTAATGGTAAGGGCGCAGCCCTTCCGAAGCTTTTCACTATTCACTATTCATTCTTCATTTAAAAAAGCGTACCGAAAATCGGTACGCTTTTCTCATTTTATATCACAGGCTCAAGGGTTACGCATATTTCGGCTTTGGTGACGCCCTCAAGATGTACCGTCAATTTGTTTATATCGGAATAATCTGTATCGTATTCATACTTGCCGCCGAGGGCTTCGGCAGGAAAAACGCTGAATTCACCGTCACCGTGAAGAGCCGCCTTCATTTGCTTGCCGTTTATCGTAAGAATTGCGGTCTTGCCGTCATCGGAAATATCAATATCCGCTTTTGTATGCATAAACCAATAGATTTCACTCGGGATTATGCATCTGACATTATCGGTTATTTTCAGAGAAGTGCGGTCATTATAAAGCCCGAAATCCCTTGTGACCTTTACTGCGCCGTTCATTCTGTATGCATCGGTCATATCAAGCGTGCTTATAACGCCGTCACCCGTTTCGGTGAAATCGGTAAATTTGCATTCGGCAAGTGCATACTGGTCGTCGAGCGTTAGGTCGGGATTGATAACGAGCGTATTCTGACCCTCTGCACGCTTGCAGTAGTTTTTCCACCTGCCGCCTGCAGGGAGATTCACGAAATATCCGGGTGCATCGTAGCTGCCCGGTCCGAGCTCCTCCGCCCATCTCTCACCCATCGAATCGAAAACAAACGTGCCGATATCGAGGTCGCCGTGATTCGTATAATTATATCCGCTTTTGATGCCTGCAAATGTTGCGTTTTTATCAAGATATGCGCTTCTCATCAGCACAAGCTCCTGACCGACATCCGACGGCATATAAACCGTCAGCGGCTCGTCGCTGAAATCGGTACTCTCTGCGGTGTAGCTTCTGTCATACCACAGAAGCGAAAGTGCATCCTCCTTGCCCGAGCCGTTACGCTCAACGGCATCGGATGCATCGGGAGCAAACTCCGAGGGCATATCCCACATCTGATAAACCGCAAGAAGCGGCGAATCGTATTCGGCGGCATACCAATGAAGTGCAGGTGTAAAGCACATTCTGTTTTTGTTATCTCCGTAATTGAAAACGCCCGTCGGCGTTGTAATATACGCAGGAAATTTGCCGAGCTGCCTGAAGCCGTCAATTTCGCTCATTCCGAAATCAGTACCGAAAAAGTTTCTTGAGGTAGCAACGAAATAAACAATCGCATTCATACCCGAATTGCTGTAGCCGGGGCCTTCTGCATAAACACCGCCGGGAGTGAAATTTTCAAACGCAATCGGCATATTCGCATAGCACATTGCAAGAAATTCCGCCGCTTCATCGGGGAAATATCCCGAAAAGGTCATACAGGCGATTCCGATTCCGCTGTAGCAGATACTGTTCCAGTTATTCTTCGACCAGGTAAACCAATTTTTGAGATAATTCTTTGAGAGTGCAGGTCTGACGGCGTATTCAAGAGTTTTTTCCGCAAGAAGGTCTTTCTGCTCCTCGGTCAGATAATCAAAAAGCCAATCATAACCTGCCGAAACCGCAAGCGCCATCTCCGCAGTTGCGAGAAAATGACCCGTGCACCAATTGTCATAGCCGCAGACGTTTTCGAGCTCAAGCCACGCTCTTTCGGCATATTTTTCATCGCCCGTCACCTGCCACGCACAGCCGAGAATCACCGTTCTGTTAATAACCTCACGTGAAATCGGCAGAATGCTGTCCTCCTCATCAAGCTCATAGGGCATAAGAGGATAGACGCTCATATCAAGCAGACCGTCCGCATTGTCGATAACGGATTTCAAAAGCTTTTCAGTATATTCGCCCGATGCACCATTTTTATATTCGTTTCTCGCAATATCAAACCCATACTTATCAGCCAAAACAAAAGGATGCTCTGTTTCCGATGCTTTTTCAAGAGCCTCTTTAAGCTCTCTTTTGCTGACGGAATTTTCGTATCTCTTAAGCGAAATATAATCTGCTCCGACCTTCATCATATCGGGTATGACCGCCAGATGCGGAAAAACGTTTGTTAATCCTGAAGCGGTAAAAAGCATTATCAGAGCCGTAAGCAACGCCGCTGCACTTTTAAGCAGAATCATCCGAAAAACCTCCTGCAAATGTGATAACTCAATTATATTTCAAACAAGAATATATGTCAATCGGCACAAAAATGATATTTTTACACAGATTGCTTATTGATATCCGCAAAATAAAATGGTATACTCTAAAAAAACAAATCAAGGAGTTTACAGAGATGAACGTTACAAAGGATATCATTTATATAGGCGTTAACGACCGCGAAATCGACCTTTTTGAAGGTCAGTACACCGTACCCGAGGGTATGGCGTACAATTCCTACGCAATCATTGACGAAAAGATTGCAATTATGGATACGGTTGATGCAGCATTCACCGAGGAATGGCTCGGCAACGTCAGAGAAGCTCTCGGCGGCAGAAAGCCCGACTATCTTGTCATTCACCATATGGAGCCCGACCACTCCGCAAACATCGTGAATTTTATGAACGAGTATCCCGAAGCGACAATCGTTTCCTCCGCAAAGGCTTTTTCAATGATGAAAAACTTTTTCGGCACGGATTTTGAGGACAGACGAATTGTTGTCGGCGGCAACGATACTCTCTCGCTCGGTGCTCACGAGCTGACCTTCGTTACTGCTCCGATGGTACACTGGCCCGAGGTTATCGTTTCATATGACAGCAAGGACAAGGTTCTTTTCTCGGCAGACGGCTTCGGCAAATTCGGTGCACTCGATGCAGACGAGGACTGGGCGTGCGAAGCAAGAAGATATTATTTCGGCATCGTCGGCAAATACGGTGCTCAGGTGCAGCTTCTTCTCAAGAAGGCTTCGGCGCTTGATATAGAGATTATCTGCCCTCTCCACGGTCCCGTTCTGAAAGAAAATCTCGGCTACTATCTTGATCTCTACAACACCTGGTCATCCTACGGTGTTGAATCCGAGGGCATTGTTATTGCGTACACATCGGTTTACGGCAACACAAAGAAAGCGGTTATGATGCTTGAAGAAATGCTCAAGGCAAAGGGCTGCCCGAAGGTTGCGGTCACCGACCTTGCAAGAGACGATATGGCAGAAGCGGTTGAGGATGCCTTCAGATACGGCAAAATCGTTCTCGCAACAACAACCTATAACGGCGAGATTTTCCCCTTTATGCGTGAATTCATCAATCACCTGACCGAAGGAAATTTCCAGAATAAAGCCGTTGCTTTCATCGAAAACGGCAGCTGGGCACCTCTTGCCGCAAAGGTTATGAAAGAAATGCTTGAAAAGAGCAAGAATCTCACCTTCGCAGAAAATACGGTCAAGATTATGTCCGCACTCAACGCAGAAAGCACCGCACAGCTTGAAGCTCTCGCAGATGAGCTTTGCAAATAAGTCATCAATATAAGCAAAAACCGACGGTTGAATTCAGCCGTCGGTTTATTTTTACATATTCTTAAGTCTTTCGTATTCCTCATCGGTTATCCCGATGATGCCGCCGTGCTTGAAGCCGTAAGGGAATGAAAAGCCATCGTTCATTCTTTCAAAAACCGCCTTGCCCGGCTCATCCGAAACAAAAGGCACGTAGCCCATTTTTTCTTTTTCGCAGCCGAAGAAATCAAGGAAAAGGCACCATCTGCCGTCGGCAAGCACGCAGCTTGTCGGGCCCTCATAGGAGCCGGGATTCGGAATTTTTTCATCCATATATCTTTCAAAATCCGCATCGTGCTCATAAGGTCCGAAAAGATTCTTTGAGGTTGCGTGCATATTCATCGGCGGATGCTCGGCATTTTTATAGAAAAGATGATATGTATCACCGAATTTTCTGATATGCGAATCGAGGATTTCATTATCCTTTGTGAAGAAAAGCTTCGGCTCGGAGAAGGATTCAAAATCCTTTGTGGTGCTGCAATAAACCGACATATGCTTAAAGTCGGTTTCGGATACGGTTGAGCCCCAATGAATAAGATACGTTTCCGTTTCTTCATCGAAAAAAACCTCGGGTGCCCACATACAGCCGAAATCATCCCTGCCGAAATGAACAAGCCTCTCCTCGCTGAAATTCACAAGGTCATCGGTTTTCCACATTCGCAGGCATTTGCTGCCCGTGCTGTTTATGTTTTTCCAGTCGAGATTGAGATTTTCGTCATAGCGGTAGGCAACGCAAAGGTCGGTTGTGACAATAACGAAGCCGCCCGTATGCAGGCGGACAATTTCGATATCTCTGCAGCCTTTTTCGCCGAGCTGAGCCGTCAGAATCGGGTTGCCGCCGTTGACCTCCTCCCAGTTGAAGCCGTCCTTGCTGATGCCGAAATAGACCTGCTCACCGTCGGGAGTGATTTTTTCTTTGAAGTGTGTGAAGAGATAAGGCATAGTTATTCTCCTTTAAAACCAAAACAAGCTTGCAAAGGTAAATTGCCGATGCAAGCCTGTTACTTTTATTGTTTCTTTTGTTCTTCGCTTCGTGAGACGACCCGAATTATTTTACAGGGATAAGCTTTTCCTTGCCGCCCATATAAGGTCTGAGAGCAACGGGAATATCAACGCTGCCGTCAGCATTGAGGTTGTTCTCAAGGAA
>JAZNUD010000087.1:0-6857 GCA_045592085.1 Acutalibacteraceae bacterium | reverse complement strand
GAATTGCAAGATGCTTACTTCCGATAATGCAGGAATATTTTGAAAGCGAGGAAGGACAGCGGGAACTCAGGGAATATGAACAGACTGCTGAAGAATGAGTAAGACAGCTGCAGGCGAGACGGAAGTCCCGCCTGCTTTTTTTGTTACAACCTCAAAAACTGATATCTCTGATAAAAACAAAAAATCCGAACCCATTGCCGATTGGCATTAAGTTCGGATTTCTCCAATGTGGTGGACGTTAACGGACTTGAACCGCTGACCCTTCGCACGTCAAGCGAATGCTCTACCAGCTGAGCTAAACGTCCATATCATACACTCAAGTGCAGGTGATATTATATATTAACGCCCACCGTTTTGTCAAGGGGTATTTTAAAAATAACCCTTATTTATTTGTTTCTTTTCAGCACTGCGAGGATTGCATCTGCCGCCTGAGCCGCTTCGGTAAAGGAATTATTCTTCCAATAAGCCGTTGCGGATGAAATTATCAGCACGATTACCGCCGCAACGTCCTTCGCGATTTCTTCATTTTCCGCAGAAAAATCTCCGCTGAAAAGCCTGAAAGCAACGCCGATTACCGATGCGATGAGCACGGCAAGTCTCACCCACGCCGCAGGTGTAACGCTGCGCAGGCTGATAAGAATTTCTTTGAATTTACTCACGGTTACACACCTCACATTTCACTTTTTCTTCAATACTTTTGATTTTCATTTCGTTAACGGTCATTCGCTCAACAAGGTTGTTGTGCTTGTTGACCTTCTGCTCAAGCTGCTGAATGCGGTAATTCGTGAGCCTCTGCGAGGTAAGAATTCCCGCAACACAGCCAAGTGCCGAGCCGAGAAACGAAAAGATTGCGTCCGTTTCCATTAAATCCTCCTGATATATTTTGGGTTAAGCGAAATCCAGCCTCTGCCGTCAGCAAGCTTTCCCCAGCCTCCCGTCGCATTTGTTTCAATGATTTCGTGAATTTCGCCGTTTTTTACTATCCCTAAAGCCTGGTTGCCCGTTCCTGCACCGCTGCGGATATAAAGGCTGTTTGCATTTATTTTCACGCTGAAGGTGTTCTTCTGCACTCTGACCGCTCCGAGCGCACTTTCGAGTGCCCTGCCGATTGCTTCGCCGCAACGCTTCTGTCCGTCGGCGGTACTGACGAGCCTTACGTCATCAGCGTTATCGATAAAGACGGTTTCCACGAGAATTGCCGTCGGCCTTGTATCGCGGATAATGGCAAAGTAATCCTTGCCGTTTTCGTTCAGCTTGACCTTCGCACCTCTGTTGCGCACCGAAAATTCCTTTGAAATTTCATCGGTTATCGCCTTTGATGCTTTAAGTCCCGTCGGTGAGCCGTTGTAGTAAAAGCACTCCGTACCCGTTCCGCCGCCTGCGTTCAGATGAATCTCGGCAACAAAGCCGTAATCCGCTCTGTTGACGGCGGCAATTCTGTCCGTCAGATAAAGATTACCCTCATAATTCATAAGGTCGCAGCCGAGATACTCTGCCGCATATTTTGCAATTTCCTTTGCGATTCTGAATTCCTGATATCTGCCGTCAGGGCTGACGGCGCCGCTGTCATATCCGCCGCTTCTTGATTTACCGTGTCCTACTATAATGCAGATTTTTTTGTTCAAATCAGATCCCCTCCAGAATAAGACCTCTCAGTTCGTTTCCCGAATATGATTCAATAACCGCTCTCTCATCAACAAGTCTGATAACGTACACCGCATTTGGTCTGACCGATGTTGACCTTTCCTCATAATTCTCATCCAGCCAGATCATTTCACCGTTTTCAAAAACCGAAAATGCAACCGCCTCAATTGAGCCGCCAACAATCTGTGCCGAATTACTGTATATAACGGAGGATATATCATTAACCGTATTACCGACCGCCGTTTCAACTGTTCCTTCCTTATGAAGAAGCGCAAGAATAAGCAGAACGACTATCGCATGCATATCGATGTTACCGTAACGCAGACCGAGTGAGCCGCTGAAATTGGTAAAAACCTCTGATTTCTCCGATATCTTCACACCGCCGAGCGTGTTATCGTCGGCAGCAGGGATTGACGTGAGTGCATCAAAGTTTTCGAAATCATTTTCGAGTTCATCAACTCTTTGATTAACGCTCTCCAGTTTTTTCGGAATCTCAAAACTCTCAATTGCCGAAATGCGGCTGTCAGCAGTTTCAATAAATCTGTCCGCAGTATCCGCTTTACCCTCAAGCTCCGTTACTCTGTCCTCAACCCCGTCAATCGCCGCACCGAAATTCTCTTTTTCGATATCTGCAATTCTGCTCTCCGCAGATGCGATTCTTCCCTCTGCATCGGCAAGACGCTCATAAACGGGATTTGATTCATCAAGCGCATTCAACTGCCCCATAAGCGATTCACCGAAAGATATGCAGGCAACCGAGGATTTTCTTACGGTCACACGTTCGTCAACCGTTTTGTGCGCCTCAAGCTGAATTTTCAGAGTTCCCGAAGCGGTATGCTGCGCAATAATCGGGCAATATATTACCCCGTTATCAATATATGCAGGCTTATCATCTGCGGTGCTGATGATATTGGACTGAAACGTTCCGTCAGAAATGCCGTTATCAAAATTCAGCACGAAAAAGCCGTAATTCTCCTGCGCAAACGGCCCGATATCAATTACAATTATTTCAGCGTTATGTTCACCGACAAAGCCCTCGGACGGGCTGATAATCAGGTTTCTTTCGCTGTCAATCAATGCATTAATTGCTCTCAAAAAAATACTCCTCCCCACGCAACAAGTCCGTCAGATGAATAATAGTTTCTGAGATACTCCGCCGTATTCTTCGCCTGACGGTACTCCGAATAAAGCGTATTCAGCTCGCTCTTGAGCACGTAGGCTTCCCTTGAGCAGATTCTGTCAGGCAGAGCATTGAGCTGTTTTGTTTTTGCATCGATTCTCTCCTTCACCTTTGCTGCCGCGGTTTCATATTCAACACCGAGGTCGTAAAGTGATTTATTCTCTGTCATACTTTTCTCCTTTAATTATATAATCAGCCGTCACGCCGAAGAAATCGCAAAGTGCAGCAAGCTCCCTGATATCGGGGTCGGCTTTGCCCGATTCAATGGCAGCTATTCTGCTTGCAGAAACCATAGAGCCTTTCGAAAGAGCCTTTCTCGAAAGATTCTGCGAAAGGCGCAGACTGTGCACCCTCTGTGCAAGGCTTTTGCCGGAAAAATTCCTTGCTGAGGCAATAACACGTGCCCTGCCTATAAATATCGGCACAGCGGTTTCGTCGGTTATTCCGCGCTGATATTTCACAGCATAGCCCAGCACACGGTAAAGCTTATCCCGCGCCCGTTTCAGCGTAACGCTGACAGCAGAGGTGCTGATTCCCCTCTTTGATGAAATCTCCGCAACACTCATTGATTCATACCAGCGGTCCCTGACGGTGTTTTTCTCGGTTTCGCTCAGCTCATTTTCAATTGCCTGCTCAAGCAAAACCGACATATCAACGTCACGCTTTCGCCACGCATATTCTGCAGGCACCTCGCAAGCGGTGCAGCATCGGCCGCAGCAAAGCTTTTGCGCCGCAAGGATTTCCTCCTCATCGGGAAACGTGAAAAGAATTTTCTCATCGATAATCTCCATAGTTCATCTCCTTTTGTGACGGCTTCGCAGACCTCCGCAAGAGCTCTGCGGCATCACTTTAATAGTGATGCTATTGATTATAGAGAACATTTGTTCTGTTGTCAAGAGTATTTTTCATAATTTTAAAATTTTTCTTGACTTTTTGAATAGTATAACTCATAATATTACTTGTGAAATGTTTTATATTATGCGGTCTTTACGCACAGAGCAGAGTGGAAGCCGCCGTCGGCTTCCGTGATTCGGGATAGTCCCCCGATGCTCCTGCGTAAACGCGGAGGGGTAAAAATGAATATTATAAGAGAATTGAGAAAACAAAAAGGCCTGTCCCAGAGTGAGCTTGCATCTCTCTGCAACGTTCATCAGACAGCGGTCAGCCAATGGGAAAACGGCAGGACGTCGCCCGATAACGAAAGCCTCAAAATCCTTGCAGGCGTGCTGGGTGTTTCGGTCGGCACTCTCATCGGCGGTGAGGATATCGGCAGCACCGTGCTCGTCCCCGTCCTCGGCTACGTCAGGGCAGGTATACCTATGGAGGCTGTGGAGGATATATTGGATTACGAAGAAATCAGCGCAGATATGGCATCAAGAGGCGAATATTTCGGCCTCAAAATCAAAGGCGACAGTATGTTTCCTCTTTTTCAGGCAGGCGACACCGTAATTGTGCGCCGTCAGCCTGACGCAGAAAGCGGAGAAATTGCCGTTGTCCTCGTTAACGGTAACGATGCAACCGTTAAAAAACTGATAAAAAAAGACACAAGCATCGTACTTGTGTCTGAAAATTCGGCGTATGAGCCGATGATATTCACTAAACCCGAAATCGAAGCCCTGCCCGTCACTGTCATCGGCAAGGTTGTTGAGCTTCGCAGAAAATTCTGAACAAAAAAGGGGATGTAAAAAAGCGCAGATCGCATAAAACAAAATAAAACAAGGGTTCTGCAAGATGTTAATTCCTGCAGAACCCTTAAATTTTACACAAAAATTAAAAGAGAAGAAAAATGTTTTATGCTACGAACAAACTTCGCCACTCGACGTACTTTTGTACGCCTTCGGGCAAGCATAACAAGGCTGAAGCCTTGTTATTGCTCAGTTTGTCCGTTCTGCATCTTTTTTCCTATCCCCTTAAACAAGCTGTAAAAGCTTGTGTGTTTTTTACAGCCCTTTTTTACTATTTTATATGATTAATTAACATTAATATATAGTGATACACAACGGGGAGAAGAATTGCAGGGACCATATTGAGAGTTCTGAATTTCTTCTCAAGGATGAAATTGAAGCCGATTGCAATGATAATCGCATAGCCGACAAAACAAATCTGCTCAAGCAGCTCACCCTGAAGAACACCGCTGAGCGCTCCTGCGAGGAGAGTGATTCCGCCCTGATAGAGCAGAATTGGAATTGCGCTGAAAATAACGCCGAAGCCGAGCGTCGCACCGAGAATGATTGACGATACGAAGTCAAGCGCACTCTTGACGAATAAAACGGAGCTATCACCCGTCAGACCGTCGTTAAGAGAGCCGATAATCGTCATCGCACCGACACAAAATATCAACGTGCCGTTAATAAAGCCCGAGGAAAATCCGCCCCTGCCGAATTTTTTCTCAATGCCGTCGCTGAATTTCTTGAATCGGTCCTCAAGGCGAAGCAATTCACCGATAAACGTGCCCACAACGAGGAAAACAACCAGCATAAGCTCGCCGCTGCTTACCAGCTTACCGCCATCAGAGCTGAACATATTCGCGATAACGCCGTTGAGACCGATAATCAGCACCGCAATTCCGAGGGATTTATTGATGCTTTCGGCAAAGTCCTCTTTTATTCCTTTTTTGAAAATCAAGCCTATCGCACCGCCTGCAATAACGGCGGCGCAGTTAACGAGTGTGCCCGTCATATCTGAACCTTCTTTTAAATATGATAATCAAGTTTAACTCTTTTTCAGCAGGATGTCAACCGAAAATACACTTGTCACTTTCCTGCATTTGTGATATTATTAAGAAAAACATTCCGGGGTGATAATATGGTTTTTCTTTATATTTTTCTTTCCGTTGCGGCACTGCTTCTGATTGTTTGCATAGTATCGGGCGCAGTCGGATTCAGGATTGCGTGCGTATCGCAGAGGGTCAAGAAGCCCGAAACAGACCCCAAACGCATTCTCCGCGCCGAAATCCGCAAAAAGAATAACGAATATATGCTCTCTCATCCCCACGAGGACCTCGAATTGAAAACACCCGACGGCATAAGACTTACCGCAAGATATATTCCTGCCGAAAAAGAAACGAAGAAATTCGTCATCTGCATTCACGGTCACAACTGCAACGGTCCCGACGAAATGAGCCACCTTTTTCCGTTTTACCACAATGAGATGGGCTTCAACTATTTTCTGCCCGACCTGAGAGGCCACGGCAGAAGCGGCGGCAACCTCATCGGCTTCGGTGCCTGGGATTATAAGGATATCAACCTCTGGATTGATTATCTTACAGACCGATTCGGAGAGGATATCGAGATTATGCTTCACGGCATTTCGATGGGTGCGGCAACCTCGATGCTCGTCAACAACAACAATCCTGCGCCTCAGGTAAAGCTCGTCATCGAGGATTGCGGATATACCAACGCTTTCAAGCAGGTCGGTATCAAAACAAGGCTTTATGTCCCCGTACTCAAAACCGATTTCATAGTCAATTTCATCAATTTTCACTGCAGGCTCATTGCAGGCTATAACCTCAAAAAGGATGCCGACCCCCTCGGCACAATGAAAAACGCAAAGAATCCCGTTCTTTTCATCCACGGCGAGCAGGACCAGCTTGTCCCCTTCTCAATGTGCCTTGAGCTTTACGAAGCCTGCCCCGTTGAAAAGGATATTTTCACGGTACCCGAGGCAGTCCACGCCTATTGCTACTATGACGCAAAGGACGAATACGATGAAAAAATGCGCAGCTTCATAGCAAAGCATTTCAACACGGCAACAAGTAAATAAAAAGCAAAAGCGGCTTGCAAAGGTGAATTTCCGATGCAAGCCGCTTGATTTTTATTCTGTTTCTTTTGTTCTTCGCTTGTTGAGGTAAACCTTATTCTGCGAAACCTGATTCAACAAGCTTAACAAGCTCGTCAACTGCAGTTTCTTCGTCGGGACCGCCTGCGATGATGCGGATTGCAGTGCCGCCCATAATGCCGAGTGAAAGCACGCCGAGAAGGCTCTTTGCGTTAACTCTGCGTTCCTCTTTCTCAACCCAGATTGATGACTTGAA
>JAZNUD010000086.1:0-51791 GCA_045592085.1 Acutalibacteraceae bacterium | reverse complement strand
GAAAAGCAAAAATCGGCTCATCGGGTTTTGCTTTTCTGATTAAATCCTCACAGCCTTTTGTCCATACCCAATCGTTATCGTGACACATACCGTCGGCTTCAACATTGGTTATTTCGCCACGGTAAAAGCTCAAGTATCTTTTATCACCTTTTTCGCCCCTGCCTTCATCCTTTGCATTCTTACCGCATTTGTTATATATTTCGCTCGTGCATTCTTTCAGCCACTTTGTCTGCTGACCTGCAAGACAGTCGCCTCTGCCGCTTGTCCAGACATAATATCCGCTGTTTTTGAGTATGCGGTAGAGATTATCCTCTCCCTGACGGAGCAGATAGCTCATTGTGCGGTGACCGTTTGTGTGCGGATATGTACCCGTCATAAATGAGCATCTTGACGGCACACATACAGGGTTCTGGCAGAAAGCGTTGCTGAAGCTGACACCCTCATCTGCAAGGGCATCGAGATTCGGAGTGTATGAAGCAGGATTGCCGAGATGATGCATGGAATCCGCCCTCATCTGGTCGGGATTGATGACGATAATATCGGGTTTATTCATTGCCTTCACCGATTTCTTCAAGATTCACTCCACGGGTTTCCTTCGCCTTGAGCATAAGGATGATAATGCCGATAAGCATACCCGGAACAACTGTGCAGAAGCAAATCATTCCGATTGCTTCGTCGCCGAGAATATTTGATAAAACCATATTTATGAGCATTCCGATTGCGTAAATCACACCGGTTACAATCGGTCTGACAGTTGCGATTGACACACGGATTCCCGTCGGCGCAGATTCGGAGCACATAAGGGTTATCATATCGCCCGTTGCCCAATAGCTGCCTACTGCGGCACCGCAGAAGAAGCCGACAAGATATTCATTCCAGCTGTTTCTTGAACCGAAATAGAAAAGCAGATATGTTGTAAGCATTAATACTGTCATAACGATAACGGTAGATTTTCTGCCGAATTTATCCGCAATAAATCCGGTTATAAGCTGAAATGATGCCGAACCGAGACTGAAGAGCATAAGCGCATTTGAAACGGCAGTAACAGCCATTGCGTTTGCTGTTTCAAAATCCTTTCCCTGCGCAAGATATTCCTGCATAAAGCCGTAGTTCATAATGGTTTCGTAATACTGGGTTATCAGCATACCGAACATCAGAAATCCGCCTGCAATCATTACGAAAAGCATCTGCTTATTCTTGAAACAATATCTCAAAGCGTTTGCAAATCCGCCCTGCGAGCCGTCTGCCTTTGATTTGAGGATGGTTTCCGTTTCGGGAGCGGTGAGCTGCTTAATGCGATTTTTGATGAAAACATCGCTTTCGCGTACCGTGAAAAACGCGAAGATTCCTGCACCGAGAGCTATAACGGCAGGTACAAGATATACATATCTCCAGCCCGAAAGGTCTGTTTCGGTAATAAATGTCTGACGCAGATAAGGAATAAGGAAAATTGCAAGCGTTGCAACGGATTTGATTACTGAATAAATCTTCGCACGGTGTTTGGGAGGTGCGCATTCCTGAATATAGACCGCCTGCATATCGTGAGGAATAAAGAACTGTATTATAAACGCACCGATAAGATAAACGGGGATGTTGGTGGAAATTGAAACAAACAGCAGACCGAGACCCATTCCGAGTGTGTTGATAATAAGGAATAATCTTCTGCCGAATTTATCTGAAAGCGGTTTGTAAATAAATGCCACAACGGAGCCTATGGTTGCAACCGTACCGAAGGCTGACATTCTTGCCACTGCAACGTCTGCTCCGAAAACGGGGGCGAAAATCTGCGATGCAATAACCGTCTGCATCTGAATACCGATTTGCGACGCGATTTCATCAGCCATATAAATAACTGCAATCACAAACATAAAATAAGCAAGATATCCTCTGCCTTTCGGTTTTGCGAGCTGTTTTTTGAGTCTTTCAAGCTCTTTTTGACTTTTTTCATTCAGTATTTTCTGCACGTAATCACTTTCCATTATTCTGAATGGTAAAATTATATCACATCAGATTTAAAAGAGCAATACTTTAAAACTGTTGCATTTTATTCAGTGTCAATGTTATAATTAAAAAAAGATTTGTCACTTCCTGTGACGGAAATATTATCGGTCAGTTCGTTCAGAAACCTGAAGAGAAAATATCAGAGCCCGAATGAGAAAGACAAATAAGAATTTATCAATCGAAACTATAATTTTCTAAAGTGAGATTAAATTATGAAAGACAAAGATTTCTTTCTGAGCAAAGCTCAGGATAATTATCCCGAACTTATTTACACCGTTCTTACTCCCCGTATAACCGAATTCACAGCCACAAGCGGTGACAGCATTCTTCTTGACCTTGGCGAACACGCTGTGGGTCATTTTTCCTTTACTTTTGACAGGGTTGATATTTTTGTTGACGCTCCCGTTCGGTTAATCATAAAGTTTGGCGAAGATATGAGAGAAATCAATGATGATTTTTCTGAATATAAGGGTGTACTTTCAAAAACGTGGTTGCAGGAAGAGATAATAAATCTTGATTTTCCTCAAAAAACCACCTTACCCCGAAGATACGCTTGCAGATACATAAAAATAACGGTAGAAAAAGCCAACAGACCGATAAAGCTGTCTGGTTTTTCTTTCCGTGCTTCAACAAGTGCCGATGTTTCCGTTCTGAAGCCTGCAAAAACAAAGGATGCTTTGCTGAATAAAACCGACGTTGTTTCAACCAATACTCTTAAAGAATGTATGCAGACCTTCTTTGAGGACGGTCCCAAGCGTGACCGACGTCTGTGGATTGGCGATTTAAGACTTGAAGCTCTCACAAATTATTACACATTCAACAACCTTGAAATCGCAAAAAGATGCTTGTATCTTTTTGCTGCGGGTGATTGTAATAATCTTGGATTTTTGCCGTCATTTGTTTATGAAACACCTTATTATCATTCAGGTGAAGCACATATCGCAGACTACGCACTCTTATATGTTGTTTCCGTATGCGATTATTATGAACATACTGCAGACATCGATATTGTAAACGACCTTTTACAAATCTGCAAATCACAGCTTGACAGCTTTGAAGCAACACTTGATGAAAATATGATTGTAACAAATCAGGACGGTTGGTTTGCTTTTGTCGATTGGTGTCCGGGACTCGAAAAGCTGACGGCTCTGCAGGGCGTATATCTTTATACTCTTGAACGTTTTTCCGAATTACTGAAAGCAATCGGTGATGAAGATTACGGGAAATATTCATCGCTTCTTACGATAGTCCGTTCCGCTTCTAAAAAACATCTTTATGATGCAAACGCAACTGCTTTTATAAATGATTTGGATAACAGGCAGTTCAGTGCACATTCGCAGGTATGGATGATATTGGGCGGTGTTATAAACGGAGAAGAAGCAAAGGAGCTTTTGCTTTCCTGCCTTGATAACGAAAAAGCCAAACAACCCGTCACTCCGTATATGCGCCATTATGTCACAGAGGCTATGTTAAAGCTTGGTATGAAAGATGAAGCAGTTCAATATCTCAAGAGATTCTGGGGCGGTATGCTTGAACTCGGTGCTGATACATTCTGGGAAGCATATATTCCCGATGATCTTGATTTTTCACCGTACGGGGACAGAATGATAAACAGCCTCTGTCATGCGTGGAGCTGCACACCGTCGTATTTCATCCGAAAATACGGCTTGTAATTTTGGGAGAGATTTTATAATGGTAAAAAAGTCGCACAGGAACAGATACATTTAAAACAGAGCCTTTTCACGCAATCAACAAACCGACAAACTCCAGTTTGTCGGACTCCTTCGGTGTTTTTATAAATGGTATCTTGTGCAATCCTATCCCTGCAATGTGACAAAGCATAGGCGATAATAATATAATAAAATTTGTATACAAAAAAGACAGCAGTTGGGGAAATCCCTTCTGCTGTCTGGAGTTTCGGGCGTTTTTAACCTACAAAAAAGGGGCACATTTAGGGGCACATAGTCCTCGAAAAACGGCGATATTTTGCGGTAATGATGCTAATTTAGAAAAATAATGATTTTTGATAAAAGCAAAAGAAAAATCCTGAAACCCTTATATATCAACGGTTTCAGGACTTGTTCGTGGCAGGGGCAGAAGGACTTGACTCGCACGCCTGCGGGCGTTTGGTCGCTCGCGGTCACAACAGTCCACCGGACTGTTGCTCTGTGCCGCTCGTCCTTCAAGTCCTTCCCTTGTTGAAAAATTAAAACGGTCACCTTTCGGTAACCGTTTCTTTTGGCAGGGGCAGAAGGACTTGAACCCTCGGCACGCGGTTTTGGAGACCGCTGCTCTACCAACTGAGCTATACCCCTATATAAAATTGGTGGTGGGCCATCAGGGACTCGAACCCCGGACCGACCGGTTATGAGCCGGTTGCTCTAACCAACTGAGCTAATGGCCCTTATTGCATTCGCAACGTAAGATATAATACCAAAAAGAATTTCATTTGTCAATAAGTTTTTTAATTTTATTTGATTATTTTCACTTTCCGTGATTTCATAATATTTTTAATGCGGATTTACTATTGATTTAACCGAATCGAAGTGATATCATATCCGAAGATTATTGCGGAGGTTATTATGACGGGTTTATTGATTGTTATATACATTGTATTCATTTCGCTCGGTCTGCCCGACTCGCTTTTCGGCGTTTCGTGGCCCGTTGTGCACACCGAATTCGGCACACCGGAAAGCTTCGCCTCGCTTTACAGCATCATCACGGGTGTATGTACGGGCGGTGTCAGCTTCGTTGCAGGCAAACTGATAAGAAAATTCGGTACGGGCAAGGTTACTCTGTTTTCGACACTTCTCACTGCACTCGGTCTTATCGGCATCAGCTTCTCCCCCAACATTGCGGTAATGATGATTTGCTCCGTTATTATGGGATACGGCGCAGGCGCAATCGATACGGGTCTCAACAATTTCGTTTCTCTCCATTATGAAGCAAGGCACATGAACTGGCTTCATTGCTTCTGGGGTCTCGGCGTTACCGTCAGCCCGATTATTATGTCGGTTTTCCTTGACGGAAGCGGCACCTGGCGAAGCGGCTACAGAGTCGTAGCTCTGCTTCAGCTTGCAATTGCTCTGATTGTTCTGCTGACACTCAAAAAATGGAATATAAAATCCGATACCGATTCCCCTGCCGAGGGTCAGAAAAAAGATATTCCCGAAAAGAATCTGTTTCAGCTTCTGAAAATCAAGGGCGTTATGACAAGCATACTGTCTCTCGGACTTTACTGCAGCGGCGAATTTCTGATTGGTACGTGGGGCGCAACCTATGCGGTAAACGTTTTTGCGGTTTCTCCCGACGAAGCGGCAAAATGGGTTTCGCTTTATTACGGCGGAATTATGCTTGGCAGAATCGTTTCGGGATTTATTTCGGTAAAGCTTTCAGACAATACTCTCATCAAATCGGGTATGATAATCGCCGCAATCGGAATGATTATTCTTATCCTGCCCTTCGGCACAACATCATTGCTCGGACTTCTGCTCATCGGATTCGGCTTCGGTCCCGTATTTCCGAGCGTGCTTCACAGCGTTCCGTCACGCTTCGGTCAGGATTATTCCGCTGACATAACGGGATATCATATGGGCGGTGCATACGGAATCGGTTTTGCTTTTCAGCTTATTTACGGTTACGTTGCATCGGCAACAACATTTAAAATCACACCGTTTGTGCTTCTTGCATTTTCGGCAGGTGTACTTGTTGCAACGGTGATAACTTTGAAAAAGATAAAGAAATAACAAAAAGGTCGGTGAATGCCGACCTTTTGATTTTATCAGATTGATTTTCTTGCAACAAAAGTAACAACGTCAGTTGTAAGTTCAGAAACAAATCCGTCTCTCGGGATATCGTAATTCTGGCTGACAACGGATGACTTCAGAATACTGAAGCCTTCAAATTTTTTATTAAGGATAGATAACAGTTCGTCTGTCTTATAATTGACCTCAAACTGAGGAACAACAAGCTCGCCGTTATCCTTGTTTTTTTCAACAACCTGTGAATTGACAATCAAACAGGCGACGCCGTTTCCTTTCAATCCGTTACGGATTTCTTCAAGCTTGATTTCAAACGATTCATCGGAATCAACGTGCTCCAATGCAGAAACCGCAAGAATAAAATCATAAGAGTTACTTGTGATTCTGAATTCATCAATCGGCGAAACTATGCCGTTTATTATATGGAAAACGCCGTATTCTTTGCTGTATTCCGTCAGTTTTTCTATTGCCAAATCAAGAATATCAACGCAATCAATCCTGCTGAATTTATTCTGACAGAATTGTGCAATCGGAATAGAATTTCTTCCCACACCGCATCCCAAATCAAGAACGGTGAGACTGTCATAATCCGAAAAAAGAGGAAGTACATCCATAACGGTTTTAACGGGTTTATAAAGCCAGCTCCCCTTTTCAAAAAGAACGGCGTTTGAATAAATATCCTCGTGAGATGATTTTTCGGCTTTCCTTATTGATTCAAGATTTATCACTTGCAGCCTCCAAAAACGGAGCATTTGAGTGCACAGCCCGTAGGTGTTGCGGCACAGCCGCCGAGTGCGGTCTCACGCAATTCCATCGGAAGCTTTTTGCCTACACGGTACATAGCATCAACCATTTCACTGAAAGGAATTGCAGATTTGATTCCTGCAAGAGCCATTTCGGCACTTGTGAGCGCATTCGAAGCTCCTGCCGCATTTCTGCTCTGGCAAGGTGCTTCAACGAGACCTGCAATCGGGTCACAGACAAGACCGAGCATATTGCCGACTGCTATTGCCGCAGCCTCAAAGCATTGCTCGGGAGTGCCGCCCATAAGCTCAACAGCCGCAGCAGCAGCCATCGCCGCCGCTGAACCGATTTCCGCCTGACAGCCTGCCTCCGCACCTGAAACGGATGCGTTTTTCATAAGAATCGAGCCTACCGCACCTGCGGTAAACAATGCTTCGCAGAGCCTTTCATCGGGAATATCAAATTCCTCTGCAAGGGCAAAAAGCACCGCAGGGACAACGCCCGCAGAGCCTGCCGTCGGTGCGGCAACGATGACACCCATTGATGCATTGACCTCAAGCACCGCCTGAGAAAAAATCAGTGCCTTGGTAAGCACGTTTCCGCAGATTGATTTGCCTTCCAGCCTTCTTCCTTCGAGCTTTTTGGCCTCGCCGCCAATCATTCCGCCCATTGACCTGACTGCGTTTTTAAGCGGTGAATGTGCGGATTCCTTCATTATCCCGAGGGACTTTTTCATTTTTGCGTCAACCTCATCGGCATCACATTCGCCGTAAACAATTTCACGCAGACGCATTATTTCCGAAATCTTTTTATTTTCTTTATAACAAAGAGCAATAAGCTCCGACGCTGTGTTGAATTCCATAGCTTATCTCCTTATCAGCATTGTATCCTTGACGAAAGGATTCTTTTCGATTTCCTCAACGGTTGACTTCGTTATCTCTTCGTCTGATTCGATAATCATATACGCTACGCCGCCCTTTGTTTCGCGGTAAACACGAAGATAAGCAATATTCACCTTACACTTTGAAAGAGCCGTTGTGACGTATGCAATAACACCCGGATGGTCTTTATGCTCAACGATAAGCGAGTGGTATTCGCCGGTAAAATGCACCTTAACGCCGTCGATTTTAGTCAGCCTGACCTTACCTCCGCCGATTGATTCGCCCCTGACGGTGTGCACTCTGCCCGTAACGTCCTCAATTACCATATCAACCGTATTGGGATGCACGTCGGTTTCAACGGTGTTTGCCTCAAATGAGAATTCAAGACCCTCTTTTTCCGCAATTTCAAAAGAATCTCTGATGCGGATATCGTCGGTCTCAAAACCCATCATACCGCCGAGAAGAGCTCTGTCCGTACCGTGGCCTCTGTAGGTCTGGGCAAAAGAGCCGTAAAGGACGAAATGCACTTTTTTTATTTTTTCGTGCATCATTTTCCACGCAAGACGGGCAATCGACGCCGCACCTGCCGTATGCGAGCTTGACGGACCGACCATATTGGGACCGATAACTTCAAAAACACTGATAAAAGCCATAAAATTAACTCCCGTAAATATTTCTGACAATATTATATTTTATTATTTCACCGCTGTCAATAACGTACCGCATCACTTTCACTTCTCAGATTTCATAAGTATCGTAATAATAATTCCCGTTGGATATTATCAGCGACAAGCATCAACAAATATGTACAAAATGTTAAATATTATCTTGATTTTTATTATGATATGAATTATAATCATCTATATATCAGCGCGGCAAAAATACAGGTGTCAGGATGTGATTCCGATGGAGCTTTTAAAGCAAAAAATTCTCACTGAAGGTCAGGTGATTGGCAACGACGTCGTTAAGGTCGATATGTTCCTCAACCATCAGATCGACGTTGAGCTTCTCAACGAAATCGGCAAGGAATTCAGAAAACGCTTCCCCTCTGACAAAATCACCAAAATCGTTACAATAGAGGCTTCGGGCATCGGCATCGCCTGCATCGTTGCCCAGTATTTCGGCGTGCCCGTTGTTTTTGCCAAAAAGGGAGCAAACAGAAACGTCGGCGATAATCTTTACAAAGCGGACGTTTATTCTTTTACCAAAGGAACCACAACAACAATCGGAGTTTCAAAGGATTATATATCATCCGACGACCACGTGCTTATCATTGACGACTTTATGGCAAACGGTAAGGCTGTTCACGGACTTCTCAACATTCTCAACCAGGCGGGTGCTTCAATCGAGGGAATCGGCATAGTTATCGAAAAGGGCTTCCAGCCCGGCGGCGATTCGCTTCGTTCTCTCGGCTTCAAGGTTGAGTCATTGGCAATTATTAAATCCATTGATGACGGCAACATCATCTTTGGTAATTAATAAAAATTTCAGGAGGTAAACCAAATGAAGAAAACAGTCAAAATTCTCTCACTCGTTCTCGCTTTCATTCTTGCCGCCACCTGCGTATTTGCTCTTGCAGGCTGCAACAAGGACAAGCCTGAAACACCCGATGAAGAAGATGCATTCAAGGTAGGCTTCATCTTCCTTCACGACGAAAACTCAACCTACGATAAAAACTTTATCGTTGCTGCTGAAGCTGCTTGCAAGGAGCTCGGCGTTGAGTACATCATGAAGAAGAATATCCCTGAATCAGCAAAGTGCCAGGAAGCTGCCGAAGACCTTATCGACAACGGCTGCGACGTTATCTTTGCCGACAGCTTCGGTCACGAAAGCTATATGATTGAAGCTGCAAAGGAATATCCCGAGGTTCAGTTCTGCCACGCAACGGGCACAAGAGCTCACACTGAGGGTCTCAAGAACTACAGCAACGCTTTTGCATCAATCTATGAAGGCAGATATCTTGCAGGTATTGCCGCAGGTATGAAGCTCAACCAGATGATTGAAGAAGGCAAGTTCACTGCTGAAGAAGCAAAAATGGGCTACGTTGGTGCTTTCACCTATGCCGAAGTTATTTCAGGCTACACCTCATTCTACCTTGGCGCAAAGTCAGTTTGCCCCAGCGTTACAATGGAAGTTCAGTTCACAGGCTCATGGTATGACGAAGCTGCTGAAAAGGAAGCTGCAACAGCTCTTATCAACAGCGGCTGCAAGCTCATCAGCCAGCACGCTGACTCAATGGGTGCTCCCACAGCTTGCGAAACCGCAGGTATCCCCAACGTTTCCTATAACGGCAGCACTCAGGCAGCTTGCCCCAACACCTTCATCGTTTCTTCAAGAATCGACTGGACACCCTATTTCAAGCATATGATCGAATGCGCAAAGAACGGCACAGACATCGAGGATGACTGGACAGGCACACTCGAAACAGGCTCTGTTGTTCTTACAGATATCAACACCGCAGTTGCAGCTCCCGGCACAGCAGAAGCTATTGCTGACGCAAAGGCAAAGCTCGTCAGCGGCGAAATCCACGTATTTGATACCGCAGCATTCACAAAGGACGGCGCTCCCCTTGCATCATATCTTGCAGACGTTAACACAGACGCAAACTTTGAAGCTGATACAGAGGTTATCGCTGACGGTTACTTCCACGAATCCGAATTCCGTTCAGCTCCTTACTTCGATATCCAGATCGACGGCATCAAGCTTCTCAACACAAACTTCGGTTAATCTTTAAATTCAAGGCGGAGCTTTATGCTCCGCCTATACCCTTTTTTAATGTTGAAAACGGCGCTGAATTATTTCAGCGTTATTTTGAATATTAAAACAGGAGGTAACGTTTTGGGAACACCTGCTATTGAATTAAAAAACATAACCAAGACCTTTGGCCGGATAGTTGCCAACAAGGATGTTTGCCTGACCGTTAACAAGGGAGAAATCCTCTCAATCCTCGGCGAAAACGGAAGCGGCAAAACAACCCTTATGAATATGATTTCCGGCATCTATTACCCCGACCACGGTCATATTTACATTGACGGAGAAGAGGTTCTTATCCGTTCACCCAAGGATGCTTTTAAATACAAAATCGGTATGATTCATCAGCATTTCAAGCTTGTTGACGTGTTTTCCGCAACAGAAAACATCGTTCTCGGTCTTGAAAACGACGGCAAATTCGACCTCAAGGCATCGGAAAAGAAAATCCGTGAAATTTCTGCACAGTACGGCTTTGAGCTTGACCCCTCGAAAAAAATTCACGAGATGTCGGTTTCCGAAAAGCAGACGGTTGAAATCATCAAGGTGCTTTACAGAGGTGCAGATATACTTATCCTCGACGAGCCTACCGCCGTTCTCACTCCCCAGGAAACCAAAAAGCTCTTTGCAGTTCTCCGCAATATGCGTGACAGCGGCAAGGCAATCATAATCATCACACACAAGCTCCATGAGGTGCTCTCCCTCTCCGACAGAGTTTCCGTTCTTCGCAAGGGTGAATATATCGGCACGGTCAACACTGCCGAAACAAGCGAATCGGAGCTGACCGAAATGATGGTCGGCAAAAAGATTGAGCTTAATATTCAGCGTTCAAAGGTTGAAGAAACACCTGACAGACTTGAAATCAAGAATATTTCCTGCATCAACCGTGAGGGTGTCACACTGCTCAGCGACGTTACATTCACCGCACGTGCAGGCGAAATCCTCGGCATTGCAGGTATAGCAGGCAGCGGACAGAGAGAGCTGCTCGAGTCAATCGCAGGTCTGCAGAAGCTCAACGGCGGTGAGATACTTTATCATAACCCCTCAACGGGCTTTACGGAAAATCTGCGTGATAAATCTCCCGTTAAAATCAAGGAGCTCGGTGTCCGCCTTTCATTCGTACCCGAGGACAGACTCGGTATGGGTCTTGTCGGCAACATGGACATTATTGACAATATGCTCCTGAGAAGCTACAGAAAAGGTAAATCGGCATTCCTCGAAAGAAAGAAGCCGAGGGACCTTGCAAACAAAATCATCGAGGAGCTTGAGGTTGTTACACCCAGCGCAAAAACACCTGTGCGCAGACTTTCGGGCGGTAACGTGCAGAAGGTGCTTGTCGGCAGAGAAATTGCCGCATCCCCCACCGTGCTGATGGTAGCATATCCCGTAAGAGGTCTTGATATCAACTCATCCTACCTGATTTATAACCTTCTCAACAAGCAGAAAGAAAGCGGCGTTGCCGTTATCTTCGTCGGCGAGGACCTTGACGTTTTGCTTGAGCTTTGCGACAGAATTATGGTTATCAATTCGGGTAAAATCACAGGCATTGTTGATGCTGAAACAACAACAAAAGAAGAAATCGGTCTGCTTATGACCAAGAATGACGGAGGTGAAGGCAATGAGTAAACCCGCAGCAAAAAATCACGAGCCTCTTTTCCACGTTGTAAAAAGACCGGCAATCCCGTTGTGGCAGTCATTGCTTATCCGTGCAGGCTCAATCCTCGCGGCACTTATCGTTGCAGGTCTCCTCACCTATTTCCTCACGGGACTTAACCCCATCAGCGTTTACTCAACTATGATTGACGGTGCAATCGGTACCGAAAAGCGCATCTGGAATCTTCTGCAGGGAATTGCTCTTCTGCTTTGCGTTTCGCTTGCTGTTACTCCGGCTTTCAAAATGAAATTCTGGAATATTGGCGCAGAGGGCCAGGCTCTTATGGGCGGTCTCGCCTCAGCTCTTTGTATGATTCTTCTCAGCGACAAGCTCAGCCCTGCAATGCTTATGGCGGCTATGGTTATCACCAGCATCGTGCTGGGTGCTGTCTGGGCACTTATCCCTGCCATCTTCAAGGCGAAATGGAACACCAACGAAACTCTGTTTACGCTGATGATGAACTACATTGCAATGCAGATTGTTTCGTATTTTGCTTATAAATATTCCGTACCCAAGGGCTCGGGCAGCATCGGCATCATCAACAGCATTTCAAAAGCAGGCTGGTTCCCGTCAGTTTTCGGTCAGAAATATTTCCTCAACATTCTTATTGTTGTTATCCTTACCGTTCTGCTTTACGTTTATCTCAAGCACAGCAAGCACGGTTATGAGATTTCGGTTGTCGGTGAAAGCGAAAACACCGCAAAATACATCGGCATCAACGTCAAAAAGGTTATTATCCGCACGATGATTCTTTCGGGTGCTCTTTGCGGCATCGCAGGACTTCTTATGGTTGCGGGTACAGACCACACTATCGCAACGGAAACAGTCGGCGGCAGAGGCTTCACGGCAATTATGGTTTCGTGGCTTGCGAAATTCAACCCGATTATGATGTTCCTCACCTCATTCCTCCTCGTTTTCTTTGAGAAGGGTGCAATAGCAATTTCTTCGGAATTCGACCTCAACAATTCATTCTCCGATATCATTACGGGAATCATCATTTTCTTCATTATCGGCAGTGAATTCTTTATCAATTATTCAATCAAGTTCAGAGAAAAGGAGGGCAAGAATAAATGATTATCTCATTCATTCAGCGTGCAGTTATGCAGGGCATCCCTCTCCTTTACGGCTCAACGGGTGAAATTCTCACCGAAAAAAGCGGTCATCTCAACCTCGGTATTCCCGGCATTATGTACGTCGGCGCAATTTCGGGCGTTATCGGTGCTTTTCTTTACGAACAAAATGCCGAAACACTCAACCCCGTTCTTGCGATTATGATTCCGCTTCTTTCCTCCGTTATCGGCTCGCTTCTTATGGGTCTGATATACTGCGTGCTGACCGTAACTCTGCATTCAAACCAGAACGTTACGGGTCTGGCAATGACGACCTTCGGTGTCGGCTTCGGCAATTTCTTCGGCGGCTCGCTTATCAAACTTCTTAACAGCGACACCCCCTCAATCGCACTTGTTGAAACAAGCCGATATTTCAAAACTCCTCTCCCCTTTGCGGACAAGCTCGGAGCGGTTGGTGAGCTGTTTTTCTCCTACAGTTTCCTCGCATATGCCGCAATCATCATTGCAATTCTCGTTTCGCTTTTCTTCAACAAAACGAGAAAAGGTCTGCATCTGAGAGCAATCGGTGAAAACCCCGCAACAGCCGATGCTGCAGGCATCAACGTAAACAGATATAAGTACGTTGCAACCTGCGTAGGCAGTATTATTGCAGGTCTCGGCGGTCTTTACTACGTTATGGACTACGCAGACGGAATCTGGTCAAACAACGGCTTCGGTGACAGAGGATGGCTTGCGATTGCGCTTGTTATCTTTGCAGTATGGCGCCCGAATTTCAGCATTCTCGGCTCGATTCTTTTCGGCGGGCTTCTTATTGCGTACAACTATATTCCCAACCTTTCATTCGAGCAGGTTGAGCTCATCAAGATGATGCCCTACGTTGTTACAATTCTTGTTCTTATCATCATCAGTATGAGAAACAAGAAGGAAAATCAGCCCCCTGCAAGTCTGGGACTTCCCTATTTCAGAGAAGAAAGATAAACATATTTATATTCAGCTCTGCGGTTACCTGCCGCAGAGCTTTTTCTTTCGGAATAATCAGCCATCCGCTTTCATAGTATTTATCAGAGTATCATAAACGGAGGGCTTGATTTGAAAAATACAGTTGAACACAGAGCCGTTGAGCTTGCAGAATATATCGTTGAAAACAACGCAACAGTAAGGTCTGCGGCGAAAAAATTCGGAATTTCCAAAAGCACGGTACATATGGACATAACAAAAAGACTGAAGCAAACCAATCCTCCGCTTTATTCATCAGTAAGAAAGGTACTTGATATCAACAAAGCAGAAAGACATATCAGAGGCGGTCTTGCAACCAAAGAAAAATATTCAAAATAACGGTGTTTTCTGTTGAATTTAAAAAGTTATTATGGTAGAATTAAATAAAATAAGGGATTATCCCCGATTGAAAGGACCGATAAATATGAAACAGCTCCGAATCGGCATCATCGGTGCCGGCAGAATCGGTTCCCTGCACGCAAAGTCAATAACATATAATGTTCCGACAGCCGTTGTTGCAGGTATCACCGACGTTTTCAGAGCGAATGCGGAAAAGGTTGCCGCAGAGCTCAACATCCCCAGAATCTATAACGACTACAAAGAAATGCTTGCAGACCCCGAGGTTGATGCAGTTCTCGTCTGCTCATCAACCGATACCCATGCTGACATCGCTATCGAAGCGGCGGAAGCAGGCAAGCACATCTTCTGCGAAAAGCCCGTTCACCTCACACCCGAAAAGGTTTACGCTGTTATCGATGCAGTTGCAAAGGCAGGCGTAAAGCTTCAGGTCGGCTTTAACAGACGCTTTGACCACAACTTTGCAAACGTCAGAGCAATGGTAAACGAAGGCAAAATCGGCGACGTTCATATTGTTAAAATCACTTCAAGAGACCCTGCTCCCCCTCCGGCAGAATATTCAGCCGTCAGCGGCGGTATGTTCCTTGATATGACAATTCACGATTTCGATATGGCACGTTTCCTTGCAGGCAGCGAGGTAACAGAGGTTTATGCAAACGCAACCTGCCTTGTTGACCCTGCAATCGGCGAAGCAGGTGACGTTGACACAGCGGTTATCAGTCTCAAGTTTGCAAACGGCGCAGTAGGCGTTATCGATAACAGCCGCAGAGCCGCTTACGGTTACGACCAGAGAATCGAAGTTTTCGGCAGCAAGGGTGCAGCCGTTGCTTCAAATGATACTCCCACAAACGTTGTATTTATGGGTGAAGAAGGCGTTGTTGCCGACAAGCCTCTCTATTTCTTCCTTGAAAGATATATGCAGTCCTTCAGAGATGAAATGCTTCAGTTTGTTGACGCGGTTCTCAACGACAAGGAAACTCCCACAACGGGCGCAGACGGCCTCAACTCAATTCTCGTTGCTCTTGCGGCAAAGAAATCAGTTGCAGAAGGCAGACCCGTTCAGCTCTCCGAAATGATGTAAAATAAAAGCTCCGATGAATTCTGAATTCATCGGAGTTTTATGTTAAATTAATTAATTTCATGATATTGTTTCGTTTTCTTTAAGAGTAAGATGCGTTTCTTTTTCAGGGGCGAAATGCTTGTTTTCCACGCTGAAAAACAATCCGCTTTCCGTTTTTGAAAACGCATAACCGTACCACAGAGTTTCGTGGTAAGAAAAGTATTTTCCGTTTGACAGAGCATTCATAACGGAAGCGGAATCCTCATCGGGAGCGTATACCGAAATCACCTTTTCTGAAAAAGATAACAGCTCTTTCACCTTGTCTGCATCTGCGCAGGCAAGGCTTATTTTTTGTACTCTCTCAAGCGAATCCGCTGTCATTTCAACGGCAAAGCGGTTGCCCGATTCATCGTTTACAAACAAAACGCTCTTGTTGCCCTCATAAAACATTCCTTCGGATTCAATATTAAAATCAGGAAAGCTTTCCGCAAATCTCGAAACAAACAAATCCGGGCTGACTGCTTCCTGCACGGTGCAGGATGAAAGAAAAAGGAGACAAGCAAAAACAATCGGAAGAATTCTTTTCATCTTATCACCGCCGTCAGTATTTGATTTTGGGTCTGATGTTTGCCGCAACAACGCCGCCGATTGCACTGCCTGCAATGCTTGCAAGAGCAACAAAAATCAAGCCTTTTCCAACACTTCCGCCGTTAAGCACAACGAGAAGAATATCGCTTATCGCCGCTTCAACCGCACCCGTCAGAGCGCCGCACGCCAGAGCATTCTTTTTCGATTTGAACACCGCCATAAAGCCTGCTGCAAACGACGAAATCAACGATGCCGCAAGTCCGACGGGCAGATAAAATCCGTTTCCGAACGCCATTTTCAGTTCAGCGGCCGAAAACAAAACGAGCTCAAGAAAAAACAGTGCCGCACCGATAACCGAGCAAATTCCCATTCTTTTCAGAGGAAACGTACCGTTATCGTTATCTTTTCTCTTTTTCTTATCAGGCATAAAAAAACTCCCCTCATATTACCGATAATCAATAATATGAAGGGAGATTTTGTTTTATTCTGAATCAGGAATCAAAAGTGTCATCCTTTTTCTTTGACTTTTTGCGTCTTGCCTGGCTCTTATCTGCAGCTTCTTCCATTTTTGCCTTTTTCGCTGCCTCTGCAGCTTCGGCAGCAGCCTTTCTTTCAGCCTCAGCCTTTTCGTTAGCTGTGTTGTTGGTTGAAATAGCCCACTTGGCAATCTTCATCTTGTTTCTGTCAGCGCCGGTTTCGATAACAATAGTGTCTTCCTTAACGGTAACAACTCTGCCGATGATGCCGCCGATTGTTGTGATTTCATCGCCGATCTGAACGCTGTCGCGCTTCTCCTGCTCTTCCTTCTGCTTTTTCTTCTGTGAGCGGTTGGAGAAGAACATCATTGCAACCATAACAACAATCATAATGATGATAGGCATTGAGCTCATTGTGCCGCCGTTTGCCGTACCGTTAGCTGCGCCGCCTGCTGCGGGCATTAAAAGTGATAAAAAGTCCATAAAAACGGATACCTCCAAAACATAATGCTAAAAGTATACATTATTTCAGCGAATAATGCAATAGTTTTTTGAAATTTTATATTCTTGTATCGTATAAATCAACGTATTTTTCTCTGAACTCATCGAAAGTGCCGTTATCAAGGCTGTCACGGATTCTTTCCATCAGCGTATTATAGAAATAAAGGTTATGAATAACGCAAAGGCGCATTGCAAGCATTTCCTTCGCCTTGAAAAGATGGCGGATATAAGACCTTGAAAAATGCTTACAAGCAGGGCAATCACACTCGGGGTCGATGGGCAGAGGGTCTTTTTCATATTTCTTATTATTAAGATTGATGATACCCTTCTGCGTGAAAAGATGACCGTGACGGGCATTTCTGCTGGGCATAACGCAATCGAAAAGGTCAACGCCCCTGTAAACCGCCTCGATGATGTTACCGGGTGTGCCGACGCCCATAAGATAACGGATTTTATCGGCAGGCATATGCGGCTCAACGGCTGAAATTATGCGGTACATATCCTCCTTCGGCTCACCGACGGCAAGTCCGCCGATTGCATAGCCGTCAAGGTCAAGTGCGGCAATCTGCTTCATATTTTCCACACGCAAATCGTCATACGTGCTGCCCTGATTGATGCCGAAAAGAAGCTGATTCGGGTTAACGGTATCGGGCAGAGAATTCAGCCTTGCCATCTCTGCTTTGCAGCGTTCAAGCCAGCGCACCGTTCTTTCGCAGGATTGCTTTGCGTATTTATATTCTGCAGGGTTTTCAACGCATTCATCGAAAGCCATTGCAATTGTTGAGCCGAGATTCGACTGAATCTGCATACTCTCTTCGGGACCCATAAAAATGTGCCTGCCGTCAACGTGTGACTGGAAGAAAACACCCTCTTCCTTGATTGTTCGCAGTTTGGCGAGTGAGAAAACCTGAAATCCGCCGCTGTCGGTCAGGATAGGACCGTTCCAGTTTGTGAATTTATGCAGGCCGCCCATTTCACGCACAAGGGAGTCACCGGGTCTTACGTGGAGGTGATAAGTATTTGACAGCATAACCTGACAGCCGATTTCCCTGAGATCAACGGCGGAAAGCGCACCCTTGATTGCTCCGCAGGTTGCAACGTTCATAAAAGCAGGGGTCTGCACCGTGCCGTGAACGGTTTCAAACTCTCCCCTTCTTGCGTTACCTTGTTTTTTGATAAGTTTATACATTAAATTTCTCCATTAAAATTATTCGCAGATTAAGCACGCGTCACCGAAACTGAAGAATCTGTACTTTTCCTCAACGGCGATTTTGTATGCGTTCATTGTGTTTTCATAGCCGCAGAAAGCGCTGACAAGCATTATGAGTGTGCTTTCGGGCAGGTGGAAATTGGTGATAAGGCAATCGATGCACTTGAATCCATAGCCGGGATAGATAAAAATGTCAGTATCACCCTCGGCTTCTTTGATTTCACCCGTAAAGGTTGCTACGGATTCAAGAGTCCTGCAGCAGGTTGTACCGACGGCAAATACTCTGCCGCCGTTTGCCTTTGTGCGGTTGATGATCTCTGCAGTTTCGGCAGGGAGATAATAATGCTCCGAATGCATATGATGGTCCTTGATATCGTCTGCCTTGACGGGTCTGAACGTACCGAGACCGACGTGGAGAGTCACAAAACCGATTTCAACGCCCTTTGCCCTGACCTTTTCCATTAGCTCGGGAGTGAAATGCAGACCTGCCGTCGGTGCGGCGGCACTGCCTTCTTTTTCTGCAAAAACGGTCTGATAACGGTCCTTATCCTCAAGCTTTTCGGTTATATAATGAGGCAGCGGCATTTCGCCGATTTTATCAATTACCTCATAAAAATTACCCTCGAAACCGAATTTTGCAATGCGGTTTCCGTCGGGCAGAACTTCAATGATTTCAGCGGTCAGCGAGCCGTCGCCGAAGGTAAATGAGTGGCCGACCCTTGCCTTTTTGCCGGGTCCTGTTATTACCTCCCAGGTATCCTCGCTTTTACGGCTGAGGAGAAGAAACTCAACAACGGAGCCCGTATCGGTTCTCGTGCCGTACATCCGGGCAGGAAGCACCTTTGTGTTGTTGAGAATCAGGCAGTCGCCCTCTCTGAAATATTCGGTTATGTCGCTGAAAATGCGGTGAGAGCAATCACCCGTTTTCTTGTCGATGACAAGCATTCTTGAGCTGTCTCTGGGCTCGACGGGAGTCTGTGCAATCAGCTCCTTGGGTAAATCATAGAAAAAATCGCTTCGTTTCATAAAAAATCCTTAAAATATTTATAATTTTATATAATATATTGTTATAAATGACATTTGATTTTCCAATGCATTTGTGATATCATCATAATATTATCGGAGATTTTTGTCAAGCGAAAGATTTAGCAGAAATCTGCCGAAGAAACATTACCGAAACGAGGTAGAATGAAATGAAAAATTACAATGTAGGCATCGTTGGCGCAACGGGTATGGTAGGTCAGCGCTTCATCACGCTCCTTGCAAACCACCCTTGGTTCAACGTTAAAGTTCTTGCCGCAAGCCCCCGTTCAGCAGGCAAAAAATATAAAGACGCTGTCGGCGCAAAATGGTGCATGGCAACAGAAATTCCCGAAAACATCGCTGACATCGTTGTTATGGACGCAACTGCAGATATCGAAAAGATCGCCGCTTCGGTTGACTTCGTTTTCTGCGCAGTTGATATGAAGAAGGACGAAATCAAGGCTCTTGAGGAAGCATACGCAAAGGCTGAATGCCCCGTCGTTTCAAACAACAGCGCTCACAGACATACTCCCGACGTTCCGATGATCGTTCCCGAGCTCAACCCCGACCACGCTGAAATCATCGCAGCTCAGAGAAAGCGTCTGGGCACCGAGAGAGGCTTCATCTCCGTTAAGTCAAACTGCTCACTTCAGAGCTACGTACCTGCTCTTTTCCCCCTCGATAAGGCAGGCTTCAAGGTAAAGGACGTTCTTGTTTGCACATATCAGGCAATTTCAGGTGCAGGCAAGACCTTTGAAACATGGCCCGAAATGATTGACAACGTTATCCCCTACATCGGCGGCGAAGAAGAAAAGTCGGAAATCGAGCCCCTCAAGATCTGGGGTAAGATCGAAGGCGACAAAATCGTTTCCGCTACTTCACCCAACTTCACCGCACAGTGCCTTCGTGTTCCCGCTTCAGACGGTCATATGGCTGCAGTTTTCGTAAGATTTGAAAACAAGCCCTCAATCGAGGAAATGAAGAAGGTATGGGCAGATTTCAAGGGCTATCCTCAGGAAGCAGAGCTTCCCAGCGCACCCAAGCAGTTCCTCAACTATTTTGAAGAGGATAACCTCCCCCAGACAAAGCTCCAGAGAAACCTCGAAAACGGTATGGCAGTTTCAATCGGACGTCTCAGAGAGGACAGCCAGTTCGATTATAAGTTCGTCTGCCTTTCACACAACACCCTCAGAGGTGCCGCAGGCGGTGCCGTTCTTATGGCTGAACAGCTTTGCGCCCAGGGCTACATCAATCCCAAGAACTAATTTGTCTAATTAACGAAAGGAGTCAGCTATGAAGCAGACTGTTTTTACCGGTGCAGGCGTTGCAATTGTTACACCTTTCACCGCTGACAATAAGATTAACTATGAAAAGCTCGCAGAGCTTCTTGAATACCAGATTGCCAACCACACAGATGCAATCGTAATCTGCGGCACAACGGGCGAAGGCTCAACCCTTGACCACGACGAGCATTCCGAAGCTATCCGCTTCACCGTTGAGGTTGTCAACAAGAGAATCCCCGTTATCGCTGGTACGGGCAGCAACGATTCCTCTTACGCAGTAAAGCTTTCCAACGAAGCTGAAAAAGCAGGCGTTGATGCGCTTCTCTCCGTTACTCCCTACTACAACAAGACTTCCCAGAGGGGTCTTATTGCTCACTATAATTTCATCGCTGACAGAGTAAGCGTTCCGATTATCACCTACAACGTTCCCTCAAGAACAGGTGTCAACATTCTCCCCGAAACCTACGTTGAGCTTGCAAAGCATCCCAGAATCGTAGGTACAAAGGAAGCAAGCGGCGATATCTCCGCCGTTGCAAAGACAATTGCTCTTTGCGGCGAGGATTTCTCGGTTTACTCGGGCAACGACGATCAGGTTACGGCTCTTATGTCACTTGGCGGCAAGGGAAGCATTTCCGTTCTTTCCAACATTCTTCCCCAGGTTGCACACGATATCCCCGCAAAATTCCTTGCAGGCGATTTCAAGGGCAGCCGCGAGCTTCAGCTTGAATATCTCGACCTTTGCAACAACCTTTTCGTTGACGTTAACCCCATCCCCGTCAAGGAAGCAATGAATATGATGGGTCTTGACGTTGGCCCCTGCAGACTTCCTCTCTATGAAATGACAGAGGAAGCAAAGGCAAAGCTCAGAGCAAGCCTTGCAAGACACGGTCTCGTATAATTAACAATAATTTTTTGAGGTAAATCAAAATGGCAGGAATTTTATTAAGCGGATGCAACGGAAAAATGGGCAAGGCTGTAACAGCAAACGTTGCCGTTACACAGGGTGCGGAAATCATCGGCGGAATCGATATTTACGCCGAGAATCTTTACGGTTATCCCGTTTTCGCCTCCCCTGCGCTCATTCCCGATGAGATAACGAAAAAAGCCGACGTTATCATCGACTTTTCAAATCCTTCTGCACTCGGCGGTCTGCTTGAGTATGCAGTGCGCAACAGTATCCCTGCAGTTATCTGCACAACGGGTCTCAACGAATCGCAGAAATCGCTTTTAAAATCCGCTGCCGAAAAAATCCCCGTTTTCTTCAGCGCAAATATGTCACTCGGCGTCAACCTTGTTGTTGAGCTTGCAAAGAAAGCCGCCGCAGTGCTCGGCAACGATTTTGATATTGAAATCGTTGAAATGCATCACAACCAGAAAATTGATGCGCCCAGCGGTACGGCACTTATGATTGCAGATGCTATCAAGGATGAGCTTGACGGCGACACAAAATACGAATACGACCGCCATTCAAAGCGTGAAAAAAGAACGAAGAACGAAATCGGCATTCACGCTGTCAGAGGCGGCACAATCACGGGCGAGCACGAAATCATCTTCGCGGGTCACGATGAAATCATCAGAATTTCCCACTCTGCAAGAAGCAAGGAGCTTTTTGCAACGGGTGCCGTAAATGCCGCAAAATTCATCGTCGGCAAGTCTTCAGGAATGTATGATATGTCCGCAATGCTGAAATAAAAACAGACGGATACTATCCGCCCCTACACCGAAAACGGAGGAATATGAAATGAAACTCGTTGAAAATATTTTTATAACAGAAGACGTTACTCTCTTTTCTCTTTGCGATGCTCCTGCCGATATCGAGCATATCGCAGACGTTTTCAAGATGATTGCAGACGCAGGTATCGACGTTGATATGATTTCGCAGTTTCCCGCAAGCGGCTCAAGCTCGGGTTTTTCGTTCACCGTAAGCGATAATGATTTCATCCCCGTTCTTGCAATTGCATCGAAGCTTCGTGAAATCAATCCCAAGACAAAAATCAGCGTCAGCAGCGGTAACTGTAAGCTGACCGTCAGCGGCGAAGCAATGAGAGGCACTCCCGGCGTTTCGGCAAAGGTTTTCAAAGCCGCCGCAAACGCAGATGCAGACGTCAGAATGATTACAACGTCCGAAATCGAGATTGCAATGCTCGTTGTAAAGTCAGACGTTGACAACGTCATCGCCGCAATCGAAAAAGAATTTGCGGAATAATCCGGATATATAAAATCAAGCCGTCCGAATAAATCGGGCGGCTTTGTTGTTTTACTGCGGCATTGTTGAATTAAAATAAACAGAATACGGTTCATTTCGGCTCAGCTCGATAGTCCGACTCATTTCGCCTTCGTAATAAACATCAAACATCATATTATAGTTATCATCGTTTGCAAAATAAGGAAAACTGCCGAAAAAGTTTTCGAGACTTTCAATGTTTTTTCCGACATAAAGCTTTTCAATATGTTTGTTAAGTCTGAACGCCTTCCACTCGATATCCGTTACGTAATTGGGAACAACGAAGGTATCCCCTTTTTTTGACGGCGGATACATTACAAGCCTTTTGCCTCCCTTGGAATAAAGAATTCCGTCTCTGCTTTCAAAATGAGGATTATCCTTTGAAACGTTGATTTCCTTGAGCGAAGCGCACTCCTCGAAGCCGTAAAAATCTAAACCGTCGGTAGTCAGATGGATAAAGATTGACTCCAATCCGCTGCCGATATTGAGAATCTCAAGGTCAGCACAGTTCCTGAAGGCATAAGTTATTTCCTTAACGGCATCGGGAATATTGAATTTCTTCGACTTCCTGCCTGCAGGCACCGTCATCAGGACTTTCATATCTTTAGTGTAAAGAGCTCCCTGACCGTCACTGCAAAAATGCTGATTTTCTTTATCAACCGTTACGGATTTCAGATTATTGCAGGTGTCAAACGGGTTTTCAAAATCAAAACGTGTATACATCGGATCAACAATCTCAAAAGTTTCCAGTCCTTTTCCGATTTTCACGGTTTCAAGAGCCTGCATATCGCGGAAAGCATGGGTGCAGACCATAGTTACCGAATCAGGGATTATAAGATTTTTAAGCGTTTCGTTTTCGCGGAAGCAATTATAATCAATCACGGCTACCGTTGACGGGATTTCATAGGTCTCTGCAGGCTTCATTACGGGATAATACTTGATCTTGCTCATATCCTTGCTGAAAACAACGCCGTCAACACTGCAATACTGAGTGTTGTTTTCAGGCACAACAACCTCTTCAACTGCGGAGAGCCATCCGAGAGTGTCGCCATATTCCAAGCAATCAGAAACGTTGTTGATCGTTATTTTCTTAATTTTATCATTTTTCTGGTTATCAGCATAAGCAAACCTTGCATTCTCCGGCATAACAAACTCCTCAACCGTTGAAGGAATACCGTAAACTGCAGATTTGGTTTTGCTGTATAAAATTCCCTGCTCATCCGAGCAATACTTTGGATTTTCTGCGTGCACTTCAAACGCCTCAATGCCGCATACAGAAAACATACCAAAGGGAATTATTCCTTCAAAATCCTTGCCGATGATGACTTTTCTGATATAGTTACTGTTTTGCAGGCATTCGCTGTTAAGCTTATAAACGTCATCGGGAATGGTGAATTCAGTTACGGGTGCATTGGCAGGGAAATAATTCAGATAAATATATTTCTCATCGGGATTATTTTCCGGATAGCTGACGGAATACAGCGCACCGTATTCATCGGTATAAAGATTTTTGCAACCTTCACTGACAACGTATTTTTCAAGAGAAGGAAAAGGATTGATTGTAAAGCTCTGCATCGAAGCACAGATTTCAACGGTTTTTATATTAGTGAACTCTTCAAACAAATAGTAAGATTGAGTTATGCCCTCAGCAAAAACAATTTTCTCGGCGTTTTCAAACCAATAGTCATAACCAACTTCATCACCGAACATATTACCCTTATTTTCAATTTCGGTGCCGTATACCGTAAGCGTTTTTGTTTCATCTGAAAACGTAAATTTAATGCCGTCGTCGGATATGAATTCGGTTTTCAAAGGCGGAATTTCTGCATTTTTATCGGGATTTTTGCTCATTTTCCAAAAAGCCCAGCCTGTAATCAGCACTGCAACAAGAAGAACAACCGAAACTGCGATTATGATTTTCTTTTTCATTCGGGTCACTTCCTTTCGAGCATATTATACATATATAAAATTTAACATTCAATATAAAAAATGTAAATAAAAAATTAACCGCCGAGCCGAAGCCCGACGGTTAACTGATTATTGATTTGTTTCTTTGCTTTTACAGATATTGATTATCGCAAGAATAATATTTTCCGCAAGCAGAACGAAGGTTATCCCTGCGCTGATACGGAATGCATCAAAGAACCGTTCATATGACCACAGGCTGTCACCGAAAATCATTCTGCCCGTTAAGCCGAAAAGCCCTAACCCGTCATTCATTTCGGGCATAACGTTGCCGAGAACGTTAATTAGCAGGTCAAGGGTAAAAAAGGATGAGATTATCAGAAGAATCAAGGAAACAATGCGGATTTTTTTCATTACGCACTCCCCTTTCATCCAATCTTTTCAACGCAATCGGAATCAACGTGGCCTGCAAAATCCTCGGTTATGACATAGGCAACTTCTTTGCCGTCAAGAACTCCGCTTTCTCCAACGCATACGGCATCTCCCTTTTCAAGAGCTCCGACTTTAACGTCCGGGAACAGATATGATATCTCGTCAACAACGTTTGTGTCTTTGACAACGCGGTATTCGGGCTTATAGTTCTCGGCAAACAGATAATTTTTGTCAACACTCTTTAAGTAAAGATTGCCGTCATCAGTGCATCCGAAGGTGTAAACAAAGTTTTCTTCATATTGAAGAGCGTTCCACGAAAGCTGTTCAAACGCCGCTGCCTGTATAGAATCATAATTATATTCTTCAAAATACAGTTCATCTCTGCCCAAGGTATGGACAACAAAATTTCCGTTCATTTCTCTTATATCATAAATATATGAGCCTTGGCACGTGAATCCGGTTGCAACGGAACAAAAACAAAGCAAATCGCTTTCGGGCAGATAACGGATTGCACTGTAAAGGTCTGAACGCTCGCTAAAAGCTTCTCCGTATTTTTTAACGGATTCTTCGACCGTCATAAATTCATCTGCTCTGAACTTTCTGACATTCGGACCGAACATATCCTCTAAATATGCGTTGAGAGTTTCGATTTCAACAAATTCGCAATAATAAGGATTATCAGGCAAGAGTTTTTTCAATTCTGCGTTGCCTTTTTCAATCACCTGCTCATCATCGCAATATATTGTTTTAAACGGATATTTATACGACGGGATACAGCATACGAGCAGACTGTTGACAACCTTTTCGGGATCTTCATTACTGAAAATAAAATCCTCATAGCCGAAACGCATTCCGAGCATTTCCGCAATATCCATCAGAAACTCATCAGAATATCTCTTTTCAAAGTCGGTCTTTTTGATAACGTACTTACCGTTTTTTCCGTCAATAATAAGCTCCTTGCCTCCGGGAGCATCCTGTGCTTCGGTTTCATATTCATTCTGCGTTGAGGTAACCGATACGGAGCCTTGCGTGGTTTCGGGCACTGCGTCAGGCTTGTCTTTCTGACCTGAAAAAACAAAAATGCCAACAATCGCCGCTATCAATATTACCGCAACAGAAATAATAACGATATTTTTCTTTTTCATTTACTCAACTCCTTTCACCTTAATTATATTCTGTGAGGGAATATATGGCAAGTTACAAATTTTTACAGTTCAGTTACAAAAATGACAGAACAATTACAAACAGTTACAAAAAAGGACTCTCCGAAAACGGAAAGTCCTTTAAGTTTTTATGCAATTTCTTCAACGTCAATGCCGAGGATAACAACCTCTTTGAGAGGCTTGTCCATACCGTTTCTTTCAACTGCCGCAATGGCATCAACGGTATCCATTCCCTCAACAACCTGACCGAAAACGGTGTGCTTGAAATCAAGCCAGGGTGTGCCGCCGAGAGCCTTGTAATCCTCAACACAAGCGGTGGGGAAGCCTCTGTCGGCAAGCTGCTCCATCTGCGAAATAAAGCCGGGGTCAACCTCTTTTGCCTGAACAATAAAGAACTGGCTGCCGTTTGTGCCGGGGCCCGCATTCGCCATTGAGAGCGCACCTCTGATATTATGATAATCAACACTGAATTCATCCTTGAAGCTGCTGCCCCAGATGCTTTCGCCGCCCATACCGGTGCCTGAAGGATCGCCTCCCTGAATCATAAAATCGGGAATAACTCTGTGGAAAATGATGCCGTTATAATAGCCGTTCTTTGCGTGGGTTGTGAAATTCTCAACCGCCTTGGGTGCGGCATCGGGGAAAAGAAGAATCTTTATATCGCCCATTGTCGTTTTCATTGTTGCTACGATATCGCCCTTTTCGGGTGTTCTTACCTGTTTGCTCATATTATCTGCCTCTTTCTTATTTATTGGGGTCATATACGTCGGAAAGCTTCATAAAGTCAACCTTCGCCATTTTCGTTCTGGGGAAGCTGTCCATAATTTCAATTTTTCTCGGGCAAGAGAATCTTGCAAGATTCTTTTTGCAATAAGACTGAATCTCACTGATTGCATCGTCGTGATTCATCGGCTTTTTAAGAGTTACACAAAGCTTAACGCAGGGCTTGTTTTTGATATATCCCTGAACTGCGCAAGCCTCACTGACAAACGGAAGATGAAGCACTGCGTTTTCAATATCGGCAGGATAAACGTTATAGCCCGAGATGATAATCATTCTCTTCTTTCTGCCCGTGAAATAGACAAAGTCGTCGGCATCCATATAACCGAGGTCGCCCGAAAGCACCCATCTTTTTCCGTTTTTGTCAACGTAAACGCCGTCGTTTTCGACGGTTTCATCGCCGTTGAAATATCCCTGCATTACGGTTGAGCCCGTGATAACGATTTCTCCCGTCTGACCTGCAGGAAGCCTGTTTTTCATTTCGTCCCAGATTTCAACCGTCATACCCGTCAAGGGCTTACCGATTGAATCCTCACGCACGTCTTTATAGTTATTGACCGTACAAACGGATGCAACCTCTGTCAGACCGTAGCCTCTGAAAAGTCTGCCCTTACCGCCGTGCTTGGCGACGGTATGGTTGAATTCCTTGACAAGCCTTTCCGAAAGGAAATCGCCGCCGCAGAAAACAAGACGGAGATTTTTCAGATGCGCACCCTCAAAGCCTTCATCCTCCATCATCTTCTTATACATATTGGGAACACCGAGAAGGAATGAAACGTGGTATTTTTTCAGCTGCTTGTTTGCTTCTGACGCGGAAAACTGCGGCATCGGAAGCAAGGTATAGCCGTGAGTTATCGGATAATGCATTGCAACTGCAAGTCCGAATGCGTGGAACATCGGAAGAACAACAAGCGAACATTCGGCACCGGGTGTATGGGGACTGTCGAGCGGCTCAAGCTTTTCGGCAAGGCAATTGATATTATCGCTTGAAAGCATTATCGTTTTGCTCTTGCCCGTCGTGCCGCCGCCGTGAAGATAAACCGCAGTGCAATTTCCGTCGTGGAATTCGGGGCATTCCTTACCTGCTCCCGCAGAGAGAACCTTGGTATATTTAATGCTGTTCTTAAAACGGTCAAGACCCTTTCCCTTAACCTTTTCAAAAATTTTGATTGCAGGTGTAAGAGGAAATCCGACGTAATCGGAATTTGAGCAGATAATACAAGGTATGCCAAGCTTATTGATAACGTCGGCATAAGGTGCGGCAAGAATATCAAGAATGAAAACCGCCTTTGATTTTGCCGAGTTAATGCACTCCTCAAGCCCCTCGGGAGAAGTCAGAGGATGAACGATATTTGCAATAATTCCGATTTTGTTAAGAGCATAAAACGACGCAAATGCGTGCACCGTTGTGGGCAGAAAAACCGTTACGGTATCGCCCTTACCGATTCCGAGAGAATGGAAATACCCTGCTAAAGCATCGATATCGGCCATAAAACGAGACATTCTGATTTTGTTGCCGAATGTAATTGCACCGACAAAATCGCCGTTTGTTTTATAGCTCTCTTTAAGATAATCATAACAAGTGAAAATCATAATAAATCCTGCCTGTATCAATAATATTGTACGGCATTATAATCAGCCGTGAATATTGTCTGTAAAAATAATTTCGTCAGAATCTGTAAAGGTTGCGATGATTCCGTTGCGGTCATAGGTCGCATAAAACGGCGCCTTTGCAACCATTGTGAAATTCCATTTGACGTTGGGATAAACCTTGCCGAGCTGATTTGTAACAACAATCATTTCGGGTTTGAGTTTTCTCAAGAATGACGGCGAAGATGAGCCGAAATATCCGTGGTGACCTGCTTTGAGAAGGTCGATATCGCCGATTTTATCGCCCAGAAGCTGCTCAAGTCCGCAGGATTTGGTTATATCGGCAGCAAGGAAAGCGGTCTTTTTGCCTTTCGTGACCTTGATACCGATGCTCGAAGCATTTTCACCTTCGCCTGCAAGCTCCTTGGGAGTAACGGTATTGTATAAATCCATCCTGAAATCGCCCAGATGCATCACCTCCGGAATCTCGCTGAAAACACTTATGTTTCGCACGGTCAGAGCGTTGATAATCCGGTTATAGGTTTCGTTGATAAGCCAGCTTTTAATCTCATAGTCCTTGGCGATTTCCTTATCAAACTCCTTGAAATACGCCTTACCGATGAGAATATCGGGGTCAACGATAATTGCCTCAAAGGCACCGATGTGGTCATAATGGCAATGCGTACCGAGAATGAATTCAAGATGAACCTTTCCGTTTGAATCTGCCGCAACCTTTTTGAGATAAGCCTTGACCTCATCCTCAAAGCCGTTGTATTCGGTTTCTTTTCTCGGATTATTATCGCCCTCACCCGAATCAATAAGCGCAAATTTGCCGTTGCTTTCAAGCAGAATTGCATCCGAGTTTGCGGTATTGAGAAAATGAATCCTGTCATCGCCTGCCGAGAGAGTGAAGGTTTCCTGCTCAAAGCTGTAACGTCTTGCATATCTGTTACAAAGCACGACCGTTATAATATCAAGAAGAAATATTGCAATCATCAGCGGAACAATTATCCACGTGATAATCTTTTTGACATTCCTTTTTTTCATATAAATCCCCATAATAAAAATTTATCATGTTATTTTACCACATATAAAGAAATAATACCATAGTTAAATTGATATTTTTTAAAAAGATTTATCAAAATACTTGTATAGTTTTTCCTTTTATTGTAAAATACCATTTAACAGATCAGATTGGAGAGATTATTTTGGCCTCTGAAAAAACTTTGGCAAAATTCAGCTTATCGGAAGCATCATATATTTTCACGTTCATTTTTCCTCTCGCTCTCAGCATGGCTGTTTGCTCAGGAATCGGAATTGCAGGCGGAATGCTGGCCTGCGTTGCGGCTTGCCTGCTTGTTTCAGCTAAAAAAACAAAGCTGATAATGCCCGTGTTCACCTCATACCTCATCGTTGCACAGACCTTCAGACAATTCGGCGCATCAACAACCGCCGCAGCAATCGGTATGAGCGGATTCCTGCTCATTCTCGTTGCTCTTACGGGCTTCGATTTCAAAAAGGTTGTTTTCAAACCCGTTGCCGTTGCAATTATGCTTGCAAGTGCAATTTCGGTTACGGTGCTTGATACGACGCTTTATTTCGGAATCGGCGCAACAGGCAGCACCGTCGGCGAAATGATTGACTCATATCTCTCGCTCGGCTTCCATCCAAACTGGAGAGGCATTCTTTACGGCACGATTGTTATGGTAATTATGATTACCTACCCGAGAAAATTCAAAAAAGCCGACACGGTTGTAAGAGCTCCCTTTATCGGTCTGATAGTTGCCCTTATTCTCAATTATTTCCTTAACCCCTCAGATATGTTAACTGCAATCAAAGAGGTTGGCACGTATTCGTTTGCTCCTTCATCATTGATTTTCCCGTCATTCAGAGGCGGACTGAACTTTGTCGGACTGATTTCATCGGGCATTGCGCTGTTTGTAGTCAACGCATATTCGGTTTCGCTTGAGAAAGGAAACAGCCTTGAGTATGCCGCTGCAGGCGGAGCAAATATACTCAGCTCCTTTGCTCTCGGCGTATTTATCCCCTTCTGTCCGAGAAATCACAAAAACATCAGCTTTTCGGGCATCCCTGCCGCAATACTTTCGGTGCTGATTCTTGTGCTTCTGAGAGATTACGTTGCAAGAATACCCGTTGCGGCGTGTGCAGTAATACTGATTGTCGGCGCATGGCAGAGCGTCAAATGGGGTGACATCAAGAAATCCTTCATTGACGTCCCCTCTCTGGCAAGTCTGATTGCCGTTACAGCTTTTATGCTTATTTTCGGCACGGTCAGAGGCATTCTTTTCGGAGCACTTTGCTCGTTTGTCTGCTCATTCCTGCCCAGTGCACAGCATTTTGCAAAAGATGATTAAAACAGAAAACGGATTGCTTTGGATAATTCCATTGCAATCCGTTTTATCATTTTATAAAGAGATTACCGCCGACGCAGTCTATACCGACCACAACGGGAAAATCCTTGAGCTCCAGCCTTTTGACGCTTTCGCAGCCCAAATCCCTGAATGCGATTTCTTCGCAGGCAACGATGCTCTTTGCACAAACCGCTCCTGCTCCGCCAACGGCACAGAAATAAACCGCATTATTGCGCACGATGGCATCACATACAGCCTTGTTACGCTGACCCTTGCCAATCATCGCAGCAAGACCGAGGTCAAGCAAACGGGGCGAATAAGGGTCCATTCTGCTTGAGGTTGTAGGACCGCAGCTTCCGATAACCATTCCTTCGGGAGTCGGGGTTGGGCCTGCAAAATAAATGCACGCACCCTCAAGCTCAAACGGCAGCTTTTCGCCTGAATCAAGAAGCTCGAAGATTCTCTTATGAGCCGCATCTCTTGAAGTATAAACAACGCCGCTGAGATTGACTACGTCACCTGCACGCAGAGTCTGCGAAACTTCTTTTATATCCTTGATATCTATGTTATATACTGCCATATTATTCTTTACCGCCCGTAAGCCCTTCAAGCACGCTCAACAGATTTTCAACGCTTGCCTTAAGCATTACGGATGAAGAATCATAGTTGATGCAAGCGGTTTTGATTCTTTCGTTTGCCTGCATAACGACCGCAAGAGCTTCTGCAACAGCCTTTTCGGACTCCTCTGCAAGCTCATCAGCCTTGCCTTGAGCTTCGGCAACAACCCTTTCGGCCTCTTCGGCAAGCTCATCCGCTTTGCTCTGAGCATCGGCGGCAGTCTTTTCCGCCTGCTCAACAATTGCATCTGCTTTAACCTGAGCGGCGGCAACAACCTTTTCAGATTCTTCTATTCTGCCGTAGGCCGCTTCAAGATTTGAAAGCATCTCTTCAATCGTTGCAAGCTTTTCGCTGTAAAGGCTGAGCTTCGATTCGTATTCAGCCTTCATCTGTCCGATTTCCGCAGCGTGTGCTTCGTCTGAAGCGGCCTTTTCCTCTGCTGCCTTTTCAAGCTGAAGCGAAAGAGCAACTCTTTCACCCTCAACCTCCTGCCAATCTGCAAGGATGCCCGATTTTTCGATTTCAGCCGCCTTAAGCTCCGTCTTAAGCCTTTCAATTTCGGCAGAAAGAGCTTCGTTTTCCGAAACCAGTCTTTCGTATTCGGTGTCTTTGCTCTCAAGAGCCTCAATCTCACCGTTTTTTTCAGCTATCTCATCCTTGAGACGGCGAATTTCAAGCTGAAGCTGCTCGATATAATTGAGCACGCCCTCCTTCTGGAAACCGCCGAGAATGGACTTCTTTAATATCTGATTTGATTCCATATCTGACATCCTTTCAGTTAAACAATATTATTTCCGTTACTCCGCTGCTGATTTCAACGGATTCGCCGTTACCGTAAAGCATAAGGGTTGCAGATTCATCGGAATTCCCGATAAACGCGCACGCACCGTCTTTACGGGTCACAAAGCTGGAAACAATAACGCTGTCACCAACCTTGATTTCTTTTCCGTCCGAATATGCATAGCAATCGGCAAGCGGCTCGCTGTAAAAGCCGTTATATTCCTTGAGAACAAGAATATCCTGCGCACCGTTGAGAACAAAATCCACAGCGGCATTCGATATCTTTTGGGTTTCTGTGCCGTCAAAGCTGAAAATATCACCCGTTACCTTGCCCACATCGGTTTTGAGATAGACGGCGGAATTATCCTTGATACCGAAGCTTGTGACACTCGCCGCTACAGTCTCCTTGGCTGAGGGCTTACTCTCCAAAAGAGAGGTTGAGAAAAGAGTATATCTTTCACCTTTCGTATCCTTAACGAGAGCAAACAGATTCTCACCGTTTTCGGTAAATCGGAACTGAGTTCTGCTCTTGTCGTACTCTGTCAGGTCATAGGTAGCGCAAGAGCCGTTTTTACCGACGGCAACTGCCATTCCCTTTGAATCAACGCTGTTTGAGACGATGCTTGAGGCGTAATTGATAACCTCCTCCATACCGCTTCTCGCCGCAATCTGCGTAAGGGTTGCCATATCGGTTTCCTGCATCTTGATGGTTGTGTTTTCAAAAACAATCTTCGGGTCACCGAAGGCTGAATAAGCGTAAACTCTTGCGGGGTCTATATTATGGGCAACCTTGCAGACAGCCTCGCCGTTATATGCAAAAGCAGTGTAAACGGGTGCTGTAAAGCCGCCCTTTTCAACGGTTTCGTCAAGTGCCGCCCTGATTTCATCTCTGATAAGCTTATCCTGATAAGCAACGTAGGCATCGTTATACGCTTGAGTAACACCGAATAAATCCCAGTAATCAAGTCTGTTGGGCTTTGTTATTGTTTTATCGGATTCGGCAAACTCATCCGAAATAACGTAGCTCCAGGAAACGCTTTCCTTCGAGGTTGTGAAATAATAAAGGTTTCCGCCGGGGACATAGCTGTCATACATAACGTTCGACGTACTGTCGCAAATCATCTCGGGAGCCGAGCCTTCTTTGGCAATATAAAGCTGCGATAATCCCGAAGCGGCATTCGCCGTTGTTTCATAAATCATATGAGGCTTTTCTGCGTTGCCGAAGCAATATATCTGAGAGATATTGCGGCTCACCTCGGCAGGTGTTTCTTCAAAAAAGCTGTAGAGCACCTTTGTTGCGCCGTGCATTTTGGTGAAATAGATTCCGCTTTCACCCATTACAAAAATTTCGTCAACGTTGGAGGCAAACTCGGTTATCTTCTGGGAATCGATTTCGCAGATACAGCCGTCGTTTGCTTTTGTTTGGCTGTTATATTTCAGATAATAAACCTTGCCTTCGGAAACGTCGAAATTCTTTTCAACGGCAAAATCGATTATCGAAGGCTTGGCTATTTCACTGCCTTTAAGTTCAACGAAATAAAGGTCAAAAAGCTCCTCGTCATAAGCGGAGGGCACTGTATAATAAACTCTTTTGCCATTTGTTTCAGCCCTAAAATCAACAACGTCCTTATCGGGGAGCACAAGCTCCTTATCCTTTATTCTTACAACGCATTCGTTGCCTTTTTTATAGACAAGAATACTGTTATTTTCAATATTATTGCTTTTAACAAAAATCACGACAAGAACAACAACCAACGCAACCGCAACCGCTGCCGCCGCGGCAATTATTCCTATCTGTGCTTTTTTCGGAATATTTCTGAAAGAATCGAATTTAATCGGCAGAATTGATTTCTTACTGCCGTTATCGAATGACTCACCCTCTGAAAATTCTCCGTAATAATTATTCTCCTGTGACACTAAAAATCACCTCTGTCCCCTTTAAAATGAACGGAATAATCCATTCACCTTAAGCATTTCTGGCGGCTGCCTTGCACAAATCCAAAACAGCCGCCACAACAATTTTATTTGAGTGAGATAGCCTGCTTTGCCTTTGCAACTATATTCTGTGCATCAAGGCCGTAAATATGAAGTAATTCTACTGCAGGACCTGATTTTCCGAATTCATCGTTAACACCGAGTCTGACAACAGGTACGCATTTGCCGCTTTCGCAGACAGCCTCTGCAACTGCACCGCCGAGACCGCCGATGATGCTGTGCTCTTCAGCAGTAACGATTGCGCCCGTCTTTGCGGCGGAAGCAAGAATTGTTTCCTTATCAAGAGGCTTGATTGTGTGAACGTTGATGATTTCGGCGCTGATGCCTTCTGCGGCAAGAAGCTCTTTTGCCTGAATGGCTTCGTTGACCATAAGACCTGTTGCGCAGATGGTTACGTCTGCACCTTCGCTGAGAACAACCGCCTTGCCCCACTCGAATTTATAATCCTCATCAAAAATTCTCGGAACGGCAAGTCTGCCGAATCTCATATATACGGGACCCTCATATTCTGCAGCTGCAAGAACAGCGGCTCTTGCTTCGATATCGTCTGCAGGGTTAATGATAACCATATTGGGAATAGCTCTCATAAGAGCGATATCCTCGCAGCACTGATGGCTTGCGCCGTCTTCACCGACGGAGATACCTGCGTGAGTTGCGCCGATTTTTACGTTAAGATTGGGGTAAGCAATCGAGTTTCTTACCTGCTCATATGCTCTGCCTGCCGCAAACATAGCAAAAGTGCTTGCGAAAACAGTATAGCCCGTTGTTGCAAGACCTGCAGCAACGCCCATCATATTGCTCTCAGCAATACCCGAATCAAAGAATCTTTCGGGGAATGCCTTTTTGAACATACCTGTTTTTGTTGCCGCTGCAAGGTCAGCATCAAGAACAACAACTTTATCATTAATACCGCCGAGCTCAACAAGTGCCTTACCGTAAGCATCGCGGGTTGCAGTTTTAATTACGTCTGCCATAGTATCCAACCGTCCTTTCTTATGCCTCAAGCTCAGCAAGAGTCTGCTGAAGCTCGCTCATAGCCTGCTCATACTGCTCTGCATTGGGAGCTGTACCGTGCCAGGAAACCTGGTCTTCCATAAAGGAAACACCCTTACCCTTAACGCTGTTTGCTATGATAACCGAGGGCTTGCCCTTGAATTCAGCAGCAGCGTTGAATGCGGCATCAATTTCGTCAAAGCTGTGAGCATCGATTTCGATAACGTTCCAGCCGAAAGCTCTGAACTTTTCAGGGACGGGATAAGGAGAATTGACCTCGGAAATCTTACCGTCAATCTGGAGACCGTTATTATCAACAACAGCTACAAGATTATCAAGTCCCTTTGCGGAAGCGTACATTGCAGCCTCCCAGACCTGACCTTCCTGAATTTCGCCGTCACCGAGGACTGTGAAAACTCTGAAGCTCTTTCCGCTGAGCTTTGCGCCCAGAGCCATACCGCAGGCGGCTGAAATGCCCTGACCGAGTGAGCCTGTGCACATATCAACACCGGGAGTATATTTCATACTGGGGTGACCCTGAAGCATTGAATCGCTCTTTCTGAGAGTCTTGAGCTCCTCAACGGGGAAATATCCCTTGAGAGCAAGAACAGAATAAAGAGCAGGAGCAGCGTGACCCTTTGAGAGAACGAATCTGTCTCTGTTTTCATCCTTGGGGTTCTGAGGGTCAACATTCATATGGTTAAAATAGAGGTAGGTAAGAATATCGGCACATGAAAGCGAGCCGCCGGGATGACCCGACTTCGCATTGAAAACGCCTTCAATGATGCCCATTCTTGCTTTACAAGCTTTGATTTTTAACTGTTTTCTGATAACTGCATCCATTGCAGCCACCTCCTGTAAAAATTATTTTGACTCAATGTATTCAAGGAAATCGGCTACGGCACCGTTATTGCAGTGGCACGCAACGAATTCCGAAATTTCTTTAAGCTCTTCCGGTGCCTGACCGCAGCAAGCGGGCACACCGACGGTTTTCAGCATATCGTAATCATTAAAATAATCACCGATTGCGGCTGTGTGAGATTTATCGATTCCGAGCATTTCGGCAAGCTTGAGAACTGCTGTGCCCTTGTGAGTATTCTTCGCAAGGATTTCAAAGCTTGCTACCGATGAAGACATAAGAGTAAGCTCGGAGGAATTGAGCGTCTCAAAGTATTTCTTCACCTTTTTAATATGCATCGGTAGACCCGAGAAAATAACCTTGCCCCAGTTCTCTTTCGGGACTTTGGCTATATCATAAATATGCTTGTGCTTAAGGTCATCAACAACAACAAACCATTTTCCGAATGCGCCGAGACCCGTGATATAAATAATATCCTTTGCAACAACAACAACGTCAACCATCCAGAATTTCTTGGCGGCTTTTACTGCAATTTCCATTGCTTCATCGTTCATTGCGCTGAAATGAATCATTTCCTGCTTCTGAAAGTCATAAATACCTGCACCGTTGATAACAACGGCAGGTGTGCCTGAAATCGGCAGGCCCTTGAAATGCCTTTCCATTGACTGCGGATTTCTGCCCGATGCAAGGGTGAAATGACCGCCCTGAGCAACAAATTTTTCAATAGCTTTTCTGTTTCGTTCGGGAAGCTTTCTTGCCTTGTTATTAAGCGTTCCGTCAATATCGGAAACAACAAGCCAGTCGGAAAACGTTTTTTTCGGTTCCATTCTCTTATTTTATTCTCCTTAGAAAATCGGTGAAATATTCAGGCAACGGCGACTCAACGCGGATAAATTCACCGCTTGACGGATGAACAAATCCGAGCAGACCTGCGTGCAGACACTGTCCGCCAAGGGAGGTCACTCCGTTTTTCGGACCGTAAACAGGGTCACCTGCAACGGGATGGCCGAGATAAGCCATATGCACCCTTATCTGATGAGTTCTGCCCGTTTCAAGCCTGAGTTTCAGAAAGGTAAAATCTCTGTATTCTTCAAGCACCGTATAATGCGTTACGGCGTTTTTGGAATTCTTATCTGTTACACACATTTTTTTGCGGTCATTCGGGCTTCTGCCGATGGGGGCATCAACAGCACCCTCCTGCTCCTTCAGATGGCCGTGAATAACGGCTCTGTACTCCCTGGCAAGGGAGTGCTCTTTGATCTGCGCCGAAAGCGAAACGTGCGCCGTATCGGTTTTGGCAACAAGAAGCAGACCGCTTGTGTCCTTATCGATACGGTGGACTATTCCCGGACGAATAACACCGTTGATTCCCGAAAGATTGCCCTTGCAATGATGCATCAGGGCATTGACGAGCGTACCCGAATAGTTACCCGGAGCAGGATGAACAACCATCCCTCTGGGTTTATTGACAACGAGAAGCTCGCTGTCCTCATACATAATCTCAAGCGGAATATTTTCAGGCTCAAGAGACAGCATTTTCGGCTCGGGTACGGTAAAGCAAAGCTCATCGCCGTTTTTGGGTTTGAAGCTCTTGGAAACCGTTTTGCCCTTGCAGGAAACAAGCTCATCCGCAAAAAGATTCTGCACAAACGAGCGTGAATAATCCGAAAGCACGGCAGAAAGCAGTTTATCTGCCCTCTCTCCTGCCCACTCATCATCAACCTTTATGATAACGGGCTCGTTATATTCAATTGACGTTACGGATTCAATCATCTTCGTTTGCCTTATCTCCGTCAGTGCTGTTTTCGGTTACCTTTTTCTTTCTGTTTTCGCGTACGGCTTCAAAAATCTCATAACCTATGAGCATAAATGCGCCGACGGTTATGCACATATCCGCAAAATTAAAAACTGCAAAATCAATAAACAGAGGCTCTATGAAATCAACGACAAAGCCGTTGAGGATACGGTCAATCATATTACCAAGACCGCCTGCCGCAACAAGCACAAGGGCGGCATTAGCGAATTTTGATTCGATCTGACGCTTCATAAGAACGATCAGCACACCGATAAGGAGCATTCCCGAAACAAGAATCAATACGGTTTTATTATTGGCAAACGAGCTGAATGCCGCACCCGTATTCTCGACGTATCTGAACTGAAACAGACCGAAAAGAAATTCGTAAGGTCCGTTGACCTTGACCGTGTTGATTGCAGCATACTTTGTAAGCTGGTCAACAACCGTCAAAAGCACAATCGCCGCAATGTAAATAACCCTAACCATAGTAACCTCTCAAAATAGCTTATTCTCCGAAAAAGCTGTCAAAAAGTGAAGTGATATCATCGTCGTCCGAAGAATCGGAATCGGAGGTTATCTCATCAAGATCGATTTTGAAGCCGTCGAAATCATCATCGTCATCAAAATCAAAATCGTCGTCACTGCCGAAGTCTTCTTCATCATCTTCAGCACCCTCTGCAGGTGCGGCTTCAACGGGAGCTTCTTCTGCAGGAGCTTCAACTGCAATTGCATCAAGCGTTGCAGGAATTTCATCGGGAGCAACGATATCATCAAAGCTGAGCTCTTCTATCATACTGAAAAGGTCATCAACGTCCTCTTCCTCTGCGGCAACGGGAACGTCCTCAACCTCGGGAATATCAAGGAATTCAACCTCTTCAGGCTCATCAGCTGCAGGAGCTTCAGCAGCGGTTTCTTCAACGGCAGGAGCTTCGGCAACGGGTGTTTCAACAACAGATTCCTCGATAACGGGCTCTGCATCAATTTCGGGAATCTCTTTGCCCTTTCCTTCTACCTCTTCGATAATCTCATCAAAAAGACTGCTTGCCGCGGGAGCGGGAATCTCTTCAACGGGTTCAACGATAAGGTCTGCCTCTGCTGCCTCTTCAATAATTTCCTCAACCGTATCGGGAGCATCGGGCTCTGAAACGGTTTCTTCTGCAGGAGTTTCAACTGCCGCAGGAACATCTGCAACTGCAGGAGTTTCTTCGGATTCATCAACTGCAAGCACTTCGTCGGGAAGAGATGAAATAAGCTCCGTCTGACCCACAAGAAGAGCTGCGATTGTTGACTTGAATGCTGCCGATTCCTTCTTGACTCTCACAAGCTCGCTTGAGTAACGTTCATAGTCAGCCTTGCTTGTGCCGATAATCTCTCGGCCCTGAGCCTCAGCTCTGAGGATGATTTCGGTTGCCTTCTGCTGGGCAGCGGTGATAGCCTGCTCGGTTTCTCTCTGTGCTCTGTCTGTCAGAGACTGAACGGCTACTCTTGCGTTGTCAACAATACCCTTTGCGCTTGTTTTTGCCTCGTCAGTGATGCGTGCTGCCTCTGCAGTTGCGGCATCAATAACCTTTGCTGCTTCGGCATCTGCCGCTTTGACAACTGATTCAGCCTTTGCCGTTGCTTCCTTGTTGATGGATTCGGCAAGACGGCGTGCATCAAGCAGCGCAAGCTTTATAGCTTCTTCATCACTGCGATAGCTTTCGATTTTATCTGCAAGAATGCTGATTTTCTTGATAAGCTCCTTGTTGGTCTGGAGAGCCTCTTCATAGGATTCGGCTACCCTTTTAAGAAAAAGGTCAACCTCCTCTGCACTGTAAGCACCTGCACTTACAGGAGTAAATATAGCGTTTAAAATCTGATCGGTTGTAAGCATAAAACGTCTTCCTCTCTCACAAATAATTATTCTTCAAACATTGCGCCGCTGAGCTCATCAACGAGCTCGCCGGAAACGGGAACATTATAAGGGGTGATGATATACGCTCTGCCTGCAATCTTTTTGAAATCGCCGTGGTTTGCATATGCAACACCGTAAAGGAAGTCGATGATTCTCTGCGAAACGTCGTTGGGGCAGGTTTCGAGATTGAGAATAACGATTCTCTTCTCATTAAGAATATCAGCTACCTCGCCGACCTCTTCAAATCTGTCGATTTTCTGGAACACAACGTGAGGCTTCGATGCCTGAGCAGGGTTTCCCTTGCCCTGACCTATGTTAACTACGTTTGAACCTGACTTATCACCTCTTGAGTGAGTGGGCTGCGCCTGAGGCTGGGAAGCAGGCTGGGGTGCGTAATCAAACTCCTCCTCGTAGCCCTCCTCTGCACCGTCAACGTAATCGTCATCGGTAACGTTGATAAATTTCTTGAACTTGTCCATGATACCCATATCAAATTTTCCTCCTTAATTATCTGTAAATCCTTGCGCCGAAAATTGCCGAGCCGATTCTGACAAGATTCGCACCCTCAAGGATTGCACTTTCATAATCTCCTGACATTCCCATTGAGAGAACGTTCATATTTATATTATCTATTTTTTTAGCACCAATGTCAATAAACATACGCCTCATATTTGAAAAAACAGCACGGATTTCGGACTCTTTTTCACAAATCGGAGCTACGCACATCAATCCGTTGATGCAAACGCCGTCGATTTCTGCAATTTCGCAGGCTCTTTCAAAAAGCTCATCAGCCGTGAAGCCGAATTTGCTGTCCTCATTGCCGACGTTGACCTCAAGCAAAACGTTGGTTGTTATGCCCTGCATTGCAGAGCGTTTGCCGATTTCTCTTGCGATATCGACGGTATCGACAGATTGGATCGTATCCACCCTGCCGACGATTTTTCTGACCTTATTGGACTGCAGATGCCCGATAAGATGAGCCTTGCACGAGCCGAGATTCAGCTCAGGTTCTTTAAGCAGGAATTCCTGCACCTTGTTTTCGCCTATAAGACTGATTCCGCACTCTATCGCCTTGTTGATGAATCGCGGCTCAACCGTTTTGGTGACCGCCATAAGAGCGATATCTTCAAAGTTTCTGCCGCTTCGGATTGCCGCCTCGGCAATGTCATTGGAAATAATCTTCAGGTTTTCTTCAATCGCTGAAAAGCGTTCTTCATCCGATAACCATACCATCGCTTAAATCCTTTCCCGAAATAATTACTTCGTCATAGAGTTCGAGGTGGGTATAATTCAGCTTGACGTCCTCATCGGGAGCCGCAACAACGAATTTCTCATCGGTATAGAGAATATTCAGGCTTCTGAAATTCACTATATTTGCTCTGCGGATATAAACGCCGGGCTGACCCTCGTCGTCAAAGCGGAGCGCATCCTTGCTGACCTTAAGACCTGTATATTCATTGATGACGACCTTACCGTTGACCTTTCTCAAAGCCGTAAGCTCATCATTCATAAGAGTGCACTTGAAAACAACGAGCGTGTTGTTACCCTCAACCGCTTTCATCGAATGCACTTTTGTGGTTACGGTCAGCGACTCAGAGTCACCGAGAATAAGCTTGACGGTTTTTCCCTGGGAAAATCCGACGGTTTTTTTAGCATCGATAACGGTTGCAATATACCAGTTATAGCCGTTGATAATCTTGCCGATTGAGTTTGCGGGGATTTCTCCCTTCTCTGCACCGTGAGCCTTATCAAGCATTGCAGTGGTCAGTTTATCAAGCGAGTCAACGGTCAGAACGTTTTCGTAGCCGTCGGGTGAGCCGACGTAATAGCCCGAGGACTCAGCGGTAATAATCGACTTTGCGTTTGCCGAGGATTCAAGCGAAGTTATCTTCGAGGTCAGTGAAGCGATTTTCTCCGAGCAGTCAACGGGCTGTTCAAGAGAAACCTGCTTTCTTGAAATTTTCTCACTGAATGCGAGCTTGCAATCCTCAAGCGAAGAATAGCTGTTGTTATACGCATCGTTGATGATATTCATATATTCCGCATTGATTTCTGCGGAAAGCTTATCCATATCGATATTTGCGAGCTTAAGCTGGCTGTCAATCGACTTATAAACCTCCAGCTTATTCTTAAGGGAATTTGCTTCAACATAATTCTTTGCAGAGGCTTCGTCCGCAAACACTGCGGCAATCGAGCTTCCCTTGCTGACTCTTTCACCGTTATCCGCAAGCTGAACGGTTACTCCCGAATTATCAGTTGTAAGAACTGTTTCGTCACGGATGATATACATTTTTGCGTCAACCGTTTCTGCTACGGTCTGGCTGTACGCCGTCTGCGTTGTGTAGGAATGTGCCGTCAGCCCGTAAAGCTCGGCGGCAAAATAAATGACGATAATCACTGCGGCAGCCGCCGCAAGAACGCTGAGCAGTCTGTTACCTGCCTTCACCCTCTCACTTCCTTTCGATTTTTTCAAGAACGGCACGGAGCATTTCGTCCGTATCCGCATAATCATCGATGAATATGAAATTCATCCTCTCATCACGCCTGAACCAGGTTAACTGGCGTTTGGCGTATCTCCTCGTCTGCATCTTCAGATTTTCGATGCACTCCTCAAACGATTTCTCCCCTGCGAAATAGGGATAAAGCTCTTTATATCCGATTGCCTGCCTTGCAGTCCTGCCGAGAGGATTCTCAAAAAAAGCTCTCGCTTCAGCCTCAAGACCGCTTTCAAGCATAATATCAACTCGTCTGTTGATGCGGTCATAGAGAAACTGTCTGTCCCTCGCATCAAGACAGAATGAAACCGTTTCAAACGGAGTTTCGTTGCTGCGTGACAGTTCGTTCTGCTCGGTGATCGTTTTGCCCGTTGTACGGTAAATCTCAAGCGCTCTGATGATTCTGCCGAGATTATTGGGATGAAGCCTTGCTGCGGCCACGGGGTCAACGGCGGCAAGCTCATCGAGCAACACCTGCGCACCCTCTTTTTCCGCTCTGCATTTCAGCATTTCACGGTATTCGAAATCCGTATCCTCGGGCAAGAACTCAACGTTATCGACAAGCGACGAATAATAAAGACCCGTGCCGCCGACAAGAACGGCTTTTTTGCCGCGCGAATGGATATCAGATATTATATTTTTTGCATATTCGCAATATTTCGCAACACTGAAAACCTCGTCGGGCTCGGCAAACCCTATCAGATGATGAGGAATGCCCTGCATTTCTTCGTGAGTCGGCTTTGCGGTTGCGATATCCATGCCCTTATAAATCTGCATCGAATCACACGAAACCGCTTCGCCGCCGATTGCCTTGCAAAGCTCAACGGTAAGCGAGGTTTTGCCCGATGCAGTCGGGCCGACTATTGCTATCAACGGTATTTTAGACTCTGCCAAAATTCTTTTCCAGCTCTCTTTTTGTCATTTCAATCAGCACGGGTCTGCCGTGCGGACAGTAACGGATATCAGGCATTGAAAGAAGCTGCTTTGCAAACCGCTCCATCTCAAGACGGGAGGTGAAATTACCTGCCTTGATTGCACTTCTGCACGCAACGGAATGGAAAATCCAATCCAGCTTTTCAAATGCAACATCCTGCTTTTTATCAACGAATCTGCCTGCGATTTCACCGATGACTTCCTCAACGTCATCCGCCGAAAGCTCCATCGGGCACTCTCTGACGATTACGCATCCGCCGCCGAAATCCTCAACCTCGAAGCCTGAACTGTTGATAAGGTCAAGATTTTCAAGCACCGCAGAATATTCCTCTTTTGAAAGAGTGACCGTAACGGGCAGAAGAAGAATCTGCGGAGTTCTTTCTCCGCTTTCTTTTTTCAGCTTTTCGTAGATAATGCGCTCGTGTGCGGCGTGCTTATCGATGATAACCATTTTGCCGCAATATTCGCAAATGATATAGGTTTTGAACGCTTCACCGATGAGAAGGAAATCCTCTTCACGGAAAGCATCCTTTTCAACCGTGATTTCAACCTGCGGCTCTGTCGGCTGCTCTACGGGAACAGCAGGTGCAGCCTCAACAGGCTTGATTTCAGTAACAACGGGAACCTTGACCGAAGGTGATTTGAGAAGAATATCTTCGTCCGTTTCAACCGTTTTTTCGGGTTTTGTTTCGGGCACCGAAACGGTAACAGTCGGGGTAACTGCTCTTTCAACGGGCTTAACCTCATACGCAGGCTTTTCCGCAGGAGGAGCAGGTTTCGGTACCGCAGTTTTGGGAATGTGCTGCCAGAAATCAGTTACGGGTGCAGGCTTCTGACTCATCACAAACTGCTCTGCAGGCTTTTCGGGTGCTTTGCGGTAATCCTTTGCAACCTCTTTCACCTGCTTCGGCGTATCACCTGCGGCAAGTGCATTTTTGCAGGCATAATAAACCGCATTGAAAATCATTCTCTCATCGGAGAATCTGACCTCTGTTTTCGCAGGATGAACGTTGACGTCAACCAGCGAAGGGGCAACGGAAATATTAAGTACGCACGATGGAAATTTGCCCACCATAATTGAATTTTTGTAAGCCTCGCTCAAAGCAGCACTGCCCGTGCCCGTTTTGATAAGGCGGTTATTGATAAAGAAAAACTGCATATTGCGGTTGGGTCTTGCCGCCGAAGGCTTTGAAACGAAACCGCTGACGGAAACGCCGTTTGTTTCGGCTGATGCAGGAATCAGGGAATCGGAAAACTCCCTGCCGAAAACCTCACGCACGCAGGTGAGTAAATCTCCTCTGCCGCTTGTAATAAGCACCTGCTTACCTTCACGGATAAATCGGATTGAAACCTCGGGATGCGAAAGAGCAATTCTGTCAACAACGCCTGCAACGGCGTTTGCCTCTGTCACGTCTTTTTTGAGGAATTTCATCCTCGCAGGGGTATTATAAAACAAATCTCTGACGATAATCGTCGTGCCCTTGGGACAGCCTGCATCGTCGCAGAGGATTTCTTCGCCGCTTTCGATGACGTATCTTGTGCCGATATCCTCATCCTCGGTTGCGGTCATAACCTCAACCCTCGCAACGGCGCTGACACTCGCAAGTGCCTCGCCTCTGAAGCCGAGAGTCATAATGCTGTTGAGGTCGTCGGCGTCGGCGATTTTACTCGTTGCGTGGCTGACGAAAGCGTTTCTGATATCTTCTCTTGAGATACCGCACCCGTTATCCGTTATGCGGATATAAGTCACACCGCCGTTTTTGATTTCAACGGTAACGGTATCTGCACCTGCGTCAATCGAGTTTTCAAGAAGCTCCTTGACAACGGATGCAGGTCTCTCAACAACCTCGCCTGCGGCAATAAGCTCGGCAAGCTGCTTTGAAAGCACGTTGATTTTCGGCATACGGCACCTCCTTTGGTTAATGAATGGTGAAGAATGAAAAGTGAAAAGTTTCGGGTGAGCAATACCCACACCTGATTAAAATTAACGATTAATTTTTTGCCTGCTTGGTCAGGTCGTAAAGCACGCTCATCGCCTCGATGGGAGTGAGCGTATTGACGTCAAGATTTCTCAGGGTTTCGACAATTCCGTCTGCGGCGGAGCTGCCGAATGAAAGCTGGTCGGATTCATCATCCTTCGAAACGGAAACAACTCTGGTGACGCCCTCTGTTTCAAGCTCGTGAAGAACAACCTTTGCTCTTTCAACAACGCTGTTGGGTACACCTGCAAGCTTTGCAACCTCGATACCGTAGCTGCCATCCGCACAGCCTGCAACAATCCTGCGCAGGAAGGTGATGTTGTCTCCCCTCTTCTTCACTGCGATGTTATAGTTGCTGACACCCTCAACGCTCTGCTCAAGCTCGGTGAGCTCGTGATAATGCGTTGCAAAGAGTGTTTTTGCACCGAGTCTGCGCTTATCAGCCGCATATTCAAGCACGGCTCTGGCAATGCTCATACCGTCAAAGGTCGAAGTACCTCTGCCGATTTCGTCAAAAATAATAAGGCTCTTTGAGGTGGCGTTTTTAAGAATATCTGCGACCTCATTCATCTCTACCATAAAGGTTGACGAGCCTGATGCAAGGTCATCGCTCGCACCGATTCGGGTATAGATACCGTCAACAACGCAGAGCTCTGCCGAGGATGCAGGCACGAAGCTGCCTGCCTGCGCCATAAGAGAAATCAAAGCAACCTGACGCATATAGGTTGATTTACCAGCCATATTGGGACCCGTTATGATTGCGCAGCGGTTATCCGCACAGTCAAGCCTTGTATCGTTGGGCACAAACGGAGTATCGAGCATCTTTTCTACAACGGGATGCCTGCCGTCGGTAATATCAATCATCGAGCCTGCATTCATAACGGGACAGCAATAGTTATTCTCCGATGCAACCTTCGCAAAGGAAACAAGCACGTCAACCGATGCAACGCACGATGCGGTTTTCTGAATTTCGTAAAGATGTTCTGCAGTCTTTTTGCGTACGGAATCGAAAATCTCATATTCGAGACGCACGATTCTTTCCTGCGCTCCGAGCACCTTTGATTCGAGTTCTTTAAGCTCCTGGGTTATGTATCTCTCGCAGTTTGCAAGAGTCTGCTTTCTGATATAATCCTCGGGCACAAGCTCTTTATAGGAGTTTGAAACCTCGATATAGTAACCGAAAACCCGGTTATAGCCGATTTTGAGCTTTTTGATGCCCGTTTTCTCTTGCTCGCGAAGCTGAATATCGGCAATATATCCCTTGCCGTTATTGACGATATCTCGGAGAGAATCAAGCTCCTCGTTGAAGCCGTCTTTAATCATTCCGCCCTCACGCACCGAAAACGGAGGCTCATCGCAGATTGCGTTTTCAATCATTTCAACGATTTCGTCAAGAGTATATATGCCGCCGCAAAGCTCCCCGAGCATCGCACTTTTGCAGGATGCAAGGTATTCCTTGATTACGGGCATTCTGGCAAGGGTTGCGGAAAGTGCTTTGAGCTCCCTTGCGTTTGCGGTTGAATAAGCAATTCTCGTTATCAGACGCTCCATATCCTGACAGCCTGTAAGAGCAGAAACAAGGTCGTCTCGGAGCATCGGATTCTCATAAAGCTCGGAAACTGCGTTATGGCGTTTCGTGATGCCCGCAATACCGATAAGCGGCTGCTCAAGCCACGAGCGGAGCATACGCTTGCCCATAGAGGTTTTTGTTTTATCAAGCACCCAGAGAAGAGAGCCTCTTTTCTCTCTGTTGCGCATCGTTTCGGTAATCTCAAGGTTACGCATTGCCGCAACGTCAAGACGCATAAAGCTGCTGTCACCGTAATAATCGATGCTCTTTATGTTTTCAAGCTCGGTTTTCTGAACACTTCTGAGATAATCCATAACGGCACCGAGAACGGAAACCGCAGCAGGTGCATTCGCAAGACCGAGGTCCGAAAGCGATGCAACCGAAAAATGCTTCATCAGCATTGCGGAAGCTTTTGAAAGGTCAAAGCATTCCTCATCAAGCAGATCGCAGGAGGAACGGAGTCTTGATTTGACAAAATCCGTCACCTGCCCGAGTTTGAGCACCTCGGGGCTGATTATCAGCTCACTCGGCATAAATCTGCCAAGCTCATTGATAATTCTGCGCTGTGAGTTCTTGCTTTCAAAGGCGGTAACGTGAATACTGCCCGTGGAAATATCGGCAAAGCAAAGACCGATTGAGTCCTTTGTTGCGAAAATGCCTGCAAGGAAATTATTCCTGCTTTCGTCAAGCATCGTGCTTTCGATAACCGTTCCGGGAGTAAGGACTCTTGTTACGTCTCGTTTGACAAGTCCCTTGGCGGTTGCAGGGTCCTCAAGCTGTTCGCAGATTGCAACCTTATAGCCCTTTGCAACAAGGCGTGCAATATAGGAATCCGCACTGTGGAACGGAACGCCGCACATCGGTGCTCTTTCCTCCTGACCGCAGTCCCTGCCCGTAAGCACGAGCTCAAGCTCTGCCGAAACAAGCTTCGCATCATCAAAGAACATCTCATAGAAATCACCCAGACGGAACATAAGAATTGTGTCGGGGTAATTCTTCTTTATTTCAAAATACTGTTTCATCATCGGGGTAAGCTCTGCCATTTAGTCTACCGTACCTTTCAAAAAATCCCGCAAGGGGTACGGGAATGAAACCCACTCCCGTACCGAAATTGGTTTAATCAGTGGCAACCGCTGCAGGATGAGCATTCGCCGCCGCAATCGTGCTGCTCCTGCTGGGGCTCGCAGGTTGCGGGATCTTCACCCTGAAGGCAAAGAGCAAAAATGCCGTTGATGTAGTTCATAAGGCTGTCGATTTCGCTTCTTGCGGCCTGATAAGCTGCCATATGGGGGTTAGCCATAATCTTGGTGTAGATTTCGCCGAACTCCTTGTCATAAGCCTCAAGCTTCTGCTCATTCTTATCTTCCTTCTGTGCTTCGTGCTGGAAAGACATCTGGATAAGCTGAATTCTTGCGAGGAGCTCATTGAGCTCTGTGTCCTCTTCGCTTGCCTTCTGAGCAGCAACGAAAGCGGTATAACGCTCGTCCTGCTGAAGCAGTGCACCAAGTTCTCTTGCTTTTGCAATTACGTCCATTTTAGTTTCTCCTAACTGAAAAAATATTTTTGATAAATTACGGGTTAGCGTAAATTATAACCGTGATTATTATTCGCAGAGTTCGCCTCTGAGAATCCAGGTAAGCGATTCCGTTACCTTAACTTTTCTGAACGAACCGATAACCGATTCATCCGCAGGGAATTCAATGATGATGTTGCCGTCCGTTCTGCCTTCAATCAGTCCGCCCTTGCTGATGCTTTCGCACAGCACACGGTAGGTTTTGCCGACCATTGAAGCAGTTCTTTCTGCGGCAACCTTTTCCTGAGCGTCAAGCAATTCTCTGAACCACCTGCCCTTTTCTTCTCTCGAAACGGGGTCGGGCATTGTCGCTGCCTTCGTGCCCTCTCTCGGAGAGAAAATGAAGGTGAACATTGAGGTGAAATTCGCTTTTTCAACGAGGGTGACCGTTTCACGGAATTCCTCATAGGTCTCACCGGGGAAGCCGACTATAACGTCACTCGTTACTGAAAGCGACGGCATAAGAGAATACGCATACTCAAGAAGTCCGAGATATTTTTCTCTTGTGTAGCGTCTGTTCATCGCATCGAGCACTCTGTTGCTTCCGCTCTGGAAGGGAAGATGCAGATGCTTTGCAACCTTCTCACATTCTGCCATTGTTTCAAGCAGCTCGTGAGTGCAGTCCTTGGGATGCGAGGTCATAAAGCGGATTATAAAATCCCCCTCGATTGCATTGAGCTCACGCAGAAGCTGCGAAAAATTGCAGCCGTAATCGGGATATTTACCGTAGGAATTGACATTCTGACCGAGCAAGGTGATTTCCTTATAGCCGTTTGCCACAAGCTCCTTTGCCTCGGCGATTATGATTTCGGGGTCACGGCTTCTCTCTCTGCCTCTGACGTAAGGCACGATGCAGTAGGTGCAGAAATTATTGCAGCCGTACATTATCGGAATCCACGCCTTGAAATCACTGTCACGGTGAAGCGGCATATCCTCAACAATTACGCCGTCCTCATCAGGAAGCTCATAGATTTTTTTGCCTGCACTCAGGCTTCTGTAAAGAAATTCGGGCAGCTTATGAATAACGTGCGTGCCGAAAACGATATCAACAAACGGATAGCTTGTCCTGATTTTTTTCGCCACCCTCTCCTGCTGCATCATACAGCCGCAGAGAAGAATTTTCATATCCTTTTTTTCTGCCTTGATATTCTTCAGAGCACCGACGTTGCCGAAAACCCTGTCCTCGGCGTGCTCACGGATTGCGCAGGTGTTATAAAGCACAAGGTCCGCTTCTTCAAGAGCATCGGTCATAACGTAGCCCATATGCTCAAGCATACCCTTGAGTCTTTCTCCGTCCGCAACGTTGCCCTGACAGCCGTAGGTATGCACAAAAGCTTTCGGAGCAGACTCAAAACGGTGCTTCACGATATCCGAAACGAGCGCCGTAAACTCCCTTTGCCTCTGCAGCTCCTCATCGCTTACGCTGATTTTAAGTTTATCAGAATTAACAGACAAAGCCGTATTCCTCCATTATGGATATAATATTTATATATTATATAATAAAGCGCCGCATTATTCAAGAGCAAATTGAATAATACAGCGCAAATTTTACAACTTTTTTAAAATTTATTCATCAAAAAGCGACTCGGCAAGGTCAAACATTTCATCCCTGCGTTTTTCGGTCTCGTATCCGCTTGCAATATAGCCGTCGGCACCGTCGGAAATGATGATGCTGCCCTCCTTGACTTCGCCTTTGATTCCGGAAAGCTCGATGCTGAAAACGTTGCCGAAATCGTCAATGCAGACGGCAAAACCGTTAACTATTCTGTCAATACTGAGAAACATATTTTTCACCTCACTGATTTTCATAAGAAACCGAAAGATTAGCTCCGTCGGATTCAATAACGATATCACCGCAGATATCCGTTCTGTAAATTCTGTCGGTCTGCTTTTTGATTCGCTTAACCGCCTTATCGTGCGGATGACCGTAATCGTTATCCGCACCGCAGGAAATCACGCAGATTTCAGGCGTAACTGCGGCGAGAAACTTGTTGTGCGAAGAGGTTGACGAGCCGTGATGACCTGCCTTGAGTACGTCACAGTCGAGATAGGCTCCGTTATCAAGAATTTCAAGCTCCTCCTCGGTTTCGGCATCACCCGTGAAAAGGAAAGAATTTTCGCCGTAATCAAGGCGCATAACAGCCGACATATTGTTGATATCCTCGGCGTCATTCGTTACTGGACCGAGAATTTCAAAGCTCGAGGTGCCGAGATTATATTGCGCACCGACCTTCGCTTCAATAACTTTTGCTCCCGATGCCTGAACAGCTTTCAGAAACGCTTTATAAGTTGAGTTGGTGGGGGTCTGTGCCTTTGTCAGACGAGGCATAATTATATTATCCGCATCGAATTCTGCAAGCACCTCTGCAAGTCCGCCGATATGGTCGGAATGCTGATGCGAAGCAACAACGTAATCAAGCTTTTCAACACCAAGCCTTGTAAGATAATTTATAACGTCGTTTTCGTGACCGTTTTCTCCCGCATCAATGAGCATATATTTTCCGTCGCATTCAACAAGCTCGCAGTCACCCTGACCGACGTCGATATAATGCACCTTGCAATAGCTGACGGATGAATCGTTATCCTCCGAAGGATTTTCAGAGGGTTTTTCCTCCGAATCCATCAAAGCTCTGCCGGCAACAGCTACCGCCGCCACAATCAAAAACAAAACCAGATATAATAATTTACCTCTGGACGTCTTAGTGTTTTTGCCCATATACTTATCTCCTTCCGTTTGATCTGCTTCGGGTGTTTCTGCCTCTGTTACCGTTTGAACGGTTATTTTTAGAATAAGAAGCTGAAGTGTTTGGCGCAGGTCTGACAAGACATTTATCGGAATTGCCGATAAGGTCGCTTCTGCCCGCCTTCCTCAGCGCCTCGATGACAAGCTCTTTCTTTCTCGGATCGAAATACTGGAGCAACGCCCTCTGCAACGCCTTTTCGTGGGGGTCCTTTGCAACATAGACCTCTTTCATTGAGTAGGGGTCAAGCCCCGTATAAAACATACAGGTCGATACCGTACCGGGGGTAGGATAAAAATCCTGCACCTGCTCGGGTCGGATGCCTATTTTCTTCAAAAACAAAGCAAGCTCAACCGCATCCTTGAGCGTGCTGCCCGGATGCGACGACATCAGGTAAGGCACAAGATATTGCTCCTTGCCCTCCTTCTTGCTGAAACTGAAATATTTCTTTGAGAATGCAACGTACGCCTCGATATGCGGTTTACCCATTTTATCAAGCACAGCCGCAGAGCAATGCTCGGGTGCAACCTTGAGCTGACCGCTGACGTGATGGGCAACGAGCTCCCTGAAAAAGCTGTCGTCCTTATCGGCAAGCATATAGTCATAGCGTATTCCCGAGCGCACGAAAACCTTTTTGATTTTCGGCAACGCACGCACAGTACGCAGTATATCGAGGTATTCGGCGTGATTAGATTCAAGATTCGGACAAGGTGCAGGCGCAAGACATTTTTTGCCCTTGCAGAGACC
>JAZNUD010000085.1:0-33784 GCA_045592085.1 Acutalibacteraceae bacterium | reverse complement strand
GATGACATACCGCATCCGTCAGAGCGAGGATGGGAAAACGTGATGTATCAGTATCACTATTATGACGATTCAAACGAAAGCTTTAAAGGAGTAACCCTGCACCACGCAAGCAAAAATTTCAACGTACCCGTGCTTGTGGGTGAGTTTTCTCCCTGCCGCGGAACTGCAGTCTGGGAATACATACTGAAGCTTTTTAACGAATGTTCATTTAACTGGCAGACTTGGACATACAAAGGACATTGCCCTGAAGGCGCAACAAGCCAATGGTTTATGATGGGCTCGGATGACCCCGACAACGTTGTTGATATAAATAACGATTCAGCCGAGGAAATTGAACGCAAATGGTCATCTGTCAGAACTGAAATTTGCTGTAAACCGATGAATGACCATGCCTTACTTGCTGAATATGCAAAAGCGTAACGTATATTTTATATCGAGGTAAAATTATGGATTTTAATTTGAATGATTTCAGAAAAAATATTATTTGTGAAAACGCTGTGAGTGACACGGTAATTGAAACGGTTGTTGACGGCGATACACTTGATTTATACGTAACCGCTGCAAATGATAAAGTTAAATTCATTGAGCTTGAGTGGAAATTTCAGAGCGATAACGGTATTTACGTTCTCGGCGATGCATGGGAGCGAAGCTACGGTGAGCTTGAATTCAGAAAGCTTTCCGATAACGACAGATGTATGCCGTGGTATTTTGTTGCAACAAACAAAACGGAGTGTTTTTGTTTCGGAGTAAAAACGCAGCCGAATGCTTTTATCAGCTTCAAATATACGGTTGACGGAATCAAAGCAACCGTAGATTGCAGAAACGGCAACTGCGGCGTTGAGCTTGGCGGCACAAAGCTTCATCTTGCAACGTTTGTTTATAAAAATTACAGCTCCGATGATGTGTATGCCTGCCTTCACGATTATTGCAAAACCCTTTGTGATAATCCCATTCTTCCCAAAGAAAGAATTTACGGCGGTAACAACTGGTACTATGCATACGGCAAAAGCAGTTACGGTGAAATAATTGCCGACACAAAAATTCAAGTTGAACTTGCAAGCGGAATTGAAAACAGACCGTTTGAGGTTATTGACGATTGCTGGCAGATTCATTCCTGCGAGGGTCCGTGGATTCCCAATGAAAAATTTGGCGATATGCAAAAACTTGCAGAAGAAATCAAAAAAATCGGTGCAAGACCGGGCATCTGGGTCAGACTTCTGCATAACAGAGATTCCGCCATAACAGATGATATGAGAATTCTGCGGGACGGCAAAAGGCAGTATCTTGACCCTACCCACCCTGCCGTCAGAGAATACATAAAATCGGATATCGAAAGAATCAGAGGTTGGGGCTATGAGCTTCTCAAACACGATTTCACAACCTTCGACCTTTTCGGTGCATGGGGCAGCAACCTCTTTTTAACAGAGAATGATATTGAGGGCTGGAGTTTCTACGATAAATCAAAAACCAATGCCGAAATCACTCTCGACCTTTACAGACTTATCAAAGATACGGCGCAGGATATGTATATCATCGGATGTAACACGGTGTCGCACCTTTGTGCAGGTCTTGTTGAGATTAACCGCACGGGCAACGACACAAGCGGCAGAGAATGGGAAGCAACAAAGAAAAACGGTGTCAACACCCTTGCTTTCCGCCTTGCACAGAATGAAGCCTTTTATATGTGCGATGCAGACTGTGTCGGTATTCTTGAAGATAATATTCCGTGGGAAAAGAATAAGCAGTGGCTTCACGTGCTCTCATACAGCAACACGCCTCTTTTCGTTTCGTGCAATGATAAACTGACAGATGAACAGAAAAAGGATCTTGCAGAAGCCTATAAGGTTTTTCAGGAGAATCACACAATCAGACCTGTTGACATTTTTGAAAATCTCACTCCGTCAGTGTGGGAAGTTGACGGAGAAGCCGTCAATTATGAGTGGTAAATGAATCAACTCATTACCAAAAAGATGGATAAACACGAATTAAAGAGTACCGACAATAACTCTTTTTTACAATACACTATATAACAAGGAGCGGACTATGACAGCAAAGCTTGAATTACATACCGACGTCTTGGTTCTCGGAAGCGGACCTGCGGGATTTGCAGCGGCATATACAGCAGCAAAAAACGGAGCAAAGGTTATTCTCGTTGAACAAAGCGGTGACGTTGGCGGAATTTCCACTTCGGGGCTTATGAGCCACTGGACGGGAAGCTGCGGAAGTCTGCTTTATTATGACATTCTGAAAAGATCATCCGAAAACAACGAGGGTGTATTCAAAAATAAAATAACAAATCTTATTGACCCCGAAAAGCTGAAAACTCTTTATCTTGAAATGCTTGACGAGGTCGGCTGTAAGCTTATGCTTTACACCTTTGCCGAAGATGCAATCTGTGACGGCGACAAGGTACTCGGTGCAACCGTTATCAACAAATCGGGCAAAACGGATATATATGCCAAAGTCATTATTGATGCCACGGGTGACGGAGATATTGCCGCAAGAGCAGGAGCAGAATTTGTTCTCGGCAGAGAAAGCGATAACAAGATGCAGCCTGCAACTCTGATGTTCAAGGTTGGCGGTGTTGACTATGAACGGGCCGTGTTCTTAGGCTCATTTGAATCAACTTATGAAACTCCGAACGGCGAGCTTCAGGCTCTTGCAAAAGAACACATCCCCTACCCTGCAGGACATATTCTCACTTACAAAACCACACTTCCCGGCGTTGTTACCTGCAATATGACAAACGCCGTTGAAATTGACGGCACGGTTGCCGATGATTTAACAAAGGCAACCCTGACCTGCCACAGACAGATGGATGATATTGTAAAATATCTCCGGGAATTCGTGCCCGGCTATGAAAACTGTTTTATCATAAGCTCCGCTTCGTTAATCGGCATTCGTGAAACAAGGCATTTCAAGGGTAAATACACGCTTAACGAACAAGATATTCTTGAAGCGAAGGTGTTTGACGATTATGTTGTGAAGGATGCTTACTTCAATTTTGACGTTCACAACATCACGGGTGCAGGACTTGACAAAACGGGCGTTCAGAAGCATTTCAAGCAGACAAAGGGATATACGATTCCATACCGTTGTCTTCTTCCTGAAGTTAAAGAAAATCTTCTGCTTTGCGGAAGAAACATTTCGGGTACACATATGGCACACTCCAATTTCAGAGTTATGCCTATCTGCGTAGGTATAGGTGAAGCCGCAGGTGCGGCGGCGTATATCTCTGTTTCGCAAAACCGAAATCTGAACGATATTGACGCAAGTGAAATCAGAGAAATCATAGGATTATAAATAAGAATTTGACGAGGTATGTATGGCTAGCAATAATGAACACGTACAATATCATTGTGATAAGGTTGTTTATAATAACCTCAAATATTTGCTGGGTATTGACGGAGGCGGAACAAAAACAGAGTTTTTGCTTACGGATTCAGATAGAAAAGAAATAAGAAGATTGCATCTTGGAGCATCAAACCCAGTCAACACAAGCATTGAAAACACATATAATGTACTCAATGACGGAATCAAAGAATTGTGTGAAGGATTAAATCTTTCGGAAATCTCCGTTTTCGCAGGTATAGCAGGTGCAAAAAGCGGAGATAATCAGCAGCGAATCAATATTTTTTTGTCGCAGTTCGGCTTTGCCGCTTATGACTGCGGAAGCGACGTTGACCTTGCACTTGAGACTGCATTAAAAGGCAAAAACGGAGTTGCCGTTATTATGGGAACGGGAATTGTTGCTTTTGCCCGTTCAGGAGAAAAGCTTCAGCGTTCAGGCGGACGCGGTTATATGATAGATAAAGGCGGAAGCGGATTTCATTTCGGCTCCGACGCTCTTAATTCCGCATTTGAGTTTATCGACGGCAGAGGCGGAAGCGAGACGATCCTGAAGCTTGTTGAAAGCAAACTCGGTAAAAAGCTTGAGGATTCAGTTGCCGAAATTTATAACGGCGGTGCATCATATGTTGCGTCCTTTGCTCCCGTTGTTTTTGAAGCATTCAGGCTCGGCGATTCGGTCGCTTCCGATATTATCGACCGCAATGTTTATGAGGCGGCAAAAATCATCAACAGTGCACGCAAATTCATTGATATAAATGACAGAATAGTTATTTGCGGAGGACTTTGCAAGCAAAAAGAAATACTTTATCCGTTCCTTATGAAATATATTGAGGGCGAAATTTTGCTTGAATTTCTTGATGAACCGATGGTCAACGGCGCAATTACACTTGCAGGGAGAATAGGCAAATGTTAAAAACTGAAATGAGAAACAAAAATACATATGATATTGATAAAATGTCAACATATGATATGCTGAAAATAATTAATGACGAAAACGCAAATGTTACACTTGCAATTGAAGCCGCTTTGCCGCAGATTGCAGCTGTTTGCGATGCGGTGACCGATGCCGTGAAATCGGGTGGAAGAATATTCTATATCGGCAGCGGAACTTCGGGCAGGCTTGCCGTTTGCGATGCGGCCGAATGTCCGCCCACTTTCGGTGTGCAGTATGACCTTTTCAACGGAATTATTGCAGGCGGTGAAAAATGTATGTTCAAGGCTGCAGAAAATGCTGAGGATAATCCCGAAGCAGGCATCGAAGATTTAAAAGCCCGAGATTTTTGTGAGAAAGACGTTTTAATCGGCATTTCCGCTTCAGGGTCGGCAGCTTACGTCATTTCGGCAGTAAAATATGCAAAAAGCATTGGCGCAAAGGCTTTTTCAATCACCAATAATCCCGATACCGAACTCGGAAAGGCGGCGGATATTGATATCTGCGCCGATACAGGTGCCGAAGTGATTACAGGCTCAACCCGAATGAAGGCGGGAACGGCACAGAAGATAATTCTCAATATGATTTCAACAGCATCAATGGTCAAATGCGGCTGTGTATACGAGAATATGATGATTAATCTTAAGCCCACAAACAAAAAGCTCCGCAGAAGGATTATAGGAATTGTTACCGAAATCCTTGGATGTACCGATGAAAAAGCGGAAACGCTTCTTGAAGAAAACGGCTGGAATATACGCTCTGCCGTTGAATAAAAGCAAAACCGACAAACCTCCTTTTTGAGATTTGTCGGTATTTTTATTTGAGCTTTAAACCGTAAACCAGAGTGGTTTCCTTTGTTTCTATAAGCCTGAAACCGTATTTTTCATAGAATTTTATTGCGCTATAGTTTTTATGCCATACGGTGAACATAACACCTTTTACGTTTTTTTGACGAAGATTATCGCACAGTGCATCCATCAGCTTTCTGCCAAGACCCATATGCTGATACTCGGGAAGGATATCGATATGAAGATGCGCAGGATAGTCCTCTTTATATTTTTCCTGAGAATCGATTGCTCTGAGTGCGGATTTCCTGCGGCGGTATTCCCATTTTGCAATTCTGGGATAATAGCTGTTTACATATATTTCTTTGAATTTATCAAAATCTTCAGCACAGATAACGTAACCGATTGCGTTGTCGTTTTCATCTGCGGCAACGAAGCAGTTTTCGGGCTCATTTTCAATATAATAATCGCAGTAAACCGCAAGCGCAAAATTGATTCCTCTTTTTGAGCTTTTGCAGGGTCCTTCGCTGTTAAGGCAGACGAAACGCACGTTTTCTTTGTCTTTTTTGTTGTACGGTCTTACAGTCATTTTCATCACTTCCGATATGAGTCTATCATTAAAACGCACAAAAATCAAGGTTCATAATATAGCAATTTGCAAATTGAAAATTAAAAAATAATATTGTATCATTAATATATAAACAGAAAAGGAGAATTTACTATGGCAGTTATAATCAGATGGATTTCAGCGATTATGGCGGTACTTATGGGGCTGCCCACACTTCTCGGTGCGGTTTTTCAGAGTCTTACCAAAATCGGCTATGACGAAAGACCCGTTACGGCAATTTCGGAGAATTTCCTTGAAGGAAATGAAGAATTTATCGATGAAGCCGAATCAGAATACTGGTCGGCAGGCTTTGCACGCAGAGTTCTTACTCCCGATGACGTTGATGAAACAAGATATTTTCTCGGCGGTTTCCTCAAATTCCCTGCCCAGGAAGCCACGGGTGTTGTTGACGATTTATGCGTAAGAGCCGTTGTGCTTGACGATAATTCAGGCAGAGGTGCAGCGGCGTTTGCGTGGATTGACGGTGTCGGTTTTATGAACGCAGATATCAAGGATATCCGCGAAAAGCTCGCTGATATAACGGGCAAAGGCAAGCTTATCAGCATTGACGTTGGCTCTACCCATAATCACAGTGCAATAGACACTCAGGGTCTGTGGGGCAATATCCCCAAAAGCGGCAGAAACCAGGAATACATCGATTCCGTAGTTCAGAAAACAGCCGATGCAATCAGAGAAGCATATAACAACAGAAGCGAAGGCACGCTTTATTATGCTGCTGAATCCAATCCTGAATTGTTCTGGGACGGCAGAAATCCTTATTCAATTGATGATAAAATTCACCTTTTCCGTTTTGTTCCCAATGCAGACGGCAAAAAAGAAATCTATATAGCCAATTTCGGTGCACACCCCATCAATCTTGGTTGGGGCAACACAGAGATTTCGGGTGATTTCCCGTATTACATAGAGAAGGAAGTAATGACCGAAAGGAATGCTGATTTCATTTTTATTCAGGGAGCTATCGGCGGCGCAATCCACGCTGATATGGGTCCCCAGAACGGAATACCCGAGGAGCTTACATCCTTTGAAAAGATGAAGGAATACAGCAACGTTGTTGCAGATATTCTTTATGAGCTTGCCGAAAAAGGCGAGGCGGTTGAGCCTATTCTCAACATAAGACACGCTCACGTTGATTTTGAAGTGAATAACTTCATCTTCCTTCTCGTTGCAAGCGCAGACCTTTGCAACGTTACTCCGTTCAAGGAGGACGGCAAGGTTTACCTCTCAAGCGAAATCGGCTACGTTGAAATCGGCAAAAACATAAAGATTGTCGAAGCACCCGGCGAAGCTCTGCCCGAGCTTGTTTACGGCGGATTCTATTCGGCTGAAGATGCCTTCAACGGCACGGAATACCCCTATGAAGAAATTGCGACCTGCTTTGACAAAGATGACGAAGTACTTGTTTTCGGTCTTTGCAACGATGCGGTAGGCTATATCGTTCCCGATAACGATTACAGCTCATCGGGTGCTGAAGGTCACTATGAAGAAACCGTCTCAACGGGTTCAAAAAGTGCAACCGCATTCTCAAAAGCATTTTTCGAGCTTCTTAAGGTCTGGGGGTAATTCATAATGGAATTTCTGCGTTTTCTGAAGCTTCCCGAATTGGTAAGAGGAATAATTTCAGGCTTGCTGTCACTGATAGTTCTTTTCGTTCCCAATTCAACGTACACAACCGTTGAGGATACTTCAAAATATATGCTTACCGGTGACGAAACTTTTTCATACAACGGCGAAAAGTGGACTGTCGGCTTTGCAAAAGAAGTTCTCACTCCCGATGATATCACGGAAGAAAAGTATTATATCGCCGGCTACAACACAAACAATCCTGCACAATCGGTTCTTGACGATATGTATGCCAAGGCTGTTTATCTTGACGATAACAGCGGCAGAGGCGGAGTTGTCATTTGCGCAATTGACTGTGTCGGAATCAGCCGCAAGGATATCAACGATATCAGAAAAATTGTTATCGAAAGCGGAAAGATCCCCGATATCAAATCAATCAACATATGTGCAACCCACACTCATTCCGCCATTGACACGCAGGGACTTTGGGGTAAGAACTTTTTCTCGGACGGCAAAAACGAGGACTTTATGAACCGCCTCAAGGAGCTGACCGCAAAAGCAATTATCGATGCATACAACGCAAGAAAAGACGGCAGTTTATATTTCGGCACAGCAGAAACCGAAGGACTTCTGATTGACACAAGAACTCCCGATGACTTTGATGCTACGTTGACAAGAATCCGTTTTGACCCCGCAGACGGCAGTGATGATACTTATATAGTGAATCTTGCCTGCCACGCCGAATGTCTCGGAGCAAGAACAACCGTCGTCAGTGCGGATTTTCCTGCATATATGGAAAAAGAAATTGTTGAGCAGACCGGCGGTGCAAACGTTGTATTCATAAACGGAGCCATCGGTGGACTTATCACCTGCGAAAAGCTTGACGACGTTTTGCGTAATTTTGAGCTCGGTCTTGAATACGTCAAGGAATTCGGCGAGGACGTGGGTAAAGTCGTTATGAGCGTGGATAACGAAATTACTCTTGAGCCCGCTATCAACATCAAAACCGAAGCAACGGAAATAAAATGCGATAATACCGCACTTCTTCTTGTGCGTTTCCTCGGAGTTCTTAACAATGACATTGCCAAGGATAAAGACAGAAACATCTCTATCATTACGGAAGTTTCGTATATGGAGCTCGGCAACAGGCAGATAGGCGTTTATATGATTCCCGGTGAGCTTTCTCCCGAATTGGAAAGCGGCAACTTCCTTTCTGCAGAGGAATCGGCAAACGGCACAGAAGCCGATTACAAACCTTTTTCGGAAATGTCACGCTGCGAACAGAATTTTGTTATCGGTCTTTGCAATGACGAAATCGGTTATATCATTCCCGAAAATGATTTTCTTCTTCACGAATGGCTGCCCTACTTCAACAACACCGACGATAAGAACGGCAGAAGGCACTACGAAGAAACAAATTCACTCGGTCCCGGGGCTGCAGTAGCAATTCTTGAAGCTATGGATAAACTGATAAATACGGTTAAATAAAATGAATCCCTTATGAATCATTTAAAGGTTCATAAGGGATTTTTCGTTATCAATAAAGATACCATTTTTTTGAAAACATTTGCCATTCATCAACTTTTTTCTGCTCCTCGACAATAAAATTTTCGGGATTAAAATCGGCTTGAAGAATCATATCCGTTCCGAGGAGATTGACTATGAACGCATCAAATTCAAATTCAGAATGAGTTTTTCTGATTGCATCAAGCAGTCTGATTCCGACGGCAAAAGATGAAAAAGTTTCTCTGTCGGTTATATGAAGCTGAATTCCGTGACAGAAGCTGTCCTTGTAATCCGAAAACGTGGGTGTAAATGAACATTCGCGAAGAATAACTCCGTCTTGCTGACCGATTCTTTCGATAACGGCTTTGCTGTCAAGCCACGGTGCACCAATCATCTCAAAAGGTTTCGTTGTTCCCCTGCCCTCGGAAATATTTGTCCCCTCAAAAACGCAGGTGCCGATATATGCAAACGCCGTTTCAACGGTCGGGATATTGGGCGAAGGCTGAATAAAAATAAGGTCAGTATCATCATAATACATATCCCTTTTCCAGTCTTCCATCGGTATAACCGTCATATCGCAACCGATATTTTCCGTTTCATTCATCATAAGCGCAAACTCGCCTATGGTGAGACCGCAACGGGTCGGAGTCGGAAATCTGCCGACAAAAGATGAAAACCTTCTGTCAAGAACAGTTCCTTCCGCTTTTATTCCGCCTAAAGGGTTCGGTCTGTCAAGCACAAAAAACTTTACGCCGTGTTTTGCACAAAGCTTCATTGTATCTGTCATTGTGTAAGCATAGGTATAAAACCTTGCACCGACATCCTGAATGTCAAAAACAACGTTATCAAGGGATGCGAGGACTTTTTCGCTTTCGGATATATCGTCATTGAATAAGCTGTAAACGGGCAGACCCGTTCTTTTGTCGATATACGATGTAATTCCCTCTCCTGCCTGCATATCGCCTCTTACACCGTGTTCGGGGCCGAAAAGCGCAACAAGGTTACACTTTTCTTTCAGCATATCCACGGTCGAGGAAAGGTCTCGCAGAACACCCGTGGGATTGGTAATAAGTCCGCATTTACCTTGAAAATCATATCCGTTTTTCGCAAAGACGTCAGCTCCGCACAGAACTTTTTGCTTTGGGTTTTTCATATTCTTTCTTCCTTAAATCAATCAAACAGAAGTCTTTTTTATATTCTACATCAATCGCATTACATTTGTAAATAGAATAATTATAAATTATATCAGCTTTGTCGAAAGCATTATCCTGTTGTCGGCAGGTATATCAGCACAAATATTCAGCTTGTATTTTGTTGTGTTTATGATATAATTTTTTTAGACATACTGAAACAAGAAGAAACTTACAAATATAATTTACACTTTATTCAGAAAGTAAATTTATACAACGCTGAAAATGTAAACAGTTATTTTTTCAAACAGAAAAAGTAATACAAGCTATAATCAGATTTGAGTTTACAATTTCAAGAACCGTTTCGTTTTTTTAAATCCGCCCCTCTCCGCTACCGTTTATCCACGAAGCGATGCTCAGCATCGGAAAATATCCGTTCAATTTATGGAGGTATTGTTATGAAAAAGCTTTTGTCTGTAATTCTCGCTGTTGTAATCACCCTGAGCATAACACCGCTTGTGTTTGCCGCAGGAACAACTTATTATATCGACAGCATATCAGGCAATGACGAAAACACGGGTTTATCCGAATCATCTGCGTGGAAAACAGTTGATAACATTGCTTCTTTATCGCTTGAAGCAGGTGATAAAATTCTGTTCAGAGCAGGCGGCGATTATGACTGCGCCATTACGCTCACCTGCTCGGGCACTCAGGATAATCCCATTGTCATTTCATCCTACGGTGAAGGCGAAAAGCCGCATCTTAACACCGATGCAAGAGATGCGGTTATGAAGCTTTTTGACTGCTCCTACGTAACCGTTTCGGGCTTTGAAATCACGGCGCACAACGGCGGCGGTATCTGGGTTGACGGTGTTACAAAAGAATCAAAGGGTGTCAGAATAGAAAACTGCGAAGTTCACGATATGCAGAATTACAAGGTAACTTGCCGTGATAATTATACAGAAGGTCCGATTTCGGGCAGAGCTGCGATAGTTATCAAGCGTTACGGCGGCTCACCATATCCCGTCAATGATTTTCAGGCAGTGAACTGCAAAATATACGATGTAGGCAACGGCATATTCTTCACAGGTTCACAGGATCTGAACAAAAATGCACTTGTAAAGAACTGCGAATTTTACAATATGGACGGTGAAGCCGTCGTTCTTGAAGGCTGCGACGGTGCTTTGGTAACGCATTGCCGTGCCATAAACTGCTGTCAGGGAGTCGGCCTTGATGAAAACGGAAAGATTCTGTATTTTACAGCCGCAATGTGGACTCATTATTCATCAAACTGCACTTTCAGCTACTGTGAAATAGCCGGTCAGAAAAACTACGGCGACGGTATGACTGTGGATTTTGACCACGGCTCCTATAACTGCACATACGAATATATTTATGCGCACGATAATATGCGCTTTATGTGCACCAATCCCGCCAGCGGCGGTAACAGAGGTAACACGGTAAGATACTGCCTTTCCGTCAATGACAATCAGGGCAGAAACAAAATCGGCGTATCAGACGGCGAATGGAATTTCAGCTTTTACAACAACACCATAATCAATTCACCTGAATTTCAGATGACCCAGATTTATGATTCGCTGTTCGCAAACAATATCATTGTTTTTAAAGACGGTCATAAGTTTTATCATATAAATGAAGAAGCTAAAACATGGAACAACGTTTTTGCAAACAACTGCTATTACAACACTTTCAATCCTTCATTTGACAAAGACGCTTTGAACACTCTTCCCGGCTTTGTGGGTGGTGACGACCCGATAAAAGCATATCAGCTTGCGGAAGGATCGCCGTTAATCGGTGCAGGTTTTGAGGTCAAAGACGGTTGCATGACAGATTTCTACGGTAATGAAATAACAAGCAATAACATCGGTTGCTATTCCGCCGACGGAGAGAAAGCTGAACTTGATAAAGAAAACTTTTTTGAAAAAGCCGTAAGATTTATCCGCCAAGCTTTTAGTATAGCAATTGAAGAAATACGCAAGTTGATTATTGACATTTTTGAATAACAGTATGTGAAACTTTTCTGCAGTATATCATTGTTCGACAGCTCATTTGACAAAGGAGCCGATTGTCACAAAAGAGCAAGTTGTTAAATCACAATTTTTCAAATTACTCTCACAAAAAACTGAACCACCTCTTGTCGATGCTTTCTGCATCGGTAGAGGTGGTTTTGTTTCGGTTATTTTCTGTCGACTTATAATTTTGCCGGATTACAAACGGTTAATCATATCAAAATGCTCTGTATAAAGGCGTTCAACGTCAGTATTGACCTTGAAGAATCCTCCCTGAAGCGACATATGATCACCTTGATAAACGGGCATTATATTCCATATACCGGGAGCGATATTGTTTTCGTCGAACTCTGCTGACGGAGCGTGGGAGGGTGCTTTTGCAGAAACGGTGTTGACCAGTCCGTCGTTTTCAAACCAGCTTTCGTCAACAACGTAGCCGCCCGTGGTCGTACCCTTGAGCATACCTATTTCATCAGCACTGCTGCGGAAAAGAATTTCCATTCTTTTTTTATCGGCTTTATAGGTGCCGTCGTCATTTTTGACCGAAGCCGTACAAGCTATTGAAAAATAATAGGTATTTTCATCGGTCACCATATTCTTGTTGATTTCCAGAGCATGGTCAATGAACATATCGTATGCGGCGGAATCGGTATTATCGGGCATCGAATCCTCAAGTCCGTAAGCCGTTGTACCGTTATGCGGAGCGGCAAGCGAGGTCAGCGAATAAATCCAATCCGCTTTACCGCCCGTAAACAAAGGTGAAATCTCATCAGCAGGGGTTGAAGCGGTTTCAGCTTCATCACCCTTTGCCATAAGAGTTGCAAAAACACGCATTGTTGCTCCGCCGAATGAGTGACCGAGAAGATTTATCTTGTTTTCAGAATCCCACTTTTCAAGCAGAGCCTTCCCCGTGAAATCCTTGCCGTATCTGTCGTGACCGCATTTTTCGCTGTGAGCCTTGCCGTAGTCAACAACAGTACCGGTAAGCTGGGCATAAAGCTCGCAGGCTCTGTCCCACGCACTCGCAGTGCCCGAAACGGATGCTCCGTAGCAATCGTAACCTTTATCCTCAAGCTTTCCGAGAAGCTCACCGCCGAACATTCCCCAATAGGGCATAAGTTTATAATGAGCATCGTATTCGCCCCAGCCCATCAGACCGTGAACAAAAACGTAGGGGTAATTTGTGTTCCACTGTACTTTGTCGGGAGCTTGCACTTTTCCCGGAAAGAATAACGATATAACGCTCATTATTATTGCTAAGGGAATTGAAACTATCTTTGCCATTTTAATTCTCCTTCATCATTTTATTTTCTCAGTCTCCCAACAGAATTACAAAATAAATCTGAAAGCATAGATAATAACGTTCAGAATATTATTTAAAACAAACCTTACAAAAATGTGGATATACGGGAACTCAAAATCCCAATCATCAAGGGTATCAAGCGTGCCGATAAGAGATGAATCATAGGTTATTTCGGGATTCTTGAATGCCTTTGTTTCTATTTTCATTATGCACAGATTCTTGCAGGCTTCACGCAGAGCATTGCCAAATCCGACAGGGTCTTTTGCATACGCAAGCTTAACTGCCGCTTTATGCTGAATCACCTGCAACGCCCACATACCCGAAAGAATAGTATCGTTGCCGTTATAGACCGCAAGAACGGGGCTCATATATCCGCTGCCCGTGAAGTTGGTAGAATAGTCCGAAACAACAAAGCCTTCAAAGCCCCATTCCTTACGGAGCAAATCCTTGAGAAGCGCAGAGCTTGAGCCGCACCATTTTGTGCCGATACGGTTATAAGCTGACATAATGCCCTTGGGCTGTGCTTCTTTAATCGGAATTTCAAATGCCTTGAGATAAATTTCACGCATTGCCTGCTCGACACACCAAGTAAAAATGCCGTTTCTGTGGGATTCCTGGTCATTGAGAGCAAAGTGCTTGATTGTTGTTACAAGGCTTTCAGAGTTTGCCCCCTTGATTATTTCTGCCGCCATAATGCCCGAGATTATCGGGTCCTCCGAGAAATATTCGAAGTTTCTGCCGCCTCTGGGATTGCGGTGGATGTTTGCGCCGGGAGCATACCATGTATCAGTACCCATATCGGCTGCTTCCTTACCTGCACCCTTGCCCATTTCATAAGCAAGGTCAACATTCCACGTGCATCCGATTGCAGTTGCGCAAGGATAAGCCGTACCGCTGTCGGTATATACAAGACCGTTTCTTCCCTTGACGCTTGAAGGTCCGTCGTTATCCATAGTATGGGGAATTCCGAGACGCTCAACGCCGTGAGTTTCGTATCCGCCGTTGATGACAAGCATCGTCATTTCCTCAAGCGTAAGCTGGTCAAGGAATGCATCCCACAGACTTTCATCTTTTGCAACGTCCTGCAAAGTGATGGTTTTGTCATATTTGACGCCCTTTTTGGGTGCTTCGCCCTCCGTTACGGGGTCGGGAGTTTTGTCAACGTCAATCAGATAATCGTCTTTGTCAAGCTCGCGAAGTTCGGGATAAGTTCCCTCAACGTCAGCTCTCGACATAATCTCGTATCCGCTGTAAACGTCCTCAAAAAGATTTTCGATTTCAGTTCCCGTTACGGGGTCGTTCCTGATAATCTTTGTTTCTGCGATTTCGTAATCATAAGCTACAATATGGTTTCTTACGTCGTTTGCAACAATGATTTTATACGTTCCTTTATCAAGCACCCAGGCTTCGTTCACCTTATAGTCATAGGATGCCATATCGTCGGTTTTAAATGAGATTGTGAGCGTTTCGCTTTCATCGGGGGTGAGCATATCCGTTTTTGCAAAACCGCCGAGACAGATTGCGCTCTTTTCAATGCCGCCTTCGGTATAGGGAGCGCTGTAATAAAGCTGAACAACCTCTTTGCCTGCCATATTACCCGTGTTGGTGACCTTAACCTCAACGGTTATGTTATCAGCATTAAAGTCAGTGGATACAACCTCTTTTTCAAAGCTTGTATACGAAAGACCGTAGCCGAAAGGATACTGCACCTTATCCTTTGCAAAGGTTTCAAAATAACGGTAGCCGATATAGATGCCCTCATAATATTCAACGAAATGCTTGCCGCCGTTATAAGAATTGCTGCCGAAGCATTCGCTTGAAGGGTGGTCTGCAATACTGTAAGCGATTGTATCCGTGAGCCTGCCCGAAGGATTGACCTTGCCATTAAGCATCTGCGGTACGGCTGTCATACCGAATTCGCCGGGAATCCAGATGATTGCAGCAGCCTTGATGCTTTCGTATTCATCAATCCAGCCCATTTCCATAACGTTGCCGATATTGAAAAGCACAACAACGTTTTCAAATGCAGCGGTTACCTTCTCGACCATCGCCTTTTCATCAGCGGAAAGGCTTAACGTTTCAACCGTATGGTCCGTACCCTCTGCGCTTGTACGGCTGATAACGATAACTGCGGTGTCCGAAAATTCAACTGCACTTTTGAGCAGCTCATCTGTAAGATGCTTCGGGTCCATTTCTTCAAGGGTATTCTTGGCAAGAAGCACCTGAAGAAGATTGTTTATGACGGTATTGTCGGTTTTGGGAAGCTCATTTGAAAGGCAATGCTTTTCGTAAAGCGCACGAAGCTCTGCGTTATATTCAATCCCCTCCGCCTCAAACGCTTCATAAAGCGTTACGGGGTCATCGGTTGTTATTGCACCTGAGCCTGCGCCACCGAAAAACGGACAAACCGAGCCTGCGCCGAAAACGTTGAGCTTTTTGCCTGAAAGCGGAAGAAAATTATCTTCGTTTTTGAGAAGAACAATTCCTTCGCTTTCAATCTGAATTGCGGTTTCCTTTGTTTCCGCTATGATTTCGGGGTCAACGTCACCGCTTGTTGCAAAAGCTGTGTTGCTGAACACAAGTGAAAATACGAGCATCAGTGAAAGAGCTTTCAAAAACTTCTTTTTCATTTTTACATCTCCTTATATTTTATTTCCCACGGTGTATCCGTCATAAACTGCGTTGGGAATAATACCGCCGCCGTTTGAATCACCGATGTTATAAATCTCACGAACTGCATCTTTGAGCGAATCGTAAAGACTTGTGTCGGGTCTGTTGCCGATTGCAAGTACAACGGTATCGGCTTTGACAGAGTTTGTTTTACCGTCTTTGGATTTATATATAACCTCTGTTGCGGTGATTTTTTCAACTCTCGATTCGGGCAGAAGTTTCACACCGTTACCTTTAAGATGTCCGAGCAGTATTGTCTGTGCGGTTTTACCCGTATTGCCAGCAAAGGTTTCGGTCATTTCTATAATCGTTACCTTTTTACCCTGCTTTGCAAGGAATTCAGCAGTTTCGCAACCGATTGAACCGCCGCCGATAACAACAACGTTCTTTCCGCTTGATGCACCGTTAAGAATATCTACCGCATTGACAGCTCTTTCAGCACCCTCAACGGGGAGCTTGTTACTGATGACACCCGTTGCACAAACAACGGCATCGGGATTAAGTGCAAGAATATCCTCTTTAGTCATCTTTTTACCGAGATGAACACTAACACCGTGGAGCTCAAGCTGTCTTTCAAGATACGGCTTCATAAGACCGAGATGCTGTTTGAACGGAGGCTTACAGGCAAGATTCATCTGACCTCCGACCTCGTTTGCAGAATCATAAATATCAACCGTATGGCCTCTCATAGCTGCAATCCTTGCCGCTTCAACACCTGCAACACCTGCACCGATAACAACAACTCTTTTCTTTGTTTTGGCAGGTGTAATTGTATAATCGTTATCCCCTCTTGCAAGCACTGCGTTGCCTGAGCAAACAGCTCGTGCTCCGTGCTGAAGCTGATGGTCGATGCAGTGACCGCAACCGATGCAAGGACGGATTTCGTCCTCTCTGTCCTGATCAATAAGATTAACAAGGTCGGGCTGTGCAAGCATGCCGTGACCGATAAAAATAAGATCGCATTGTCCCGATTTCAATGCTTTTTCTGATGCAACGGGATTCTGTGCACGTCCTCCGCCGATAAGTGTTATTTTCTTTCCGCCTGCGGTAAGTGCAAGTCCTATTTTCATAACAAGGCAAAGAGCAACCGCCATACAATCGGAATATGCAGATTCGGGCTTCTGATTTTTTCCCGCTTCGCCCGACCATATGCCTGCAAGAACTTCTATTGCATCAACACCTGCTTCCTGAAGCTTTTTGCAATAATACAATCCGTCAAGCATTGATATTCCGCCGTCTTTGCCCATTTCAATAACGGATAGTTTTACAATTACAGCAAAATCCTCACCGCAAAGTTCGCGGATTCTTTTGATTATGTTAAGATGAAAACGGATTCTGTTTTCACGGCTTCCGCCGTATTCATCTGTGCGAATATTGGCTGTTTTGGATAAAAACTGCTGACCGAGATAATAGCCGACAGCGTGAATTTCAACTCCGTCAAAGCCTGCTTTTTTAGCACGCAAAGCAGCCTGCGCATATTTTTCTTCGATAGCTTTGATTTCTTCAACAGTCAGTGCACGGGGAGTTTCGTTTGCAAGACCCATCATATATGAATAAGGCATCGCAACTGTGCTCGGTCCGACGGGTTGATCCCCGATAATTTTTCTTCTTGCTCCTCTGCCCGTATGCGAAATCTGCAAAAACGCCTTTGAGCCGCCTTCGTGAATTACATCGGCAAGTTGAGTCATTCCGGGGATATATTTATCATCATCAATAACAAGCATACCGTTTGTATTAAGGCCAAGCGGAGAATCAACGCAGGTAACCTCAACGATAATTGCACCTACTCCGCCTTTTGCTCTTTCTGAATAATGGTTAAGCACAGCTTTATTGACAAATCCGTTTTCAGCCTGACTCATTCCCATTGCTGCCATAACGGTTTTATTGCGGAGTTCAACTTTTCCAATATATCCGGGAGATAAAAGATTGGGATATTTTGCGTTCATATTAAAACCTCCGAGCAAAAATTTCACATTTAAAATTATATCATACAAACATATTTGTTACAACATCAAACAACATAATTATACATATACAGAAAATATTAAACATATTTGCAAGTGAGAATAACGCAAAATCGGATGTCAAATCACCCTGCTCACTCAATTTAAATCAAAAATCCGGGTTGTATTTTGGTGTATTTATGATATAATTTTTACAAACATAATTAATATAGTATTTTAAAATACTTATGCGGAGAATTTATGGTTTTCTTATTGGTTGTTATATATATTGCATTTATAGGTCTCGGAGTTCCCGATTCTCTTATCGGCTCTGCCTGGCCTGCCATACATTCCGAAATGAATATTCCCGTTGAAGCAGTCAGCATTCTGACCTTTATTATTTCGGGCTGTACCGTTTTATCAAGTATGTTCAGCGCAGGAATTCTCAACAAGCTCGGAACGGCGAAGGTTACCGCTTTCAGCACGGCTATGACTGCGGCGGCACTGCTCGGCTTCTCTTTTGCACCGTCTTTTGGGTTTATGATACCGCTTGCCGTTATTCTCGGACTCGGTGCAGGCGCGATTGACTCGGGGCTTAACAATTACGTTGCTCTTCATTTCAAAGCAAGCCATATGAATTATCTGCATTGTTTTTACGGAGTCGGAGTATCACTCAGCCCCTATCTTATGTCGCAGGCATTAAATAATGCAGGGTGGCGCGGCGGTTACCGATATGCTTTTTACGTTCAGGCGGCAATCACGCTGCTATTAATCATATCGATTCCTATGTGGAAAAAATCATCATCTGCTGAAGCATCCGAAGAAGAAAAAAGCGTAAGCCTTTCCCTTTTGCAGATGGCTAAAATGCCCGAAGTCCGTCAGGTCTGGGTAATTATGCTTGCAACAAACGCAATCGAATATGCCTGCGGAGTCTGGGGAAGCACATACCTTGTTTCGGAAAAAGGATTTGAGGCTAAACACGGAGCGCTTGCTCTGACCGTATATTACGTAGGAATGTCGATAGGCCGTTTCGTTTCAGGCTTACTTTCCGATAAAATCAGCACCTGGAAGCGCATCGGAATCGGCACAGTAATTCTCGCCCCCGCAATCGCAATTATGCTCCTTCCCGTACACGGTGCGGTTACCGTTGTCGGTTTATTCCTTGTCGGATTGGGCAACGGCTCAATCTATCCGAATATGATACACCTTACACCTCACAATTTCGGCAAAGAAGCTTCGCAGTCGGTTATGGGGTCACAGATAGCATTTGCATATATCGGCGTAATGCTCGCACCGCCTGCGGTAAGCCTGATAAGCGGACTATTTGGAATAAAAATTTATCCCGTTCTGCTTGCGGTGCTCTACGCGATTATGGTTATTGCCCTCAAGTGCTTTGTGAATCGGCTTAAAAAGCAGAACAAATACAATGCAAACGTCTGAAATCCAAGGATGAATAATTAATGAAAAACAATGATAAATTCGATATAAACAGCTTCGTATCTCCCGATGCTTTCCACTCCCCCGTCTATGTCTGGGTATGGAATGACATCTGCACTCGTGAAACCATTGATAATCAGCTCGACGAAATGCAGAATCTCGGCATAAGAGCGTTTTACATTCTTCCCGAGCCGAAGACTTTCCGACCCGACAGTATGCCGACCAACCTTTCACCCGAATATCTTTCCGATGAGTTTTTTGAGTTTTGTGCTTATGCTGTTCAAAAAGCAAGTGAGTTCGGTATGATTTGCTGGATTTATGATGAAGGCGGATGGCCCTCAGGCGGTGCATGCGGAAAAGTTCTGAAGGATCATCCCGAATATGCAAGAGAAGTGCTGAAAACAATCAAGCATTCTTTCACGGCAGGAGATGTATATAAAAAATCAACGCCCAATATCCTTGCGGCATTTCTGAATGGCAAAGAAATGATCGAAGAAGGATATAAATTCGATGCGGATGCTGTTGTTACCGAGTATTTTACGGAAAAAGTAATCTGCGGCGATACGGATTATCCCAATTTGATGAACAATGCCGCAACGGAATATTTTATTGAAATAACTCACGAAAAGTATTTGTCCGCAATGAAGAATGCTATCGGCAAAAACGTAACTGCAGTATTCACTGACGAGCCGAAGGCACCGTCATCAGCTTTTAATAAAGAGCTTGCGGAGAAATATAAATCAATTTACGGTGAATCGGTTTTGCCTTATCTTCCGCTGATTGCAGGTGATGCGCCAGCGACAGAAGAAAACGTTCATATACTGCACCGTTGGTACGATTTATGCAGCAGAATGTTCTGCGACAATTTTCTTCTTCCGTGCAAAAAATGGGCAAATGACCACAGTATGGCTTTTACGGGGCATCTGGATAAAGACCACGACCCCCTCGGCTGTATGCAAGGCGGTGGGAACTTCAATATAATGCGTGCTCTGCGTTGCTTTGACATTCCCGGAGTTGACGTTATATGGCGTCAGCTTTATCCTGAAGATAAAATAACAGAAAAAAACGATATGAACGGCTATAACGGATTTTTCCCGAGATACGCTTCGTCTGCCGCCGCACAGAACGGCTCAAAGTTTGCATTGAGCGAAATATTCGGCGTTGGCGGTTGCGCAATGACTTACGATACAATGCGCTATACAGTCGGTTATCAGGCTGTACGGGGAATCAACATATTCAATCCGTTCAACTTTCCTCTCGGGCGAAAGGGTCAGCTCCTTGCGCAGGAATTGCCCGTTTTCACGGAGAATCAGCCGTATTACCGTTTTCTCGGTCATTTCAACACATATACTGAACGTCTTTCATATCTGTCATCAATCGGTGAACGGGTCTGTGAAACAGGTCTCTACTACCCCGTTTCCGATTTTCAGGGCAGACTTAAAGCTGATGCTGCAGCAAAAGCTTTTGACACGCTCGGAAGAACGCTTGAAGATATGACGGTAGATTTTGATATTATCGACGATGACGTTATTCAGGCTTCAGATGGGGCGGACAATGGTTGTATCCGCATCGGCAATGCAAATTACAGAAATATCATCGTCCCAGAAGGAGCTTTCATTCCGCCGCAGACTCAAACAGTTCTTGACCGTTTTATCAAAGGCGGCGGCAGAGTATCACACACTCTTTCAGACCTTAAACCTGTAATTTCGGCTGACGGCAACGGCTTACGGGCAATGCACAGAAAAGCCGAAAATGCAGAATTTTTCTTTCTGTTCCGTGAATGCGGTGATAATGGAGATTACCGTATTCATCTGCCTTCGTCAAACGGTTATTTTCTCGATTTGGAAACGGGAAAATTACAGCGTTTCGAAACGGAAAATTCTATTCTCAACCTTTCTCTTGCTATAGGCGAAACAGCGGTGATAATGCTTACAGAGGAAGATTTCGAAGCTAAAAGCAAGAAAATTTTCAGTTTCAAAGCCGAAATTTCCGACGGATTTACTTTCCGTAAAGAAACTGAACTTTCATACGGCGAAAACGGATTTGAAAACATCAGACATTCCGAAAAAACCGTTTTTGTTAATCTCGGTGATTGGGCAGATATAATCGGCAGTGACTATTCGGGAAGCGGCGTTTATGAAGCTGAATTCAAGCTTCCCCTCGAAAAGATCGGAAAAGAAGGAGAAATCAATCTCGGTGATGTACGCTATGCGGCTGAGATTTATCTCAACGGACACCTTCTCGGAGCCGCTCTGACTCCGCCGTACAGATTGAAAATACCTGCAAACGTTCTTGCCGAAAACAACAAGCTTAAAATTGTTGTCACCAACACGTCGGCTAATTGGTATGTTCATACAGATTACTTTGACAAATGGAATATCGAAGAATTATCACCGTATTTTGAAGCAGAGCTTGAGTTTGCCAAAGATCTTGTTTCGGGCGGACTTTTCGGACCTGTTACAATTTATACGGTATGATATAAATGAGCGGTAACTGAACAATCCCGATAATTCGGGCGGTTACGGCACTGAAATAATTTTAAAGGAGATAATCATATGCAAGCTTTAATCAAATTTGTGATTACAATTTTTACAACCGTTTCAGTTTTTCTCTCAAATCTGCTCTTCCCTGCTACCGTTTATCCCGAAAGCGAAAACTTTGATTTTTCGTTTCTTCAGTATCCCGACGAAGCAATTGTCACACTTGAAGAAGCAGGGCTTACTGAGCAGGAGCTTGTCGGCAGAGCATCGGCTGAGCTTCCCGAATACGTTCAGTCGGGCGGATATGACGATATAAATGGTATAATTGTTTCGCCGTATTACACTGCAAAGGTAAGCGGAAAGGAAATCCCCGTTTATGCTTCGGTGGTTTTCATTCGTGTTGACGATACGGGTACGCTCCACTCCTTCTCCGAAATCTATGTTGATTCAAGTGAGGAGTTCTCATTCAACATTGAGATAACGGGCGCTGACGTTGAGCTGAAAAATGCCATTGTATTACCCGAATCACACGGTGTAAAGGCGCAGTGCAAAGATAACACCGTTACCGCATCTATCAACAAAACGGGTGTTTATACCTTCCTTTTCAACGGTGCAAACCAATATTACGGTTACACCCTTATGGTGCGTGAAAAGGTTGATGAGGATAAAGAAATTGCGGCTTACATAGAAGAATACGGCGAAGACAACGTATGGGTGCTTGATAAAGGTGTTTATCAGTACGATTACGTCAGCCTCGTCGGAAATGAAAATCTTGTAATCTATCTTCGCGAAGGAGCTTATGTTATAGCAAACCATCTTCACGATATTGATTGTGCCGAAGATGAAAACAAATACCTTGAGCCGACTGCACCGGGCGACAATGCATTCGGGCTTACAAGATATCCGTTTATTAATTTTTACAACTGCAACAACGTAACCCTCACCGGCAGAGGTGTAATTGATATGACCCGACTTGACAGAAGAGAAAGAAGGGGCGTTGTTTTCACCAACTGCAAAAACGTAACCGTCAGCGATATAAAAATCATAAATTCGCCCGAATGGTCATTTATCTCTTATTGCTGTACCGACGTCAGCATTGACAATGTTGATATCATCGGCAACCGCGGCAACTGCGACGGCTTTGCAATCTGCAACAGCCATAACGTTACCGTTGACAACTGCTTTGCAAGAGTGGCAGACGATACTTTTGAAGTAAAAGCACTCGGCGGCACAATGGACAGCAGGAATATCACGTTCACAAACTGCATCGCATGGGGCGGATACGCAAGATGCTTCGGCATTACGGGCGAGGTCAACAAAATGATTTCCGACGTCACATTCCGTGACTGTGCCGTAATTTACCGTGACGCTATATGGGATAATGACCGAATCGGCTCACTCGTTGTTGTTGCAGAGCAGACCAAGGGCGGTATTGACGGCATACTTTTTGAAAATATAGAAATTTTCCGAGACGAAGGCAGACCCATTCTCGTAAAGATTTATGATGAGGAAGCGGAGAATTTTGAAATCAAAAATATTGTGTTCCGAAACATTTCCTATACCTCTTATATGAAACCGAAAATAGCAGGTACAGACAGTAACACGAACACCGTACAGGTTGAGCTTGACAATATCACGGTTTGCGGAAAGCATCAGCAGTTCCCGAAAACAAAATTCATCATCGGAAAGTACTGTGAAGTAACTGCCGGCTAAATCATTAACGTCGGTTCAGAATTATAAAAGAGGAAAGCATATGTCCAAACAAGAATCAACTATGGTCACCGACCTGACACACGGCAGTGTTACAAAGCTGCTGCTCAAATTTGCATTTCCGCTATTCGTTTCTAACGCACTTCAGGCTATATATAATATTGTTGATATGATCGTTGTCGGTCAGTATATCGGCGGTGAAGGTATGTCAGCCGTTTCTATCGGCGGTGACGTGCTGCATCTGCTGACCTTCGTGGCTATGGGCTTCTCTTCTGCAGGACAGGTACTTATATCGCAGGATGTTGGTGCAAAGCGTATGGACGCAGTCCGAAAAACGATAGGCACTATGTTCACATTCCTTCTGGGTATATCGGTTGTTATTTCCGTCGGTTGCTATTTCATCCGAAACCAAATGCTTGATTTACTGAACACGCCTGCCGAATCCTACGCTTTCACGATGGACTACACCGTCACCTGCATTTTCGGATTGTTTTTCATTTACGGTTACAATATCGTAAGCGCAATTCTTCGCGGTATGGGTGACAGCCGACGTCCGTTTGTATTTATTGCCATTGCTGCAGTGGTTAACATAGCCCTTGATTTGTTATTTGTTGCAGGCTTTGATATGGAGGTTTTCGGTGCAGCGCTGGCAACCGTAATTTCGCAGGGATTAAGCTTCATTATTGCACTTACATATCTGTTTATTAAGAAAGAAAGCTTCGGATTCGACTTCAGACCGGACTCCTTCAAAATCGACCGTAAGGCATTTAAAAAGCTGGTAGCTCTCGGTGTACCTATGGCAATTCAATCTGCAGCCATCAACTTTTCAAAGATTGTTCTGACGTCGTGGATCAATCTTTACGGCGTTGTCTTTTCAGCACTCTCGGGGCTCTACAACAAAATCAATATGATGATCGGCATTGTTTCTCAGTCATTCACCACCGCCGGCAGCACAATGGTTGGTCAGAGTCTCGGTGCAAAGAAATATGACCGTGTACCCAAAATCATGAAGGTGGTTTTATACAGCAGCGTTCTCATCTCAACAGCCCTTGCTGCTGCACTGTTTTTCTTCTCGGAGCCTATCTTCAGAATGTTCACCGCCGACGAGGAAGTGCTTGCCATAGCGTCAATCGTTGTTCTTCCCGCAATTCTCAATATGTACGGTTCCGCCACACGTTCCGTAAGTTTTTCGCTGATGAACGGTTCGGGCAATGCCAAGCTGAATTTCGCCGTTGCAATCATTGACGGTTTAATAAGCCGCATCGGCATCTCGGCTCTGCTCGGCTTTGCGGTCGGAATGGGCTGTCAGGGCTTCTGGTACGGTGATGCACTGGCAGGCTATATGCCTATGGTTATAGGTCTCATCTTCTTTTTTTCAGGTAGGTGGAAAAAGGAAAAAACCTAAAAAAGCAGATTTTTTTCAAATACCTATTGTCTTTTTGCAAAAACGGGTATATAATACATACGAAATAAATACAGGGGAGCTTGTGTTTGCAGGCTGAGAGGAAGTAATCAAACTTCGACCCTATAACCTGATGCGGATAATGCCGCCGTAGGAAGTCATACACAAGGATTTTTTACAGGAGGCTTCCGAAAGGTTGTCTCCTGTTTTTGTTTCATAAATACTTTAATTAACAACACAAAAGTATGAAACGTATTGGTTTGTTGTTAATTACGTCCGGGGAGCCGTTATGAACGGCTGAGAGGCAGATAAATCTGCGACCCGTAAACCTGATCCGGATAATGCCGGCGTAGGAAGCATAGTAAAAGTATATTGTAAATTACAATTATCAACACTGTACTTCAAGAAGCCTTCGCCTTATTATCCGGCGGAGGCAATTTTTATTTTCGGAGGTAAAATTATGAAAGCAAGCATCGCAATCCAGGTTCTTCCTACGGCAAAAGACACAGATGACCTTATCCGCATCGTTGACGAGGTTATCGCATTCATCAAAAGCAGCGGTCTCAACTGTCACGTAGGTCCGTTTGAAACAACAATCGAGGGCGAAAGCTATGACCAGCTGATGGATATTGTCAAAGAATGTCAGCACGTTGCAATAAGAGCAGGTGCAAAAAGCGTTTCGGCTTACGTCAAGGTTGTATACAGACCCGAAGGTGAAATACTGACCATTGACAAAAAGATAAAAAAGCATGCTGAAGCGTAACATTCCGTCCGTCGGTGCCGTTGTCGCACTGCTGGTTATATGGCAGATTCTCTGCACAATCGGAGTTTTACCGTCATATATGCTGCCGTCACCCATAGAGGTAGTTAAGGCTTTTGTGAGTGAATTTCCCCTGCTTCTTAAAAATTCGGTTATAACTCTGCAGGAGGCTTTTATCGGGCTGATTCTCGGTGTAAGCGTTGGATTTTGTGCGGCAGTGCTGATGGACACGTTTGACGTTCTATATAAGGCATTCTATCCCCTGCTTATCATCACGCAAACGATTCCATCCGTTGCCATCGCACCGCTTCTTGTGCTGTGGTTCGGTTATGAAATGACGCCAAAAATTGTTCTCATCATCATCTCAACCTTCTTCCCCGTAACAGTCGGACTTCTTGACGGATTCAGAAGCGCAGATAAGGATGCAATAGGATTATTGCGTTCTATGGGTGCAGGCAGAATGCAGATTTTCCGATATATCAAATTCCCGTCGGCATTGCCCCAACTGTTTTCAGGTCTGAGGATAGCCGCCGCATACAGCGTTGTCGGAGCGGTTATCAGCGAATGGCTCGGCGGCTTCGGCGGTCTCGGCGTTTATATGACAAGGGTTAAAAAAGCATTCGCTTTTGACAAAATGTTCGCCGTAATTTTTCTTATTTCGGCAATTTCTCTGGCGCTTATGGCATTAGTCGGATTTGCAGAGAAAAAATGTATGCCTTACCGTAACACTGATAAAAAAGGAGAAAAAATATGAAGAAACTTATCGCATTATTACTGTCGGTTTCAATTATTTTCTGTTTGTCCGCCTGCGGCAAAACGGAAAACGAAAAAATCACAATTGCCCTTGACTGGACACCGAACACAAACCATACGGGAATATTCGTCGCAAAGGCGAACGGCTATTTTGAAGAAGCGGGTCTGAACGTTGAAATCGTTCAGTCTCCCGAAAGCTCTGCTGAAGCCCTGGTTGCATCAGGCAAAGCACAGTTCGGAGTTTCGTTCCAGGATTCGCTTGCTCCCGCATTTATCGGCGAATCACCCTTACCCGTTACTGCGGTTGCCGCAATTATTCAGCACAACACCTCGGGCATTATTTCACGCAAAGGCGAAGGAATGGATACACCCAAAGGTCTTGAGGGCAAAAAATATGCAACTTGGGATATGGACGTTGAAAAAGAAACAATCCGTGACGTAATGAAAGCCGACGGCGGTAACTTTGACCTTGTTGAGCTTATCCCCTCAACCGTTACTGATGAAGTATCTGCTTTGAAAAGCGGATCTGTTGATGCAATATGGGTTTTCTACGGCTGGGCAGGTGTAGCCTGCGAAACGGCAGGTCTTGAAACGGATTATTTTGAGTTTGCCGATATCGATCCCGTATTTGATTATTACACTCCCGTTATTATCGGCAACAACACATGGCTTGAAGAAAATTCCGTAACCGCAAAAGCATTTGTTGAATCGCTTTCAAAAGGATATAATTTCGCCGTTGAGAATCCGAAGGAAGCCGCAGATATCCTGATGGAAGCTGCACCCGAGCTCAAATCAAACAGCGAGCTTGTTTATGCAAGTCAGGAATACCTTGCAGCCGAATACATTGCCGATGCTTCAAAGTGGGGCGAATTCGACCCCGAACGCTGGGCATCCTTCTATAATTGGCTGAATGAAAAGAGCCTTCTTGAAGAAAAGATTAATCCTGATTTCGGATTCACAAACGACTATCTGCCTGAATAATATGGATAAGTTAGAAGTAATAAACGTCAGCAAAAGCTTTGACGGAAATCAAGTGCTGAATGATATTTCCATTGAGCTCAACAAAGGCGAGCTGGTATGTCTGCTCGGTGTCAGCGGCGGCGGAAAAACAACGCTCTTTAATATTATTTCAGGGCTTCTGCCGCCTGATAACGGCAAGGTTTTGCTTGACGGCAAAGACGTTACAAGCTGTCCCGGACACGTCAGCTATATGCTGCAAAAGGATCTGCTTTTACCTTACAGAACAATTGAGGATAATGTAGCTCTTCCGCTTTTGCTCAAAGGAATGAAGAAGCGCGAAGCCCGAATGAAGATATCTCCGATGTTTTCGCAATTCGGGCTTGAAGGAACACAAAAGAAATACCCTTCCCAGCTTTCGGGCGGTATGCGGCAGCGTGCGGCACTGCTGCGCACGTATATGTTTTCAAAAGACGTTGCGCTTCTGGACGAGCCCTTCTCCGCACTCGACACCATCACAAAAAGCTCAATGCACAAATGGTATCTGGGCATTATGGAGCAAATCCGACTGTCAACGCTTTTCATCACGCACGATATCGATGAAGCAATCCTTATTTCCGACAGAATATATCTTTTATCGGGGTCACCCGGAGAAATCAGGGGTGAAATCATTATCAGAGAGCCAAAACCACGACGGGACGATTTCAATCTGACAGAAGAATTTCTGGAATACAAGCGAAGAATACTTTCACTGCTTTAAAAAAACATATACACCATCAAATTGAACGCAAACCCGTAACCAATAAACAAAAATAAACCGACAGATAAACTCTGTCGGTTTTATAATTTACAGTTGTGAATTAACCTGTGCCCAGACCGATATGTTTTCGGTTTGGACTATCTTTTTGTTATCAAGAAATCCGCCTTTGACATAATTATTATCTGAGTACGTAACGTTTGAAGTATGCTTATACATATGCACATTGCCCTGCTGATTTCCGCTTTCGAAACAGTCACCGATATCAACCGTATTATCGCTTAAAATCAGACCGTTTACGTTATTAACATTCATAAGCCTTGACGGAATATCGATAAATACGTTTGTGCTGATTTCGATATTGGTAAAAACAGCCGTTTCAGCAGACTTGCCTGCAACGTTAGTTCCGATTTCAATTACAGAGCCCCAATCGCTGTAGTTACATTTCTCAAAGGTGTTGCTGCGGATGACGAGATTGTCAACGCCCGTCCCCTCCTGCCAGAGAGTCGGCTCAATATCCATAACAACTTTTATCGCCTGCGCCATTGTCTTATAGAAGCGATTGTTCTCGCAGAGTCCGTTTGACGACTGAAGAAGCAGACCTCTTGCTCTGTTTTCGTGGAAATAGTTGTTTCTGATTACGTAATTACCGCTGTTGCATTCCGTGTTGTAAGCGGTCCAGCCTGCTGTTACGCTTTCGGGCAGAACATCAACAGCAATCTCTTTTTTTATCCAGTCAATATCTCTGACGGAAACAATCTTTGCCTTTAAATCAGTGTTTTCGAATTTGTCATTCTTGAAAGCAAGAGTATCGCCTGTTTTAAGTCTCATTGCAGACGCAATCAACGTAAGCGTATTTCCGTTTACCGAGGAAACATAGCCGAGACCGTCGTGAACGTTAATGGCATCATCACCCATTCCGCTTATGTCACAGCCTGAAATGTTGAAGCAGCCGTCGGTATTCACGATATGAATCGCATCGGCTGTCAGGGACACGCATCGCTTATCCTTGTGTTCGGGATTTACACCTATAAAGCTATTGATAATCTGAAAATGGGAAGCATTTCCCTCGCAAATATACGCCATACCTGAGCTTCCGAAAATACTGACGTTATCAAAGGTTAAGTTTTCACTGTAATCCCTGAGATTGAAAACAGTTCCGTCATAAACGTAGTGCCTGAGAATATAGGTTTCACCGTTTTCAAAGCCGTCCATACAACCGTTATGGGTTACTCGAAGAGTATTGTCAGAAACTTTCTGAACGGATTTCACGTTGGTTTCGTCCTGATAAATATAAACCTCTTTTGATGAATACTTTGAACCGAAAGTATTAGTTTCGGGATCGCATTGAGTAATTGCCGTCAAACGGCAGTTCTCATTGCAGTATTCGGCATTTCTGAACACAAGGTCGATGGTATGCGATTCGGGATTGCTGTTCTGAACGGTGACAACAGAAGCAAGCGGACCTTCCTCCCAGTTCCAGTCAAAATTCAGATTGCGGATTTCAACACAATCGCTGTTTCTGATAAAAAACTTATATCCTGTTGTTGAAAAAATGAAGTTTGCCCCTGAGCCTTCAATCAGCAAATCAATGCACCTGTCGGCATCAAGTCCGTCTGCACTTCTGAAATAATACGTTCCCTTGTCGATAACGAGCTTCGTCTGCGGATGCTGTGAACAATAATCAAGAGCTCTCTGAAACGCCTCAAAATTATCGTCATTATCCTGCGATAGTCCGAAATCAGCGGCGTTAACCTCATTCAGTTTATCAACCTTGGGTCGCTGAATATAAAATCTCGTTCCGTTTGCGCCGTTAATCTCATCAGCCGTTCTGTTTTCACTTATATTATCAGGCTTTTCAATAAGCACTTCAGGATTATCTGGCATTGCGACCGACGGTGTAAAAAGAAGAATTACCGAAGCAATTATCGAAACTATTTTTAAAAGCATTCCGAAAAACCGTCCTTTCAGATAATATTAATATTATAATCTTTTAATAGAACAATTGCAATAGCAAGCTGTTGCCGAGTCGAGAAATACTGTTTGCGGTTCTGACAAAGCTCCAAAAACAACAAAATAATTCTCTGCATTTTATCCTCTTATACTTGCCAAGCAATGCTTTTAAAGCTATAATGGAAATATAAAATATCAAAGGGTGATAAAAATGTTTTCGCGGATTATAGCATTAATACTATGTGTTTTTTCGGTTTTCACTGCTCCGTTTTCGCAGCTATCGGCAAAATCGGAGCTGAAAAAAGAACTTGCAAAAGGTCACTACGAAAGCCCGTATATTGTCAGACCTCTTAATGAAATAACCGTTAACGGCGTATCGATTGATGAATATTCAGTTATAACACCTGACGGTGCAGACTTAATCTATGACAATGCCGCCGAGACGCTCTGCAACGAATTTTATAAAGCTTGCGGTAAAAAGCTTTCAGGAAAAGGCAAAAACGGTAAAGGATTCATTATTGAGGCGGCTCTGAACGACGGGGATGTTTTCACCCTTAGAGTTGAAAACGGAAACGTCATCATCAAAGGCTGCACCAATGCGGGAATTTCAAGAGGAATTGCCTCTTTTGCTGATGAAATTCTGCTTAACTCAAAAGGCAGTTATGATTTCAAAGACGGCTATGAATACCGCAAAACCTTTTCAGATTTCGTTACTTATGAAGATTTCGGTGCTGTCGGTGACGGTAAAACCGATGATTTCGAAGCAATCATAAAGACCCACGAATACGCAAACGAAAACGGTTTAAGCGTTTTTGCCGATGAAGCCGCAACCTATTATATTGGCGGCGCAAATAAAACCGCATATATAATGACCGATACAGACTGGTCAAGCGCAAAATTCATAATCGATGATACAAACGTTGAAAACCGAAGTGCGTGGGTATTCAATATTGCTCCGTCAAAGGCCAGTACTGATATAACGGATAAGCTCTCCCCTCTCAAATCGGATGCCGAAAATATCGGAACGTCACTTGAGAGCAAAAGCCTTGTCGTTCTTACCGATTCAAACGTAAAAAGGTATATCCGCAAGGGTGCGAATCAGAATTCGGGAAGCAATCAGGCTGACGTCATTATCGTTGATGAAAACGGTAACATTTCACCCGACACTCCCCTTATCTGGGATTTCGATTCCGTTACCTCCGCTGCTGCTTATCCGATTGACACCGAAACGTTAATGGTAAAAGGCGGTAAATTCACAACCGTTGCCAACAACGCTCCCTCCGAATACAACTATTATGCAAGAGGTATTCTTGTAAAACGCTCCAACACGGTGATTGACGGAATTTATCACGATATCATAAACGAAGGCAAAACCGGCTCACCGTATTCGGCCTTCATCAGTCTTTCATACTGCGCTGACGTTACGGTTAAAAACAGCACTTTTTCAGGTCATAAAAAGTATTTCACTATCGGCTCTGCAGGGACTTCTGTGGCAATGGGTACTTACGATTTGGGCGGTTCAATGGCGGTTAACGCAAAATTCATTAACTGCAATCAGACAAACGATATAACAGACATTGACTACTGGGGCATTGCAGGCACTAACTATTGCAAAAATCTTGTATATGACGGCTGTGCTCTCTCCCGATTCGACGCACACCAGGGAGTTCTTAACGCAACGATAGTCAATTCCGTTCTCGGTCATCACGGAATCAAAATAATCGGCAGTGGAACTGCACTTATTGAAAACACAACCGTTTTAGCCGAGGATTTCGTTGATCTTCGTCCCGACTACGGCTCAACCTGGAACGGCGAAATGATTATCCGAAACTGTAAATTCTATCCAACGGGCATTTCAAGCCATATAATCAATGCTGAAAATTCGGAGGATCACGATTTCGGCTACACCTGCTATCTTCCTCAGAAAATAGAGGTTGACGGTTTATATGTTCACCAAATCGGAAGAAACTATCTTTTCAGCAAGGTCAATCCAAAGCACAACGATTCATTTAATGCGGAATATCCCGTTATTCCTCCGCAGGAAATAACTGTCAGGGATTTCAGCAATCTGCTATCCGGAGACCTTGCAGTTTCAAAAAACAAAGCAATATTCAAAGTTGAGATTTCATCATAAACCTGATAAAACCACCTCATACAATGCCGGAAAGACGCATTTGAGGTGGTTTATTTATCTCCCATACATTTATTCTATTTTTACCCAAAACGAAAATACCCCTCGGATAAACCGAGGGGTTTATTCTTGTCGTTTTTGTCGGTTATCAGCCGAGAGCAACCATACTGAAAACGAGTGCGAAAAGAGCAACGGTTTCGCAAAGACCGACAACCGTGATGTACTGCGAGAAGCCTTTGCCTGTTTCGGCAAGAGCATCTGCGCCTGCAGCGCCTGCTTTACCCTGAACAACAGCGGAAACTGCCATTGCTATGCCCGATGCGATGCCGAGACCGAAAAGGAACGCAGGGTCTTTATCTGCGCCGCTCATCTGCTGCATAAGAAGGAAGCCGTAGATTGTCTGTGTAAGGGGTGCACCTGCGAAAACGGTAAGAATGAAGGGTGCTGCCTTGTTGCTCATATAGCACTTTTTCCAAGCGCCGATCGATGCCTGACCTGCAATGCCGATACCGATTGCAGAACCTATAGCGGCAATACCCATTGCCAATGCTGTTGCTAACTGTCCGAAATTCATAATAATTCTCCTTAATTATCAATTTGTTCTTCAAAAGGTCTGAATTTATGTCCGCTCCAGGACATATCAAGATGCGATGAGAATTCAAGTGTGTTGAGTCTGATGCCGTGAACAATAACCGAAAGCACGTTCAGTATCATATTAAGACCGTGACCGAACACAAGAAGCACAATCGCAATAATCATAAACAGGAAATTGCCGAGCAAGGGGCTTGCAAGCTCGTTGACGGTTGCGGAAATAGCCGCACCTGCGAGGCCGACAGCCCAAAGGCGGATATACGAAACTATATCCGAGAAAACGTTGACAACGCCAAGCAGAACGGAAACGATGTTCTTGAGACTCTCAAGAATTGATTTGATAAGGTTTCCTTCATAGTTTGAGAACACAAAGCTCATAATGAAACCTGCAATAACAAGCACAAGTGCAACCGTACCGACGGGTACGCCGCCTATCACAAGACCAAACGGGAAAACCTGCGCATTGACAACGAAGCTCAGTACTACGTAGAAGATGCCGATAAGCTGCATTATCGAGCCGATATCGCCGAGAATCCTGATTGATTTTCTGTTTCTGGCGGCAACCTTGATATGAGCAACCGTAAGCTGAACGAGAGCCAGCGAGAAGCAGAATATCTGCAGATTCTGTGCCGTTGTAAGACCCGCTTCACCGTTTGTCCAGAACGGATACCAGATTCTTTCGGCATACACATTTGATATGAAAGGTATTGAAAGCTTCTGCAGCCACTCGGGCAGCTGTTCGGGTGCAAGACCGAACCAAGTGCAGGTAAGTGTACCCCATAAAATTGTTGATATACCGAAAAGTCCGACAAGTAAAAATGCGGGAGATATCTCTTTTTTTGATATGAGAGATTTAATAATCAGAGCACCTGCCGCCGCAGTAATCATAAGACCGTAACCGCCGTCGCCGAAAATAATACCGAAGAATATGAGGATAAATCCGAGAAACCAGCCCGAAATATCATACTCAAAATATCCAGGTACCGTACCGAGAAAGTCGGTCAACGGATAAATAA
>JAZNUD010000084.1:0-47641 GCA_045592085.1 Acutalibacteraceae bacterium | reverse complement strand
CAACGGGTGCAGCAAAAATTCCGTACCTTATCGGTAAATTCTTCGGATTTATCGCAGATTTGTTCACCACAATCTTTATTGCTCCAATCTCGGAACTTATTTCAATGATTATTTAAAATTTTACTGCAGGCAGCGTCTTTTCGGCGTTGCCTGTATTTTTTTTGAAAAATTTTTTGGTTTTCTTTTCGGAAAGATGCAGAGCGTGATTTATGCGGCCTTACGGCAGTTATGATCCGACTGTCTTATTCCGTCGCAGACTTATATTTCCTGTACGCAACGAGGGCGTTCAGGCAAAGGTCGATTAAGTGTGTGTCCATTTCGTTTATTGGTTTTTCAAGTTCTTTGTCGATAATCCTATCCAGCTTTTTCTCATTCAGCTTAAGGCTTTTGTCGTTCAGATACGTTCTTATCATAGCAAGACAGCGTTTGTATTCTTTCAAAATATCACCTCTGATTTTTGTCTGTATCTATATATGACGAAAAAACGGGTTTGTCACGCAAAAAAATTAACCGAGCTTGCTTTTTGCAAACTCGGTTATTCTTCGTTTGGGGTATGATAAAGATTTATGATTCGTTTTTGATTCTTTTCTGCATATTTCAGGGCTTGAAAGGCACCGCCCGATTCGTTTTTGACACAGACAACAACAAGGTCTGAACGGTCAATCATATCGCGGTTTCTTGCAACGATTGCATATTTGAAATTTCGGGCAGCATCGCAGATTTCGATTGAATCATAATAGCTTTCGAAGGCTTCGGTGTTGTTTCGGAGCTCTGCGGTATCGTAGGGGAGGACGAGGGTGAGAAATGCGTTTTCATTGCCCGTTTCTTTTTTCAGTTTTCGGATAACCGAAGCCGCCACAAGGTCGAAATCTCCGTTTCTGCCGACGAGAAACTCAAGCTCTCCGCTTCGTTGCATAATAATGCGCAGAAGCTCATAAAGCTTTGCTTCGATGGCTTGATAATCTTCAATTATTCTGTGGCCGAAAAGGCTGACGGTATATTTATCTGTCATTTTATCTCACCCGAAGGAAGTCTGCCGATGCATCGCAGCGGCAGACGGAATGAAGGTTGGTTTTGCGTTATTTAATCAGCAGCAGCTGATGTATGTTGATGCAATAAGTTCTTGTGATGTGTAATCGCATCTTGTGCAGGCTTCAACAGAATATGTTCGTTTGAGGCAACGTGGAGACGTAGCTGCTACTTTATGAGTTAACGTTGATACTACCGATGATTCGAGCTTATGACCGAAAAGCGTGCACATAAGTCCGTAGGTTGCGGTATCGTCGCAATCGTGCTCTGTCTCAATGACATAAATGTATCTGTCTATAAGGTCGTCGGAAACGCCTGCTTCAAAAATATAATCTGTGTCGCCCTTGGTGATCACTACGGTGTTTTCATCGGTATTCTCTGCGGAAGCGGAAAAGGATGCAAGAGAAAAAACTGATGCTATGGCAAGAATAACTGCCAATAATTTTTTCATATCATTCAATCTCCTTAAGGTTATCTATAATCTTCAAAAGATTTTCTTCCGTATCGGTATCAATTGAATAAAAGTATCCTTTGTTTTCAAACATTCCTTGAATCAAACCGTCTCTGCTTGCTATGTAAACTTTTAATTCTCCAACATTTCTTATTGAATTTGCTGTTTTTATATCGTCCGAAATAGATTCTTCGCAATAAACAATCATACTATATTGTGGATTCTTGAACTGAAAAATGTAATGCTTTCCATCAATCTCATCGTCGATATACCAGCACTTGGTTATCTTTTCATCTTCAGGTAACCAAGTTGGGAAAAGAATCCCAATGTTTTCATATCTGACAAGCTCTTCTGCGGAAGAAAATTTTTTGGTTTCATTTGGTTTGATTAATTCTATATTTTCAAATTTCAGTTGGTCGCCGCCGTTCATAAATTCAACAACATATCTTACATAGCGGCTGACAACATTGTCTTCGGTACAGCCGAAGGATATCGCAATAATCGAGAAAATCGCAAGCAGCACCGCAAGTACGGCAGCTATAACAGCAAGCCTCTTTGCCCTTATTTTCTTTTTGGCGTATGAGTTGATTGCCGTTACCTTGCCCTTGAACGGTATTTCGCTTACTCTTTGCTCAATTTCTTTCTTCGTGAGTTTTTCTTTTCCTTCAAGCTCCATGAGAAAATCAACGCATTCCGTTACAAGGTCGCTGTCCATTTCCTTATGGTCCTTTGCGGTTTCAAGCAGAATTATTGCCGTAAGCTTGTCCTTTAAAGACTGCCTTTCAGCGGAAAAATCATTTTTCTTTCCCATGGATTTCTTCACCTCCTGTAAGTTTGATTTTTAAAACGCAAAACCTCCTTCATTTATATATGACGGAAGTTGCGTTTTGTCACGCAAAAAAATTTAAATTTTTTTGAAAATTTTTAAAATTTCATAAAAAGAAGCATAATTGCCATCATTACGAAGGCTGCTTTTTCCTTGATTTTCAGTCGGAGACGGTAAACTCTCGCTCTTACGGCGTGCTCCGATATATCAAAAGCTTTTGCCAATTCTTTGTATTCCATATGTTTGGTGTAAACCATTTCAAAAAGCTCAAGCTCTTTATCGCTCAATGAAGAAATAATGCTTTTCTTCTTCTCTTCGATTTCTTCGGGAGTTATTTTATTATCCTCTTCCATTTCGTAGAGAATATCCGTGCTTGTGCATGAGCCGAACACTGCTCCGAAAATCAGCTCTTTCTCTTGCTTGGCAATCGCTCTGAATTGCTCTTTGATTTTGTTGTTTGCAACTTTATAGAGCCACGCTTTTATGTAATCGTCTTCAAGACCCTCATATTTTTCCTGGAATATAAGAAAAACTTCCTGCGTAACGTCTGCGGCGTTATCTTCCTTTTTGAGTCGTGAAAGACAAAGATGATATATGTCGTTATAGTATAAATTTGCAATCTCAGTCGCTCTTTCAAAACTAATCAACAAATATCACCCCTTTTCGTCAAATTATTTACACATTTGTCTAATTATAACAGTTTAATATGGTTATGTCAAAGAAAAGATTTGATATAACAGAGATGATGCGAAGCCTGATTTATAAAATGACGTTCAAAGGAGATTATGTAATTTTCGATTAAACTATCTGCACAAAATTTGTTGCTGATTATTGTCTAAAATGCTGAAACTAAAATGATTTTAACTTTTTGCATCACATTTAGCTTTTATTGTTATATAATCAATGAAGTTGAATCATCAGGGAAGGAAGATTATTGTGTCAGAGATTTTAGAGGTAATTATGATTGTCAGCTTCGGGGCATCCTGGCCGCTCAACGTTATCAAGTCATATAAGGCAAGAACAGTTAAGGGCAAAAGCCTCGGCTTCCTGTGCCTTATTTTCTTCGGCTACGTTGCAGGCATTGTTTCAAAGCTGCTGAACGAATCGTATATGCTATCGTTTTCCTCAAAATGGTACGTGCTTTTCTTTTACGTTCTCAATCTGATTATGGTCGGAACGGATTTGTGCATTTATTTCAGAAATTATAAGCTGGATAAGAAAAGAGAAGCGGAAGAAAAGAAATAAATCCGCTTTACAGAGGTGAGTTTTATGTTCAGAGAAGTTGCAAGAAAGAAGCAGAGCCTTTCTGCGGAAAGGATTGCCGAAATACTGATCAGCGAAAAAAGAGGAGTTTTATCGGTCAACGGTGACGGCGGTTATCCCTACGGTCTGCCGATAAACTATTGGTATAACGAGGAAAACGGCTGTATTTATTTTCACAGCGGTAAAAAGGGGCATAAGGTCGATGCTTTGGCACTCGATAACAAGGTTTCCTTTTGTGTTTATGATTCGGGCTATAAAAAAGAGGGCGAATGGGCGCTGAATATCAGCAGTGTTATTGTTTTCGGCAGAATTTATCCCGTTGAAAACAGTGAGCAGGCTATGGAAATCTGTCGCAAGCTGAGTCTTAAATTTACCGATGACCTCGGATATATTGAATCCGAAATACGGAATTTCGGGAATGCAACGCTGTGTTACGAGCTGCGCCCCGAGCATATTACGGGCAAAACGGTCAATGAATCGTAGGAATAAATGTAACGTAAATACTTTTTGTTTACAATAATCCCGAAATATGATAATATCTTAATGAAACATAAAAGTAATTATAAGCGAGGTTTTGAATGTGAACAGCAAAACGGGCGTGTTTTCAAAAATCAAAGGCATAATAGCCAACGTGAAGCAATATTGGCACGAGCCTGCAAAGGGGAACTATATTCCTTACAAAGAGATTGTGAGCCTGAGCGGAGCGGGATTCGGTGTTTACTGGATGCTGCTTCTTCCGAACGCAATCGGTCTCAATGCATCAAATTTCCTTGTCGGCGCAAGCATCGGGCTTAAGCCGATGGATTTACAGATTATGCTCAACGTTGCCAATCTCGTCGGTATTCCCATCGGTATTTTCCGAAGCTGGTTTTACGATAACCACTCGTTCAAGGGCGGCAAATTCCTGCCGTTTATCAGGAAAACGGGTCTGCCGATTGTCCTGATTTCAACGGTTTTCGTCTGGCTGCCCTATGAGCATATGCAGTATATCACCAAAGCCGTGGTAGTCTGGTTTATGTATATGCTGCTGAATGTTTTCCTTTGCTTTTATAACGAAAGCTACACCTATTTTCAGCAGATAATAACCCCGAATGCTCAGGAAAGAGCAAACGTGATGAGCATTTCGCAGGTTATTTATTCCCTTGCACCTACGATAACGGGTTTCGTTGTGCCTTTCATTGCAGGTCTGACGTGGGGTAACAATAATATCTGGACCTACAGAATCATCTATCCCATTTTCACGATTATCGGTCTGATAATCGGTACAATTTTCTTCCGCAGGGTTAAGGAAAGGCTTATTCTGCCCAAAAAGAAGCCCGAGCCCGTAAGAATGTTTGACGCAATCCGTGAGGTTGCCAAAAACAAATATTACTGGATTATTCAGGCGGCGGCGTGGGTTGTTTTTCTTGAATCGGGCTACGGCGTTGTGCTCGGATGGTCGTTTGTTTACGGCAGCGGCGGCGAATATGAGCATATGCTCGGCGTTGCAAATACCGTTATTGGCAATGCGGCTCTGTGGTCGATGCTCCTTGCTCCGATTGCCATAAAAACAATGGGTAAAAGAAATCTGCTGATTACCGCAAATGCATTGAATATAGGCATTCTTCTCATTCTTTATTTTACTTATCAGAATCTGATTCTTATCTGCGTGCTCTGGTATCTCAACACGTTTATCAACACCTTCTGGAACATTGTTCAGCACCAGATAAGTGCCGATATGAGGGACTATCATCAATGGAAAACGGGCGTCAGGGTTGACGGTCTCTTCGGACCTCTCGGTATGATCGGTACGGCAATCGGTCTGTTTACGGGTATGGTTTACCCTGCAATTTATGAAAAAATGGGTCTGCTTGAGGATTATAACGTCCTCTATGACGACACTATGCGTAATAATCTTTTCGAGGTGCTGATATTATGCTCGGCACTCGGTGCACTTCTTAACCTTATTCCCTTCTGCTTCTATGACCTCACGGAAAACAAGCACAGAGCATACGTTGACGTGCTCAAAATCCGAGCAATGTTTGAAAACTACGCTCTGGGTAAGCTTGATGAGGATGAGCTTGCCGAGGGAATGGAAATCATCAGTCAGGCAAAGCAGTTTTACGGCAAAAGCAAGATTGCTGTCAGCAAAAAGATGACTAAGGCGGAAAGAAAAGAAGCAAGAGAAACAAACCTTGCAACCGAGCGTGCGGCTATTATTATGGCGGACCTTGAAAAGTTTTCGGGCAAAGCAGGTCAGGAGAGACTTTCTCAGGCCGAAAAGGATGTCGAAATGGGTCTTGGTTATTATTTTGACAACGCCAAATACGAGCTTAAAACGGCAAGGAAGCTTCCGCGAAAGACAAAGGAAGAAAGAGAAATTCGCTCTGATGCAATTAAAAATGCACGCATCAAAAAGGAGGCCGCCGCACTTATCAGAAAATACGGTGCGGAAAATATCCATGCTCCGAGCGAAACGGTCAAAGAGGAAATTATCAACAGAGAAACGCACAGCTTCTTTGAGAGCTTACAGCAGAAGCGTGACCTCAGAGCATATCTTAAGTCTGCTTCGGTTTATTCAAGAGTCACCAAGCCCTATACCGATGCGGTGAGCCTTATCGAGCAGGCAAGGAATTACACGCATTATTCCGAGCTTGAGAAAATGTATTTTACCGCTGAAACGGAATGATTCACAGTTCCCGACGGATAAGCTTTATCGGTGTTTTTCAACCTGTGAGAATCCTGTTATCAGCCTTTAGGTTGCGGATTTTCTTTCCGTTTTACAATACAGGTGAATTTCAGATTCAGAGATTTAAAATAACCTCTCCCGCCTGAAAAGGTGAGAGAGGTTTTCTGTTTATTCGTCGGTATATTTTTCAGCCTGCAGGCGGAACATATAGGCGTATTTTCCGTTTTGCTCCATAAGCTCATCGTGGCTGCCGCATTCAACGACCCTGCCGTTTTCAAGCATAAGAATTCTGTCTGCGTGGCGTGTGGTTGAAAGACGGTGTGAAATGAAAATAACCGTTCTGTCCTTACAGCCTTCGCTGATTGCCTTGTTCAGCTCGTATTCCGAAACGGGGTCGAGGTTAGCCGAGGGCTCGTCGAGGATGATATACGGGCATTGCTTATAGAAAACTCTGGCGATTGCGAGCTTCTGCTGCTCGCCGCCCGAGAGCATAAGTCCGTCCTCGTCAAATTCCTTGAGAAGGATTGTATCCGCACCGTCAGGCAATTCCTTGGTGAAGCCTGCGATTTTCAGGGCTTCGAGCACTCTTTCGCCGTCATAGTCCTTTGAAAGTGCGACGTTTTCACCGACGGTTGCTCCGAAGAGTGAGAAATCCTGGAATACCGCAGCAAATCTTGCTCTGTGGCTCATAATCGTTTCTTCGCGGATATCTCTGCCGCCGATTTTTATTGAACCGCTTTTTACGTCGTAAAGGCGGAGCAGGAGATTGGTGAGCGTGGTTTTGCCTGCGCCGTTATAGCCGACGAGGGCGACCTTTTCTCCGGGTTTGATTTCAAAAGAAACGCCGTTTATGCTGTCGGAATCGCTTCCTTCGTAGGAGAAGGTAACGTTTTCAACGGAAATCGTTTCGGGTCTGCCGATTTTAGCAACGTGCTTACCGTCAAGGATTTTGTTTTCAACGGCGAGGAAGTTACGGCATTTTTCAATCATCTTTGAACGCTCGGTGAAATTGCGCAGGCTGTAAACCGTCAGATAGAGCACGCTGCTGCCTATCTGGACGGCACCGTTGAAGGTTGCAACGAAATCGCCTGCGGACATATTGCCCGTAACGATTGTCTGATAGCCGATATAAAGGCTGAGGATAAGCATAAATCCGACAACCTGAACGGAGAATTCCTGCAGGAAGAAAAGACCGTCAAGCTTTCTGATAAACCCTCGCTGGGTGTTGATAACGTCGTCTGCGCTTTCATTGAATCTGCGGCGCAACAGGGGATAGATGCCGCTTGTGCGGATTTCGCCTGCGTAATCGGGCAGATAGAAAATACGGGCAAAATAATCGCCTCTGCGGTGCTTTTCGGTGACCGCTTCTCTGCGTCTGGTCTGGAGATTTCCCGTATATTTTCCCAGAGGAATGAAAAGGATAACGCTCACAAGCACAATCACAAGACAAACGGGGTCGATTGAAAACATAATTGCCGCAACCGTGGCAAACGAGATAATTTGTTCAATATAGCCTCTGACGAGACCGAGTACGTTGCGGAGATTATCTGCGGTGTTTTCGATTGAGAGGATGAAATCGCTGTAGAAGCCGGGGTCATCGTAGCAGGATAAATCGAGCTTCGCCGCTTTTTCATAGAATATTGACTGAATGCCGAGGTCCATTTTTTCACGCTCTCTGTGAACGAAAAGCTCATAGAAAACGTTTGTGAAAATTTCGGCTATAACAATAACGGCGAGCATTGCGACAATGCCGAAAATGATTTTTTTCGGCTCTGCACCGCTTTGCACCTCGTCGATGATGTATTTCAGACCGATAACTGAAATAAGCTTGCTCGGCAGAGCACCCGTTATCTGCTCAAAAATCTCTCCGATAACGAGCCACGGGGAGACCTTGAACATAGTTCTGAGCATAAAGAAGATATTGGAAATGGTGCTGTGATTCTTCTTTGGTTTCTTACTCATATCATTCATCGCCTCCTTCCGCATTTCTGTAGCTTGATGCCTGGAGGGTGAACATTTCGCAATATCCCTTGCCGTCTGCCATAAGCTGCTCGTGAGTGCCGCATTCGCTGACCTTGCCGCCCTCAAAAACGTAGATTTTATCCGAAAGAACGGCGCTTGAAAGTCGGTGGGATATGTAAATAACGGTTTTGTCCTTTGTAGCTTCAATAAGGCTTTCGTACATTTTGTATTCCGCAATCGGGTCGAGTGCGGATGAAGGCTCGTCGAGCAGAGCAATTTCAAAATCCTTTGCAAACATTCTTGCCGCACAGAGCTTTTGCTGCTCGCCGCCCGAAAGTCCCGTTCCTTTTTCGTCAAATTCACGGGTGAAAACGGTTTCTGTTTTCTCCGGTAGAGCCATTATTCTTTCGTAAATACCTGCCGCCTTTAGAGCTTTTTCAACGGTTTCGTAATCGGATTCGTTTTCGGTTTCACGGCAGAGAACGTTTTCGCTGACGGTGAGAGCAAAGACCTTGTAATCCTGAAAAACGGTTGCAAGGCGCTCGCGCAGGGATTCGATATCGTATTCTCTGATATCCGTTCCGTTATAAAGAATCGTTCCGCTGTCGGGGTCATAAAAACGCAGGAGAAGCTTGACGAAGGTTGTTTTGCCTGCTCCGTTTTTGCCGACAACCGCAACGGTTTCGCCCTTGCTGATGCTGAAGGAAAGACCGTTGAGAGAGGGCTTTTTTGCTCCGGGATAGGTGAAGTGAACGTCTCTGAATTCGAGCGATTCAAATTCCTCGGCAGATTTGCTTCCGCCGACTACCTTCGGCTCATATTCCATAAACTCCCTGAGGTTTGCGAAATATTCGCCCTCTGTGCGAAGCAGGGCAACGGAATCACTCAGGCTGTTGAGCATATCCTTGAGGTTGCTGACTGCCGTTACGATAACGGAGAAATCCGCAACTGCAAGATTTCGCTTGATGACGAAGCGGTATGCCGCATACGAATAAGCCGAAACAACGGGCAACGCTCTTGCAAAAACGCCTCCGAGAAGCTCAAGAAGCATCATTTTTATACCGTATTTTTTATAGATTGCTCTGTTTTCGTCAACTGCCGTTTTGAATCGGCTGTGCATAACCTCATATATGCCCGAGGTACGCATATCCTTTGCGAAATCCTTGAGGAAAACCGTTCTTTTAACGTAGTCCTTCGAACGCTTGTGGGAGGTCATTTCTTTATCTCTGACCACCTCAATTTTGCCCTTGACTGTGCTTGCGATAACCACAACGACGGCCAAAAGCAGAATGAAAAGCAGCTTGTAGTCGATTGAAATTATGTAAATTATGAGGAAAATTCCCGTAAAAGCATTTGCGATAATGCTCGCAAAATGAAAGGCGAATTCCAGAAAATGAGCGTTGGCAACAACCTCGGTAGCTCTTTTATATATGTTATAAAATTCGGGATTCTCGTAGCACGCCATATCGACCTTAACCGCTTTCTGGAATATCAGGTCGTTCATATTCTTATAGAAATATTTCATCCTCGTGCAGACAAAATAATCGGTTATGCAGTCGATTCCTTTTGCGATAAGTCCCGCAACGGCAAACATAATAACGAGAGCCGCATAGCTCTCAAAGCTGCCGCCGTTTCCGATAAGCTGCAGCAGAAGCTTGAGAAACAGAATCTGCTGAATGAAGCCCGTGAAGAACCAATGCGCCGTCTGCGTAAGTACGTAGGAGCTGATAAGCAGGGGAGCACATTTGCTGATTGTTTTCAGTGCATAGAATGTGTTTTTGATTGCAGAGCGTTTTTGCTTGTTTTTATTCTTCAAATCAGCCGATTCTCCTTTCCGATGCAAAGCATCAATATTTTACAATATAATAAGGTAACATATTGATTAAAACAAGTCAAGAAATATTGATGTTGTTTTGCGGAAAAATGTGTGCTATAATTAAATTATCAAAGCTATGCGGAGGTGCGGTATGGACTGGATAAAGGAGCTTTTTGACGAAAACGAAAAACCGCTTGACAGGCTTGTTGATTCATACAGCCACACTTCGGTTTTCAGGTCGATTGCGTTTATCGGTGACAGCCTTTCGTCGGGCGAATTCGAAACACGGGATGCCGAGGGTAACGCAGGCTATCACGATATGTTTGAGTATTCGTGGGGACAGTATATCGCAAGAAAAAACGGCCTGAAGGCATACAGCTTTTCAAGAGGCGGTATGACCGCAAGGGAATATATCGAATCCTTTGCCGAAGATAACGGCTTCTGGGATAAGGATAAGGCTTGCCAGGCATACGTTATTGCGCTCGGTGTTAACGATATTTATAACGGTGGCGGCGAAATCGGCGGAGTTGAGGATATCGACCCCGAGGATTATACCGGAAACAAGCCCACGTTTATCGGATATTATGCCGCAATAGTCAGCAGATATAAAGAAATCAGCCCCGATGCACGCTTTTTTTTCGTCACCTTCCCCAACAGCGGCAACCACGATATTGAGGATAAAACAGTCAAGACCGTTAAAGCTCTGTATGACCTTGCCGAATATTTTGATAACGCATTCGTTATAGATTTATATAAATACGGCCCCGTCTATGATGAGAAATTCAATAAGCAGTTTATGATGTACGGTCATATGAATGCAAGCGGCTATATTTTCACCGCAAAAATTATTGATTCGTATATCGATTACATTGTCAGAAAGAATCCTGAAAAATTCAACACCGTCTGCTTTGTCGGAACGGATATTGATTATTGAGAGGTGCAATATGAAATCTGCTAAGCCCACCCCCGAAAAGGCGGCTCGCCTGCAAACAAAACGTGAAAAAGAAATCCTGAAATGGGAAAAAGAAAAGGCAAAACCGAGAAAGAATCTTTATTTTGTTTATCTTGTTTTCATCATTGCCCTGATTTATGCAACGGATGAGATTGCATCGCAGATTGGTATGCTGATGAAGAGTGAAATTGCCGCAGACCTTTTTGCAAAGCACGGTGACAGCTCTGTCGGTATGCTTGACCTTGTTTCCTCCCTTGCAATTCCTTTTCAGGCGATAGGACTTTTATACAGGCCGCTTGCCGACCGATGGGGCAGAAAGAAATTTCTCATCATCAATACCTTCGGTATGAGCTTTGCGCTGCTGATAATTTTCCTTTCGCAGAATCTTGTTCTTTATTTCCTCGGTGCGTGTCTCGTTCAGTTTTTCATTCCCCACGATATGCACGTGGTTTATATTATGGAATCCTCGCCGTCAAAGCACAGGGCGAGAATCTATTCAACCATCAAATTCTTTGCGAATATGGGCGTTATGCTTGTGCCGCTTCTCAGAAGATGGCTCATCAGCACCGCAGGCGATTCATACGGCTGGAGAATGGTTTATTTCATCCCTGCCGTCGTCGGTCTCGTTGTCAGCTTCATTGCGCTGCTCGGAGCACGTGAAACACCTTCGTTTATTGAATCGAAGCTCAGCTATCTGAAAATGTCCGATGAAGAAAGACTTGCTCTTGAAAAGAGCAAAAAGGCGGAAAGTAAGCAGGGCGGTCTGATTCCTGCGCTGAAATTTGCGGTTTCGCACAAGCAGCTTCGCTGGCTTTACGTTGTTTCTGCCCTTGCAAACCTCGGTTTCTATGCGAGCATCAACTTTGAGCCGATTCTTACCTACGGATATCAGGACAGCGCAATTGCTTCGCCCCTCGATGCAGTGACAACGGCACTTGTTCTTTTCCCGATAGGCTCTGCGGCTGCGCAGGTTATTATGGGCTTCATCTGCGACTGGAAGGGCAGGAAATTTGCCGCAATTATCACTGCGTTCAATTGTCTTGTCGGCTTCCTCGGCTTTACAATCGGTGCGAAAAACGGACTCAATCCGTCTGTTGCAGGCTTCCTCTGCGGTGTTTTCGTCGGCAGCTATTATTCGATTAATGACGTGCTGATTATGATGATAGGCGAATCCGCACCCACGAATCTGCGTTCCTCCGCAATCTCGGCGCAGTATATCGTTACGGCTGTCGGATACGGACTTTCGCTTGCCATCGGAACGCTCTGCGCAATCAAGCTCGGCAACGGTCTTATCGGCACTGCAACGCTTTGTATGCTTGTGCCCGGATTTGTTTCAGCCCTTGCCGTTCTTTTCAGAAACGTCGGTGAAACCAAGGGTATTGATATGGATACCGTTACGGGTGCCGAATGGGATTAATCAAAAAACCGACTCGCACAAAGCGGGTCGGTAATTTTTTTGTTTATTATAATGCGTGGGTGCTGATAAGCTTGCAGACCTTTTTTACGTCGGTGTGACCCGAGAATTCAAGCAGAACCTTTCCGAGTCCGCTGAACCACAGCTCAAGCTCCGTATCAAGGTCGAAAACGCCCGAGGTCTCAACCGAGAAGGTCTGGATTCTGTTATAGGGCAGAGAGGTAATGTTTTTCTTTTTGCCCGTAACGCCCTGAACACTGATGACAATCATTCTCTTGTTTGTGAATACAACGCCGTCACGCACTGATTTATATGCAACGGAGATTTCCTCACCGTCAACGAGGATGGGGTTAATTATTTTTGCGAAATCATCCTTTGTTTCATGCAGTCTTATCATTTCGGGATTCTGAAAATCAATCATCGTTATTCCTCCTTTTTCCTTATTATATCACCGTTTTCTGTGCGAATCAATAATATGTTTGTGAACAAATAAACCGTAAAATCCCGTATTTTTAAATAATATTACATTGATATTGTAATTAATCCGTGATATAATTAAACTGTCATAAAACGGCATATGAGCCGTTGCAGATTATTTCAGGAGGAAAAGATTATGAAAATGTCATTCCGCTGGTATGGCGAATCCGACCCCATTTCACTTGAATATATCCGCCAGATTCCTAATATGCACAGCATAGTCAGTGCAGTTTACGACGTTAAGCCCGGCGAGGTCTGGCCCGAGGAAAGCATTGAGAAGATGGCGAATCAGTGCAAGGAAAACGGCCTTGTTTTCGACGTTGTTGAGTCCATTCCCGTGCACGAGGATATCAAGCTCGGCAGGGGAGAGGTTGAGCATCTTATCGACGTTTATTGCGAAAATATCCGCCGCTGTGCAAAGTACGGCGTTAAATGTGTTACTTATAACTTTATGCCCGTCTTTGACTGGACACGCACACAGCTTGACAAAAAAGCTCCCGACGGCTCAACAAGCCTTGTTATGTATTGGGAGCAGATGAAGGGCCTTGACCCTCTTAAAGACGATATTCACCTTCCCGCCTGGGATTCAAGCTACACTCAGGACGAGGTCAGGGAGCTTATCAACGCTTACGGCGAAATCGGTGAAGAGGGACTCTGGGCAAACCTCGAAAGATTCCTCAAGAAAGTGATTCCCGTTGCCGAGGAATGTGGCGTGAGAATGGCGATTCATCCCGACGACCCGCCTTATCCGATTTTCGGTCTGCCGAGAATCATCACGTGCGAAGAGAATCTTGACAGAATGCTCGCAATCGTTGATTCGCCTGCAAACAGCCTTTGCCTTTGCACAGGCTCGCTCGGCTGTGCGGCTTCAAACGATACCGTCGCAATGGTGCGTAAATACAGTGCGGCTGACAGAATCGCATTTATGCATATGAGAAACGTGCTCATTCTTCCCGACGGCAGCTTTGAGGAGCAGGGCCATCTTTCAAAATGCGGCAGCATTGATATGTACGAGGTCACAAGAGCTCTTGTTGAAACGGGCTTCGACGGCTACGTAAGACCCGACCACGGCAGAATGATATGGGGCGAAACGGGCAAGCCCGGCTACGGCCTCTATGACAGAGCACTCGGAGCAACTTATATCAACGGTCTTTTCGAGGCTTGCGAGAAGGCACTTGTTAAGTGAAAAGCGAATAGTGAAAAGTGAATAGTTTCGGAAGGGCTCTGCCCTTACCCGATATTGTCAGCAAGGGCGGATATTATCTGCCCGGAGATTCAGCAGAAATATAAGGAGAATATTATGAACGCAATTTCAGAAAAAATTATGTCAATCGGCGTTGTACCGGTTATCAAGCTCAACAATCCCGAAAGAGATTCCGTTGCTCTTGCAAAGGCTCTCGTTGAGGGCGGTGTACCCGTTGCAGAGGTAACCTTCCGTGCGGCAGGTGCGGCAACGGCAATTAAGCTTATGAGCGAAAACGTTCCCGAAATGCTTGTCGGTGCAGGCACAGTACTTTCAACCGAGCAGGTTGACGAGGCAATCGAGGCAGGCGCAAAGTTTATCGTTACTCCCGGTCTTGACGAGGAAATCGTTAAATACTGTCAGAGCAAAAACGTTCCCATCTATGCAGGCTGTACCACACCCACAGATTACCACACAGCATACAGACTCGGTCTTGACGTGCTCAAATTCTTCCCTGCAGAGCAGTCGGGCGGTCTTGCAAAAATCAAGGCTATGAGCGCTCCCTTCCCGATGTTCAAGGTTATGCCCACGGGCGGCATTTCGCTCAAGAATCTCGGCGAATATCTTTCCTGCCCCGTTATTGCGGCTTGCGGCGGCTCATATATGGTAACCGCAGACCTTATCGACAATCAGAAATGGGATGAAATCATCGACCTTTGCAAAAAATCGGTTGAAATCGTCAAGGAGGCAAGAGGATAATGGCAAGAATTATTACTTTCGGCGAAATTATGCTTCGCCTTGCACCCAACGGATATTACCGTTTCTTCCAGGATGACCAGCTTCAGGCTACCTTCGGCGGCGGTGAGGCAAACGTTTCTGTTTCTCTTGCAAATTTCGGTATGGATTCCGTTTACGTTACGAAGCTTCCCGACCACGCAATCGGTCAGGCGGCTGTCAATTCACTTCGCTATTTCGGCGTTGACACAAGCAAAATCGTCAGAGGCGGCGACAGAGTAGGCATCTATTTCCTTGAAAAGGGTGCTTCACAGAGAGGCTCGGTCTGCATCTATGACAGAGCGCATTCCGCTATTCAGGAGGCACAGCCCTCCGATTTCGATTGGGATTCGATTTTTGAAGGTGCGGATTGGTTCCATTTCACGGGCATCACTCCCGCACTCGGCGCAAACCTTGTTGAAATCTGCAAGCAGGCTTGTATTGCCGCAAAGGCAAAGGGCGTCAAGATTTCCTGCGACCTCAACTACAGAGGTAAGCTCTGGACAAGAGCAGAGGCGAGAGAAGCAATGACGGAGCTTTGCAAATACGTTGACGTTTGCATTTCCAACGAGGAGGATGCAAAGGACGTTTTCGGCATTGAGGCTGAAAACACCGATATCTACGGCGGAAAGCTCAATAAAGACGGCTACAAATGCGTTGCAAAGCAGCTTGCCGATAAATTCGGCTTTGAGAAGGTTGCGATTACTCTTCGTTCATCGATTTCTGCAAACGATAATGATTGGGCGGCAATGCTCTATGACGGCGAGAATTACTGTTTCTCAAAAGAATACCATCTGCATATCGTTGACAGAGTCGGCGGCGGCGACAGCTTCGGCGGCGGTCTGATTTACGCTCTTCTCAGCGGTAAGGATTCGCAGTCTGCAATTGAATTTGCGGTTGCGGCATCAGCACTCAAGCATTCGGTTGAAGGTGACTTTAACAGAGTCAGCGTCAAGGAAGTTGAAAAGCTTGCAGGCGGCGACGGCTCAGGCAGAGTACAGAGATAAAAAATTATGGGGTTGCGTTTGCAACCCCTTTTTTAGTGAATAGTGAAAAGTGAAGAGTAAATAGTTAAGGGTGGGCGTTGCCCACATCTGAATTGTAAAAAAAGGAGCTGTTGAAACAGCTCCTTCGTTATTATAATCAGAACTTAAGTCCTTCTTCGATGATGCCCTTGACGGTTTCGATAACCTTATCGGTCTCAACCTTGAGGCTGATTTTTTTATCTCTTGTGACGATTTCGCAAACGCCTTCCTTGAGGTTTCTGGGGCTGACGATAACTCTGACGGGTACGCCGAGAAGGTCAGCATCCGAGAACATTGCGCCGGGACGAATGTTTCTGTCGTCATAGATAACTTCCATTCTTTCATCAAGCATCTGCTGATAAAGTGAATCGGAAACGCCCTTGCATTCCTCATCATCGGCTCTCAGGCAGCAAATCTGAACGTGCCAGGGTGCGATGCTCATAGGCCAGATGGGGCCGTATTCATCGTGGTGTGCTTCGCAAACGGATGCGGCAAGTCTGCCTACGCCGATGCCGTAGCAGCCCATGATGGGATACTGGAGGTTGCCTTCGCTGTCAAGATACTGCATACCCATTGACTTTGTGTATTTTGTGCCGAGCTGGAAGATGTTGCCGACCTCGATACCTCTTGAAACCGTGATGGAGGGCTTGCCGCACTTGGGGCAGATGCCGCCTTCCTTGATTTTTGCAAGGTCGATGTATTCAACGTCACCGATATCACGGCTGATGCAAAGACCCGTATAGTGGTGGTCAAGCTGATTTGCACCGCAGGAAAGGTTGTGGGTATTTTTGAGTGAAGAATCGAAGAGTACGGTGAACTTTTCTCTGTCCATACCTACGGGGCCGATGAAGCCTGCGAAAAGTCCGCAATCATCAGTGATAACTGCAGGATGAACTGCTTCGCCGAGATAGTTTGTGAGCTTTGTTTCGTTGATATCAAGGTCACCGCGAACAAAGATTACAACGTATTCGTCGGTCATATTCTTCTGATAAACAACCGCCTTGCAGGATTCCTCGAGAGGAGTTTTGAGGAAGTTGCAGATATCCTCGATTGTGTGGATATCGGGAGTATAAACAAGCTCGAGAGCCTTGCTTTCGCCGCTGATTTCATTAACGATAATGCTTTCGGCAGCTTCCATATTTGCTCTGTAATCGCATTCGGAGCAAACTGCAATCGAATCCTCGCCAACGGGGGAGAGAAGCATATATTCGTGCGAAACGCTGCCGCCCATCATACCGCTGTCGGATGCAACGGTGATAACCTCGGGGATACCTGCTCTTGCAAAAATTCGTTCATATGCCTTGTAGCAGATGTCGTAGTATCTTTCAAGATCCTCCTGCGAGGTGTGGAAGGAATAAGCATCCTTCATTGTGAATTCACGGACTCTGATGAGACCGCCTCTGGGTCTTGCTTCGTCACGGAATTTTGTCTGCACCTGATAAATCATAAAGGGATATCTGGTGTAGGTATTTGCGTATTCGCGGACAAGCTGAACGGCGGCTTCCTCGTGAGTCATACCGAGAACCATGGGAGCATCGTTTCTGTCCTTCATTCTCATCAGCTCGCTGCCGATGCTTTCGTATCTGCCGCTTTCACTCCAGAGAGATGCGGGCATAACAACGGGGAACTGTACCTCCTGACCGTCGATAGCATCCATTTCTTCTCTGATGATGTTTTCGATTTTTCTTGTGATTCTGCGAAGGGGCATAAATGATGAATAAATGCCGTTTGCAACGCCCTTCATATATCCGCCTCTGAGCATCAGAGCGTGGCTGTCAATGACGCAATCCGAGGGCTTTTCTTTGAATCTTTCGCCGCAAAGCTTATCAATTTTCATTGCTAAAAACCTCTTTTAAATAATAAATTATAAACATAGCTATTCTACACCATCGGCAAAAAAATGTCAATGCAAATGTTGTAATCCTTTTGTTATTTGACAAACAGTGACAAAAATGGTAAAATTTAATAAATTCTTAATATAATTAAGAAAAAAAGAGGGGACGAAAATGAATGAAAAACTTAACGTTATTACCGGAGGCAAGGGATACGTTGGTTTTGCGCTGGTAAAGGAGCTTGAAGCAAGGGGCGAGAGAATGCGCCTGCTTCTGCGCACGGACAGTCCGTATTTCGACGGCATTGAGTGCGAAAAATTTATGGGTGATATCACAAGCCCCGAGCAGCTTGAGGAGGCGTTTCAGGGTGCGGATACTGTTTATCACGTTGCAGGTATCGTTGATATCACGGGCACAAAGGATGAGCAGGTCTGGGCGGTCAACTATGAAGGCACAAAAAACGTTGTTGCCGCGTGCAAGAAATGCGGAGTTAAAACTCTGGTTTATTGCTCGTCCGTTGATGCGATTCCTGCAAGCGACGATGTGAACGTTATCAGGGAGGCGGATTCCTTTGACCCCGATTTGCTTGAGGGTGCTTACGCAAAGTCAAAGGCAGCCGCAACGCAGTACGTGCTTGACAGTGCGGATGACAGTCTCAAGGTCTGCGTCGTTCATCCGAGCTGCTGCATCGGACCTTACGATAACAACAATACGTCAAGTGTCGGCACGATGCTCAACCTTTATCTCAAGGGTCTTTTTCCCGTAACAATGGATTTCGGCGGATATAACTTCGTTGACGTGCGTGACGTTGCGAAGGGTATGGTTGCCGCCGCAGAAAAGGGCGGTAACGGCGAGTGCTATATCCTCAGCGGATATGCTCACACGCTTGATGAGTTTATCAGAACTCTTGCATACGTTTGCGACAGAAAGCCTCCGAAAATCAAGCTGAAAAAATCAATGCTTATGAAGCTTCTGCCCGAGATTGAGAAGGTGTTTGATGCACTCAAGCTGCCTCCGCTTCTCAATGAATATTCGGTGCGCAAGCTTTGCGAAAACTGCAATTTCTCCCGATTCAAGGCAAAGATTGACCTCGGTTATGAGCCGAGAACGCTTGAAAAATCATTGCGTGAAACGGTTGAATGGATGCAGGCGAGAGAGCTTGATGAGAAGGAGCGTAAGGCAGAGGAAGAAACCTACAGCAAGTTCAGTGAGGACCTTGACAGACTCGAAAAGAAATTTGATAAAGAGCAGGAAAGGCTTCGCAAGGAACAGGAAAAAATGCAGGAAAAATTCGCAAAAAAAATGGAAAAAATTGAGGAAAAGGCGAAACGCGAAATCAAAAAAATTAAAAAAGATTAAAAAAATGACCGATACCGTGATGAGGTATCGGTCATATGTTATTGGTTGCGATTATCAAGCCTTTTTGCCGTCAAGAAACTTGTAAACAAGTGCGGCAAGAACACCGCCGACAAGGGGAGCAACGATGAATACCCAAACGCAGCTGAGAGCATCGCCGCCCATAAAGAGAGCAGGTCCGAAGCTTCTTGCAGGGTTAACCGAAGTGCCAGTGAAGAAGATACCGAGGATGTGAACGAGTGTGAGCGTAAGGCCGATAACGATGCCTGCAACTGCGCCGTTTTCAACCTTGGAGGTTACGCCGAGAATGGCAATAACGAAAACGAAGGTGAGGATAACCTCAATAATGAGGGACTTAACAATATCGCCCTGATAGAGAGCGTTTGTGCCCAGACCCATATCCTTGCCGATAACGCCCATAAGAGCGGCTGCACCTGCGATTGCACCTGCAAACTGAGCAACGATGTAGCCGATGAAATCAGCAATGCTGAGTTTTTTGCTCACAAGCATTGCAATTGAAACGGCAGGGTTGATATGGCAGCCTGAAACGTTGCCGATTGAGTAAGCCATTGCAACGATGACAAGACCGAATGCAAGGGCGGTCATAAAGTAAGCGGCGTTGATTTCACCGCTTTTGCAGCCTGTAACAGCCGCTGTGCCGCAAGCGAAAAACACAAGCACGAATGTGCCGATGAATTCCGCAACGTACTTTTTAACAGAGTTCATACGAAATCCTCCTTTTAGTTTGTGGTATAATTATACATCGGAATTTTCTTTTTTGCAATATATTCTTTAAAGAATATTTATGTATGTTAAACAGGCTTTATGTTACGGATTATCTTGATTTTTTATAATAAATAAAATATAATAATATATGCAGAAATTTTCGGCAGGTGATTATTATGCTCAAACCCAACGTGAATCTCAGCGGCAAAACCGTGCTTGTAACGGGTGCGGCAGGCTTTATCGGCTCGAATCTCGTTACCGAGCTGCTGAAAAGCGTTGACGGAATCAGAGTTGTCGGCATCGACAATATGAATGATTATTACGACGTTTCGATAAAGGAATACAGACTCGGTGAAATTGAAAAAACCGCTGCTGCCAACCCCTCCTGCGAATGGGTTTTTATTAAGGGAAGCATTGCGGACAGAGCACTTATCGACAAATGCTTTGAAGAATACGGCTTTGACGTTGTTGTTAATCTTGCCGCGCAGGCAGGCGTGCGTTATTCAATAACCAATCCCGACGTTTATATCGAGAGCAACGTTATCGGCTTTTATAATATTCTTGAGGCGTGCCGCAATCACCCCGTTGAGCATCTTGTTTATGCTTCTTCGTCATCGGTTTACGGCTCAAACAAAAAGATTCCCTACAGCACCGACGATAAGGTTGACAATCCCGTCAGTCTTTATGCGGCAACGAAAAAGAGCAATGAGCTTATGGCGCACGCTTACTCAAAGCTCTATAATATTCCTTCGACGGGACTTCGCTTTTTTACCGTTTACGGTCCTGCAGGTAGACCCGATATGGCGTATTTCGGCTTCACCAACAAGCTGAGAAACGGTGATACGATTCAGATTTTCAATTTCGGAAACTGCAAAAGGGATTTTACTTTTGTCGATGATATCGTTGAGGGCGTCAGACGCATTATGCAGTGCGCACCCGAAAAGGAAAACGGCGAGGACGGTCTGCCGATTCCGCCTTACAGAGTTTATAACATCGGCAACAACAGCCCCGAAAACCTGCTCGATTTCGTTGATATTCTTCAGCAGGAGCTTATCAGAGCAGGCGTTTTGCCCGAGGATTATGATTTTGAGGCGCATAAGCAGCTTGTGCCGATGCAGGCAGGCGACGTACCCGTAACCTACGCCGATACTTCGGCGCTTGAGAGAGATTTCGGCTTCAAGCCGTCAACCTCATTGCGTGACGGTCTGCGCAAATTCGCAGAATGGTATAAAGAATTTTATAAGTGATTTTGGAGAGAAAGAGATGGAAAACAGAAAGTTTACCGTAAAACAGGGCTTTGTTGTCAGGGAGATTGCGGGCGAATTTATTGCCGTGCCTGTTGATTCCTCGTGCGGAGCAAATATTGTTATTCTGAATCCCGTCAGCAAATTTTTGTGGGAGCAGCTCCGAAGCGAAAAATCCTTTGAGGAATTGCTTGACGCAATGCTGGCAAATTACACGGTTTCAAAGGAAGAAGCCGCAGCGGATTTAAAAGATTTTCTTCATCAGCTTGAGGAAAGCAACCTGCTGGTATAACAATAGGAGGGGCGATTGCAATGAACTGCAATTCTTTGTTTTTAAGCATTGTTATTCCTATTTACAATGCGGAAAAATACCTGCAGGAGTGCCTGGATTCTTGTGTGAATCAGGATTTCCCGTCTGATCAATATGAAATTATTTGTGTCAATGACGGATCAACGGACAGCAGCTTGGAAATCCTTTTAAACTATGAAAAGAAATACAATAATGTTGTTGTAGTCAATCAGAGCAATAAAGGGGTATCTACAGCAAGAAATATAGGCATCGAGACAGCTAAAGGCGAATATATTTGGTTTATTGATGCGGATGATTATATTCCTGACGGATTTCTAAAAGAGCTTTATGAGAAATATTACTGTAAAGATTACGATATGGTGCTTTTTGGGGCATATGCTTTTACAGAATCATTATCTGCAGATGAATTGGAACAGCATAAAAACGGAAACTTACGCCCCAACCAAGCTATTCAAAATGATTGTATAACCAGGAGACTTATCCAAAAGGATTATATAGAATCACATAAGCTTCGCTTTCATAAAAAAATAGCTTACGGGGAAGATTCTTTATTCAATTATATGCTTTTTGTATATAAACCCAAAGTTGCAATTTTTGATAAGCTTGGTTATTTTTACAGAATTCATTCTGGTTCAGCAATGCGAAATAAAAGTTATGAGAGTAAAATCAAATACATCGATTCTCACATAACAGTAATTGAAGTGATAAAATCGTTTTACGATAAAGAAGAAAAGAAACGCTTTAGATCGATAAAATATATTTTGGATGACGTTCAATATATTCTTGATGTTATAGCGGGCATTCCTTTTGACAAGGCGAAAGAAGAAATACGAAAGCTTCAGAATATTGATGTTCTTCCGTTCAAGAAGCACGAGGGATTCAATAAAAAGGATATTGCAATTACACTCTACACAAATTTTATGTGTTGCATATACAGCATATTGATTCGCACCTCAACAAATAAGATAGGTTTTGCTTTGCTGAAATATGAATCAAAGCTGATGAAAGGAAGCTTAATGAAAAAACTCTTGAAAATAATCAAGAAAAACTATAGCTATATGTCAAAGGATTAATAATAAAACGAATTAGCCTCTCGGGCTATAATTATAAAAGCCGATTCACCTGTCAAGGTGAGTCGGCTTTGTGACTGAAAGGGCATAATGCTATTTTAAATTTTTATAGTACCACCAATACTTGATGTGTTTCTTTAGTTCTTTTATGCCGATTAGTTTTGTTCTTTTTTTGAATTTACGAATTGAAATATAAACCAATTCCTTAAATTTGGCAAATCCTTTTAATGAATTTATAAGGTTATTTTGCTTTTCTTGATTCAACTCATCATAATTTACTTCTTTATTAAAAAGACCCAGGTTTTCAAAATTTACGTTTTCAATACCGTATTTTTCAAAAAGCAACCTGTTACCCTTGAGCCATTTTCCGGCTGTTATTCCAATTCCGTCTGCAGGATTCATACAGTAATGAAATACTGGAGATGAAACAGCATATCGTTGGGTATAGATATCATAACCGGCATACTTTGAACGTATATCAGATTCGATTTCATATTGCCACGGGTTTTCATCTTTATAAAGCAGTTTTAAAAAATAATCTTTTCGCCAAAGAGAAATAATAACATCTGTTCTTCTTTTACCTTTTTTGTCAATTTTCTTAAAGTAGCAAACCTCATTGGGTACATATGTAAATACATCATCCAGACGTTTCCTCATAAAATTGATTCTACCGATTTTGGGATTGCTTTTTATCAAATCAACAGCTTGAAAAAACAATTCATCATCAACTTTTTCCATCAGAAAGAAATCCTCAAGAAAAAACAGCACGAATTCGCTGTCAATCTGATTGAGTGCGTATCTTAACCTTGCCGTCCAGGAGAGGTCGCTGCCCGAATTGATTGTTTCAACGTTCATAAACGGACAATCGTATTTTTTAGTTTCGGTATTAAGGACAATTCTGTAAGGGCAATCAGGCCATTGTATCTGAAACAACTTGAAGAAGGGATACCAGGTATCTTCATATAAATCACAAGAATTAACAAGAATTGTTACTTCGTTGTTTTTCATTTCATATCACTCTTTTCACATCAGAAGATAATCTTCAAAATCTTTTTCTTATTGAGATAGAGGTTGGGGACTTTGACTGCCATACTTCTTATTGTTGCGCTCCATAATTATTGATTTATGGAGTGCTTTCATTATTTTTCAGGCGCCCAATAGCATCCGCCTTCAACTTTTTCGAAACCTTTTGGTTTATCTTTTTCGTCAGGATAAACCCACGCATCGTTGTAATCTTTATTAATTGAAGCGTTTTTATCACCGCGTGCACTTTTTATGCCAAACAATGTCTGTAAAGCGCCGCCCATATGTATTGCCGATTTCCCCATCTGTTTAATTCTTGCCGCCAGAGGGAATCCGTATGCACCGCAACCGACAAGAGCAATGTCAAAATCCTTTTTTGCCGCCTCGTCAGTCATATAATCAAGAGCATCAAACCATGTAGAAAACCTTGAATCCGTTTCGTCTGCCTGTGTGTTGACGGCTTTAATTGTTTGCAAATCAAATTTCGGAAGAGTTTCGGAGTTCGGAAAAATCAACTCTCGCTTATTGAAATACTGTGATTCTATAGTATGGCTCAACGGATGAATAACCAGAATTTTCTTATCTTTAAGGCAATGCGTATAACCGTTTCTTCCGGAGCCTATACCGCCATTCGGCATCAGAATTGCATTCGGACAAAGATTTTCAACAATCCAACCCTCACAATAAAAGTTCATAACGCCGAGAATATCACATTCAGGAGAGAGGTCTGACATCAACTCAGCCCATCTGTTTATTGATTCGGAATCGTCCGGAAAAAATCCCGCATTACAGCAGAGAAATTTTTTTGTTCGGGGAAGATAGTCTTTTCTGTGACCGTATTTGATTTCGAAATATTCAGCAAGAGCTCTGCCTTCGCTTGTTCCGTATCTTCCGATCATAAACGGCTTACCGGAATCGACAAGAGATATTATATTTTTTCTGCCTTCTTCGATTGACAGAAAGTTTCTTTCGCCGTAATGAGTTCTTTTATAGAATCTTTTGGGCATATGATCAGAAACACGATAAATAAAACTGTCCAATTCATATTTAAGTAGTGATTTATTCAAAATTGTCACCTTCTGTTTCACATCGGAAGATATTCTTCAAAAATCTTTTTCTTATTGAGATAAAGGTCGGGGACTTTGACCGCCATACCTCTTATCATTGCGTGTTTAAAGTTTCCGTCCGAGGGGACGCTGTGGGTTTCGAGGTTAAGACTTGCAACGGCAGGGGCATATTTGACCGCAAGGGACATAATGTTACCGTTACTCATATCGGTTGTGAGAATCGGCAGAATCTCATTGACAAGGTCGAGAAGCTCGGAAACGCTGCAGCTCTTGACGTCATTGAAGATTGCGGTGAGAACCTTTCTCTGCCTTGAAGTTCTCTGGAAGTCGCTGTCGATTTTTCTGATGCGTGAATAAATCAGCGCGTGGTCGCCGTCAAGATGATTCATACCTTCCTTTGCACCGTCGCCGACAATTTTTGCCTCTGCGGCAGTGAGATAAATATCAACGCCGCCGACAATGTCGATAATTCTCTTAAAGCCGCTGAAATCAACCTCAAAGCAGCCGTCAACCGTAACGCCGAAATTCTGATAGAGTGTTGCTTTAAGCAGGGGGAATCCGCCGAAAACGTAAGCGGCGTTCATTCGGTTATCGGAATATCCCGGAATCTGCACGTAAAGGTCACGCAGGAAGGATATCATCGAAAGCTCGTTGGTCTTGGGATTGAAGCTGCAGAGAATCATTGTGTCCGACCTCTGTCTGCCTTCGCCGGGACGTCTGTCCTGACCGACAAGCAGAATGTTGATAAGATGCTCGTCGGAGCCTTTGTAGCGGTCACCGTCCCAGATGATGCTGTTGGGGTCGAGCTTTTCAAGTGAGCCGTCGTCAACGTCAGTGTCGAAAAACTCGTTTTCGGCAGGGATTATGCTGTTATCGGTGACTCTGTTGATTTTTCCGAGGAAATGGTTTGCAACCAGAAATCCCGAGAGCAGGAGGGCAAGAAGCAGGATGAGAATGATTATCACTGCTTTGAGGCCCTTTTTCTTTTTCTTCTGTGTTTCCGTATCAATCACACTGCCTTTCAGCGATTTTTTTGGCTTTCAAAGAGGTTAAGACGGGAGTAAATGTCGATTCTCTCCGAAGCCTCTTTTGCAACCTTTTTCGGGCGTACCTTCGGACGTTTGCCGAGAATTGAGCGAATGATATACCTTCCGCCGAAGAAAATCCATCCGAAGGGGAGAAGAATTTTAAATTTTCTTGCCGCCTTCCAGTTATTGTAAACGATGCTGTTGGCAGAGGTGAAAAACTGCCCGAGCATTGATTTTTTCTTTTCGTTTTTGCTTGATATCAGAAGATGTTCGTGGCTTCGATCAGCCTTTTTCTGGCCGAAGTTGCCGCCGATAATGATATCGATGAGGATATAATCAGCAAGCTTTTTGTCGGCATCCTTTGCCCATTCCATATCCGACAGACCGAGATACTCGCAGGAAATAAAGGTCATTATTTTTGCGAAATCCCAGAGTCCGATATCCCTGAAGGCTTTTTCAAAGGTTTCAAGAAAAGCCTTTTCACCGATTTTACCGAGGAATACCGCCCAGTCGCACAGATGACGAAGCCCCAGACCGTCACCCGTCAGGTGATGGCACATATGCAGAAGGATGATGAGTCCGTGGTGGAAAACGGAGGGGACGGTGATTTCGCCGAGCTCCGTCTGCACGGTCTGCGAATCTTCAAGAAGTCCCGAGAGATACTTTCTCACCTTTACGCCTGCCTTGCCTTCGGGAATTCCCGAGGGCTGGAAATGCATTTCGCATCTGCAGACCTTGCCGATGTAAACGTCGTGCACGTCGTGATTTTTGCCCGTTGAAGTGTATCCGTTTTCCGCAAGGACACGGCTTGCAGCTTCAAAGTCATCCGTATCGACAAGAAAATCAACGTCGCCCATTGAACGCATAAGCGGGTCGGGATAATAGAGAGCGGAGGCAAAGCCCTTGAGAATCGTGCATCGGATGCCTGCCTTTTTCATAATCGAGCAAATGCGCACGTGCTCAAAATCAACCTTCGCATTGTCTGTAAGAGTTCTGGTGAGCTTGTTTCTTATATAGTCGCCTTGCTCTTTTTTGAGAATTTTATAATCCGAATTGTGAAATGCCATCAGTGTAACGGCTTGAGCGTATGCTTCGCACCAGACCGCATTCAGGCTGTTTTCATCCAAATCAGCCTTGCGCCCCGTACTGAACAGATTGTCGGACAGAATGTCCAGCAAAATCCTTTCGTATTCTCTTAATTCGGCATTCTTGATACTCATTTATTTCACACAACTTCAAAAAATGTATCGGGTTTTGCGGGGTCAAACTGTTCGTTTGCCCACATAAGCGTAACGAGTTTTTCCGTTTCGGAAAGATTGATAATGTTATGGGTAAAGCCGGGGAGCATATGCACTGCCTCGGGTTTATCGCCCGAAACTTTGAATTCCAGCACCTTATCCGAGCCGATTTCTCTTTGCTGAATGAGCGCTTCACCCGAAACAACAATGAAAAATTCCCACTTTGTATTGTGCCAATGCTGACCCTTTGTGATTCCGGGGTTGCTCACGTTGACCGAAAACTGACCGCAGTTCACGGTCTTTAAAATCTCGGTGAAGCTTCCTCTGGCATCGCAATTCATCTTAAGCGGAATGCTTACCTTTTCTTCGGGAAGATAGGAAAGATAGGTTGAATAGAGCTTTTTTGCGAATGAATTATCGGGGATTTCGGGCATAACGAGCGTCTGACTCTGTGCCCTGAAAGCCTCAAGAAGCTCAACGATTTCACCGAGGGTTACCCTGTGAGTAACGGAAAATGCGCAGAAATCGCCGTTTTTCGTCTCTTTGCTTTCAAGTGCATTGAGCATTTCTTCAACGAAGTCGTCAATATACAGAAGCTCAAGCTCAACCGAGGGGTCGTTGACGGTTATCGGCAAATCCTTTGCAATATTGTTGCAGAAGGTTGCAACAGCGGAATTGTAATTCGGTCTGCACCACTTACCGAAAAGGTTGGGCAGACGGTAAACAAGAGCCCTTGCTCCCGTTTCTTTGCCGTAGGCGAAAAGGATATTTTCCGCTTCGAGCTTGCTCTTGCCGTATTCCGAGCCTGCAAATCTGCCCTCAAGCGTTGCCTGCACCGATGAAGAAAGCATAACGGGGCAGATGTTTTTGCATTCCTTCAGCGTGTCAAGCATAGCTCCGAGAATGCCGTAATTGCCTGAAAATTCGCTTGCATCCTTCGGTCTGTTTATGCCTGCAAGGTGAAAAACGAAGTCCGCCTTTGAGCAATATTCACGCAAATCCTCTGCGGTTGAATCAATATCGTATTCAAAGATTTCACCGATAGAAATATCGGGTCTTGTTCTGTTTTTGCCTTCTTTTATATTGCGGAGGTTTGCAACCAGATTTCTGCCTGCAAAGCCCTTTGCACCTGTGACAAGAATATTCATTAAAACTTTCTCCAAACCATTTTGTTGACAATTCCCGTATAGCTCTGAATGAGTCTTACGATTTTGTCGGATACGTTTTTGTCTGTATAATCGGGGACGGGGAGAGCCGAATCGGCATCCTTTGCAAGCTCAACTGCGGTTTCAACCGCCTGAAGCAGACCGTTTTCGTCAATGCCTGCAAGCACGAAGCAGCCCTTATCGAGTGCCTCGGGACGCTCGGTTGATGTTCTGATGCAGACCGCAGGGAAGGGTCTGCCGATGCTTAAGTAAAAGCTGCTTTCCTCGGGGAGAGTGCCGCTGTCGGAAACAACGGCGAAGGCACCGAGCTGAAGTCGGTTATAGTCCGTAAAACCGAGTGGCTCGTGCATAATGATTCTTTTATCGAGCACGATATCGGATTTTTCAAGCCTCTTTCTTGAGCGGGGATGGCAGGAATAGAGAATCGGCATATCGTATTTCTCCGCAAGCTTGTTGAGTGCACCGAAAAGAGAGAGGAAGTTTTTATCTGTATCGATGTTTTCTTCTCTGTGTGCCGAGAGGAGGATATATTTTTTCTCTTCAAGACAGAGCTTTTCAAGAATATCGCTGCCGAGAATCTTATCGAGATTTGCGTCAAGTACCTCTGCCATCGGTGAGCCTGAAACGTAGGTACGTTCCTTGGGCAGACCGCATTCGGCAAGGTATCTTCTTGCGTGCTCGGAATAGGCTATGTTGACGTCGGAGATGATGTCAACGATTCTTCTGTTTGTTTCCTCGGGCAGACACTCGTCCTTACAGCGGTTGCCTGCTTCCATATGGAAAACGGGGATGTGCAGTCTCTTTGCGCTGATTGCGGAAAGACAGCTGTTTGTATCACCGAGCACAAGCAGGGCATCGGGGTTTATTTCCTCCATAAGCTCATAGGATGCTGCGATAATGTTGCCGACAGTCCTGCCGAGATTCTCACCCACGCAGTCGAGATAAACCTCGGGCACGTCAAGACACAAGTCCTCAAAGAAAATGCCGTTGAGGGTGTAATCGTAATTTTGACCCGTATGAGCAAGAACGGTATCAAAATGCTTGCGGCACTTTTTGATGACCTCGGAAAGACGGATGATTTCGGGTCTTGTGCCGACGATTATGAGTAATTTGAGCTTGCCGTTGTTTTTAAAATTAACGTTGTATTTCATAATATCACCTTATAAACCGAATTCTGCAAGTCTTTCTCTGATATAGGGAAGCTCAAGGAGCTTTGCCTTGACCTGCTCAACGTTGAGAATTTCGGTGTTATTGCTGTTGAATTCAGTGAGGGTTGAGCGTTCCTTATCGCCGTCGGAGAAGTATTTATCGTAGTTGAGGCTTCTGTTATCTGCAGGCACACGGAAGAAATCGCCCATATCCTCTGCTTTTGCGCATTCCTCGTTGGTGAGAAGCGTTTCATACATCTTTTCGCCGTGACGGATACCGATGACCTTGATATCCTCTTTCTTGCCGCCGAAAAGCTCGCATACGGCTTCAGCCTGAGTCTGAATCGTGCAGGCAGGTGCTTTGCGCACGAAGGTATCGCCGCTGTCACCCTCCTTGAAGGCGAAGAGCACGAGGTCAACCGCTTCCTCAAGTGACATAATGAAGCGTGTCATATCGGGATTTGTAACGGTAATGGGCAGACCGTTCTGAATCTGGTCAATCCAGAGGGGGACTACCGAGCCGCGGCTGCAAAGCACGTTTCCGTAGCGAGTGCAGCAGATTTTTGTTTTGTCGGCAGGAACCGTTCTTGCCTTTGCGGTTGCAACTCTTTCCTCAAGAGCCTTTGTGATGCCCATTGCGTTGATGGGATAAGCGGCCTTATCGGTTGAGAGGCAGATAACGGATTTTACTCCTGCTTCAACGGCGGCGGTCAGTACGTTATCGGTGCCGATGACATTGGTCTTAACGGCTTCCATGGGGAAGAATTCGCAGGAGGGTACCTGCTTGAGTGCGGCGGCGTGGAAAACGTAGTCAACGCCCACCATTGCGCTTTTTATGGAGTCAAGGCTGCGCACGTCACCGATATAAAACTTGATTTTATCGGCAACCTCGGGCATTTTAGCCTGGAATTCATGGCGCATATCGTCCTGCTTTTTTTCGTCACGAGAAAAAACTCGGATTTCCTTAATGTCAGTTTTGAGGAATCTGTTGAGCACGGCGTTTCCGAATGAACCCGTACCGCCTGTTATAAGTAATGTTTCGCCTTTGAAATCAAACATTTTATTCATCTCCGTTAATTTTTTCTATGCAGGGCAGAACAGCGTTGCCCCAGTCCTTGAACCAGTGCTTGAGGTGAATGGCACCGTCAGCGTGTTCAACGGTAAAGCGTATTCCCGTAACCTGATCATAATATGCTGCATTTCCGATATAATCTTCATCATACAGTTTGAAGTGGAGAGTATAACGTCCCGGCACAAAGTATTGAGTGTCAAATATGAATTCTGTGCAGTTGTCTCCTTCAGTGTGAGGCAAATCGCCTGCATAAATGACACCTACACCTTCAGTATCACTGCCCGAAACAACAATTTTCATTTTTACTCTGTCGGTTGCATTGCTGCAATGCCAATCCATACGGAATCTGAATTTTTCACCGTAAAAGAAGTGATTTGATTCGGCGTCAAGCAGTTTGAATCCGTTTATAAGATGGCGGAGATTGCATTTGGTATTCCTTTTGAAATCTTTTGTATCAAAATATACGGTGTCGTTGAAATCGTCTTTCATATAAATTGCAATTGCCTGCTCCGTATCTCCTTCGAATGCTTTCGTACCGTTTGAGAGTACGATACACCTGTCACAAAGCTTTTTTACCGTTGACATATTGTGGCTGACATAGAGAATCGTTCTGCCTTCTTCCTCGGCGACCTTTTTCATTCTGTCAATGCATTTATTCTGGAATGCAACGTCACCGACGGCGAGAACTTCGTCCATAATCATAATTTCACTGTCAAGGTGAGATGCAACAGCGAAGGCAAGCTTTACCTTCATACCGCTTGAATATCTTTTTACGGGTGTGTCAATAAACTGACCAACCTCAGAGAATTCAACGATTTCATCGAATTTCTTTTCGATCTCCGCCTTGCTCATACCGAGAATTGCACCGTTAAGATAAACGTTCTCTCTGCCCGTAAGCTCTGGGTGGAAGCCTGTTCCGACCTCAAGCATACTTGTGATTCTGCCGTTTAGATAAATATTACCCTTCGTGGGGGCAGTAACGCGGCAGATGAGCTTGAGGATTGTCGATTTGCCTGCACCGTTTCTGCCGATGATACCGACTGTTTCGCCTTTTTTGATATCAAATGATAAATCGTTAAGTGCAAGAAAACGCTCGTTTTTACCGTGAGCTTTTTCGCCTATTTTTAGATTCGGATCTTCTTTATGAAATAATTTTGCAAGCTTTGACTGGATTTCACCCTTAAGCGTTGCACCGCCGATTGCACCAAGGCGGTATTCTTTTGAAACATGTTCAACTCTTATAGCTAATTCTTCCATATCGCACCTCACACCGTATCCATAAAGGTTTTTTCGGATTTACTGAACATCAGCGCACCGATAACTGCAACCACTGCTGTTGTTATCCAGCTTATACCGTAAAACAGCCAGTCAACTTCACCGGTACCAAGAAATCCGTAACGGAACAGGTTGATTGCAGGGGTTACGGGGTTGAGCATATATACGTTATAAAGAACACTTCCCGGAGCAAGCTGTGAACGGCTGAACATATCATAAGCAACGGGGGAGCAATATGACCAGAGGCTTACACCGAAGCTAACAACCATTGCAAGGTCACGGTATTTTGTAGTCAGAGCTGAGATAATCATACCAAATCCCATACCGAGGATTGCAAGCTGAATGAGCACAATCGGAAACATAGCAATATATACGTTAGGCTTAAGACCTGCATCTGTGATAAGATAATACGCCATAAAGCAGAGCATAAAAGCAAATTGAATGAAGAAACCGATAAACTGTGAAACCGCCGTTGAAATCGGCATTACAAGACGGGGAAAATAGACCTTACCCAGAATTGCGGAATTGCTTGTAAAGGTGTGTGAAGTTTCACTAAGGCAGTTTGCAAACAGAGTCCAGACAATTGTTCCCGAGAGGTAGAAGATGAAATTCGGAACGCCCGAGGCACCGAGACCTGCAATGTTTCCGAAGAAAACGGAGTAAACAACCGTTGTGAAAAACGGTTGAATAACTGCCCATGCCGGGCCGAGAATAGTCTGCTTATATTTTGCAACAAACGTTCTGCGCACAAAGAGCATAATAAGGTCTTTGCAGTTCTTAAGACCCTTTAAATCCATATTGAATGCGCTGTTGCTTGATTTAACAACGGTTGTCCATTTTTGTTCAGTCATAATTATCTCCTTTTTTTGAAGGAAGATTAACCCAGGAGCCCAAAATCTCATCCCATTTTTCGGGCATAAAACTCTCCAGTCCTGCGGAATGAAAGAAAGTTAATTCTCCAAAATAAAGCTTATTATCCCAATAATTAAAGTCAACCCTGAGTAATGTTGTGTCCTTGGATAATACTTCAGCGAGTTTACACATTTCGTCAAAACACTCGGGTCTTGAAAAAATATCTCCTGCATTCGGGTAGTGCCCATCCTGCATTTCCATATGAGTCCATTGCATATCGTACATATCTACATGAACTCCGCCTTCGCCAAAACGATTGCTGTTTACCATTATAAATTTCGGAACACCGTCAAAACAGAACAGTTTATAATCAACCAAATTCTCGCCGTTAGTGTTTTCCATAAATTTCTCGCAGATTATTTTTCTGGGAATATCTTTATATTGCCATTCTCTTTTGTGACAAGAATAATCAACTTTAAGCTGACCGTTTAACTTTTCTCTGACTTTTTCAATATCAAGAGAAGCTTTATCTGTGCATATTACAACATCGCTGTTGTGATTGCATTTGAGAACAAACTTTTCGGGAAGTGCATCAAAATCTATCTCATCTGCGTTATCCCAGACTCCGAGCAAGGGGACAAGATATTCTTCACCGATTCTTTCAGCAACAAAATCCCTTGCAAGATATTTATCTGCCATTATCGTATAGACGGGTCTTCTGTCATATAATTTCAGCCAATTCTGTTTTTCACAGAATGTCTGCGGTTCAGAAAGGTTGATTTCTTTTCCCATTCTTTTTTTATAGATTTTCTTAATGAAGGATTTGTCGGAAAGAATATAGGTTTCAGGGTGTTCAATTGTAAAATATTTTTGATATGTTTTGATGACTTTTCTTTTTGCTTTATGTATTGCTTCCAGAATAAACATTTTTTATCTCCGTTTACATATTATTTATGATTTCAAGCCATTTTTCCGATATCTTTTTGATGGAATGTGTTTCTCTGATTTCTGCGGCTTTTTTGCTGCATTTTTCAGCAAGACCGTCTTCGGTTATCATTCTTGCCATTGCTTCTTTTAACGCAGCGGCATCTCTGACGGGGACAAGCAGACCGTTTTCTCCGTGCGTTATCATTTCTCTTGCGCCGCCTCCGTCGCAGTCTGTGCATATGCACGGCAAGCCGATTGCCATTGCTTCAATCATTGAGTTGGAAATTCCCTCAAAATCAGAGGATGAAACAAACATAGCGCAGTCAAGAATGATATTGTGAATATCCGATGAAGGGGGAAGAAGAAAAACCGAATTCCCGAGATTATTTTCTGATATATATGATGTAAGTTCGTTTCTATATTCCGTATTGCCTGGGTCTGATGTATCGGCATATAATTCCAGCTTGTAATCCGGAAAATCTGTGTGCAGCATTTCGAATGCTTTGATGAGAAGAAGCAGATTCTTTTGCCTTGACAAGCGGCAGAAATTAACGATTGTTTTGTTGCGGATTCCCGTATACGGCTCAGGCAGGTCAGGTTTAATCGGATTATGAATAACGTGAGCCTGTTTTGAATCGGTCAGACCGTGTTCTGATTTTTCATCGTTTGTCTGAAAAACAAAAGCATTTGATTTTCTTATTGTTTTTCTCATCAATTCATAGAATCGTTCCGTTTTATATTTGTTTGAAGCGTTTGTTTCGGCATAAATGATTTTGTTCCCTGAACTTTTTGAGGCAAGATATACTCTGTCAAAAATACTGAATCCGAAATTGATAATTGTTGTGTCAGGGTGAGACACAAAAAAATGCTTCAGATAATTGCTTTTTCTCAAACCGTTTATAATAAAGTTTATTCTGTGATTGACTCTTTTAAACGGTCTTAATAATGATTGAATTGTTTTTAAAAGCTTGATTAATTTTCTGCTTTTTTTCTCATATTCAACTGTAATACTGTCGTTTTTGTGTTTCTCATAGTATTCGGGAGCAAGAATCAATTCTATGCTTTCATCGACGTTATAATAATTGCTTTGAGTAATGGTGGAGTCACTGCCGTAAACGGCAAGGACATAAACCTTATATCCTTTTTTGGCAAATCTGTCAGCAAGAGCGAAAGCTCTTCTTTGAGCGCCGCCGATACCGTAGTAGCTGAATGTGATTATCAATTCTTTTTTCATTGGTGAGTCCTTTATTCTCATTTTCCTCTGATTTTTTTATAAATTGCGGTTTCCGTTAAGAAATGAATGATGGGGCTGATGTATTTTCTCCTGAACTCTTGTCTGCGGTTGTAGCTCTTGGTGAATGAGAGAATCCTTGCCGCTTTTTTCTTGTGAATCAGTTCATAATATTTGCGGTAAAGAGGGGAGAGCTTTTCAACGGGGATGTGACCGTAAAAACGCTCGCAGATGGGGTCGTTCATTATCTCGTTGATGAGCCTGATTTTCGTCTTTTTATCGTTGGGACAAAGAGGCTTCATTTCGTTTTCAATGCAATCCGTCGCAAAGAAGAATGCACGCAGATGCATCTGGTCCATAAGGTCAAGCTCTTTGAAATCCTCGGTGTCTTTATATAATCTTTCGATAAGCGGAATATATAAATCCCACATATTCTTGGTATATCCTCGGGAAAGTGAATCTCCAACAGAACGAATATGGTAAAAATAATCCTCACCCATACAATATAATCCGTTTGCACACAGGGTTGATTCGTATGTCAGCTGTAAATCCTGACTTCTTCTAAATCTGCGATCAAAAGCAATATTATTATCGATCAAAAGCTGCTTTCTGAAGATTCTTCGGCAGTTGCTCCAGCTGATAACTCTTTTATCACCGCTTTTGCCAATATAAGCGAGAGTCTGCGGAAGAATATTTTTCAAAATTCCTTCTCTGTTATAAAAACCTGTTTTAATTTCGGTTGTGGGTTTATGGTTTTCATTATTAAAATACCGGTTGCATAAAACAATATCAGCACAGTATTCTTTGGCCTTGCTGTACATCTTTTCGAACATATCAGGCTCAATCCAGTCATCTGCATCGATAAATCCTATATATTCGCCTTTTGACAGTTCAATGCCGGTTTGTCTCGCAGAGGCAAGTCCTTCATTTTTTTGGTAATAATAACGAACTCTTTTGTCTGATAAGTGTTTTTCACAAATAACCTTGCTATTATCGGTTGAACCGTCGTCAACAATAATAATTTCTATCGTTTCAAGTGTCTGATTAACAATGCTGTCAAGACATTCTTTCAAATACATCTCTTTATTATAAACAGGCACTATAACGCTGACAGATATTTTACTCATTTTTGCTAACACCTTTTTCTTATTACAAATCAAGCAGATTTCCCAATATAATATCACCGTCGTTAGTATATGGCATCAATCCGCTATGCGGATAAAAAGTAAGTTCGCCAAAGTATATTCTGTTATTAACGAAGTATAAATCAACCCTGAGAAATCGGATGCCTTCTGAAAGCCTTTCGGCAACAGAAACCATTTCCGAAAACTTTACAGGAAGAGCAGGTTTAATATCAGGATCTGACAGAAACTTAACTTCATAAAAGTTCATATATTCTAAACTTTTGCTGTGATAATTGGAAATGTGATTTCCGAATCTGTCATAATCAATTTTAAAAATTTCCATTTTGCCATTAAAACAGAAAAATTTATAATCAACGGGAACGTTTCCGTTTTCATCCTGAATGAATTCCTCGATAATGATTCTCGGTTTTATGTTTTTATATACCCACTCGCGGCTGTGCCAAAAATGGTTTCTGCCAAGGGCTTTTGATAAATCTGTTTTTATGCTTTCAATGTCTATGCCTGCTTTTTTATCGCAAATAAAAATGCTTCCGCTGTCATGAGTACATTTTATAACGAATTTTTCAGGCAATTCATCAAAAGGTATTTCATCAACAGAGTCATAAATTCCTATAGTAGGAATTATGAATTCTTCACCTAATTTTTTTGTTATGTAATCTTTAACTGCAGCTTTGTCCGCCATAACAGTATAGTCAGGGTTGCGGTCATAAAGTTTCAGCCACTGTAATTTTTCGCTAAAGGTAATGGGATTTGATAAGTCCAGTTTTATTCCCATATACTTTCTGAATAGACATTTTAGGTGCAGTTTATCTGGAATAAGATAAGCATAACGACGATTTTTGTAATCACAAATGTCGCACACAAGCTTAACGGGATTTCTTAAATATTTCCAAATGTTATATATTTTTTCTTTGATTAACCTAAAAAAATTGACCATAATTATCCCTCAATCCGAATGAATATTTTCTGTCATTCAAAAAAGAATTTTCATCCATTCTTCGGTTATTTTTTTGACAGATTGGTTTTCTTTTATCAAAACGGAATTTGCAGATAACTGCTTTGCAAATTCAGGGTTTTCGGCAACTTTTTTCATTGCGAGATAAAGTGCGTGCGCGTCTCCGACGGGAGTGAGCAGACCGTTTTCGCCGTCTCTGATGACTGCTCTTGCACCGCCTGCGGGACAGTCAGTGCATACGCAGGGCAGACCGATTGTCATTGCTTCAAGCATGGAATTGGACATTCCCTCGAAATCGGAGGATGAAACAAACATCGCATAATCCCTGATTGCGCTGTGGATATCCTTGCGTGAGGGGAGAATATGAACGAGTTCATCAAGTCCCGAGGCGCTGATATGAGCATTGACCTTTTCGATATACCCTTCAGCATCGTTACCGACGGGGTCGCCGATGATATCAAGCTCATAATCGGGGAATTCTTTGCGGAATTCCGCAAAAGCATCAACAAGAATAATAAGATTCTTTTGGGAAGAAATCCTGCAGAAATTGACGATTCGTTTTTTTCTTTCACCGTCAAAGGCCTCGGGTAAATCCGATTTTACGGGATTGAAGATTACCTTGCCTCTGACGGGTGTGTTTTCTTCATACCATTTCTGCACGTCGGGGGACTGGAAAACAAAGCCGTCAGCCTTGCAGAATTCGTTTTTAATAAACGCCATTGCGGTTGCGTTGCCGAGGGACTGCGCAGGGTCGCCGCGCTCCGAAATAATGAGTCTGTTTGATTTTCTTTTTGAAAGAAGAGAAAGAAAAATTGAATCGTAGAGAAAAGCAACGGCAGCGCAATTCGGATGAGCTTTGAAGTATCCTCTGAGTGCTTTAATGAGCGGATAATTTCTTGATTTATATTTAAGGACGGATGATTTCTCTTTTAATCCGAGCTTGCCGAGAAGCCTTGCCCACAGCATAATTATTTTCGGAATAACGTAAGATACGCTTACGTTTTCGGTTTCATCGGGCAGGGAAACAATTTCAATGCCGTTCAAGCCGTCGTGAAGCACAGCATCTTTTTTGCTTTGATGAGTCAGGATAACCGTAACGGAGTATCCTTTATCCGCTGCGGCACGGCTCAAAAGCGATATAACACGCTCCGCACCGCCGCCGAGCATAACTTTGATTATAAAAACGATTTCTTTTTTCATTTTTTCAACAACCTTGATTTCAGTTTACGCAGGTTTTTAATGAAACGGTTATAGGTGAAGTATAAGTTCAAGCCGAAAGAATTTTTCTTTGAAACAAGAGTGTAAATTCTGCGAACGGTTTTATTTTCAAAGGGGTTATGGGTGCCGTTTCGGACACTTTCGGGGAGCATCGAGCTCCAGTCAAATGCAAGAACGGCTTTTTTATCTTTTCTGTCTGCATTTTCGTAATACTGCCTGAAGGTGTAAACAACCTCACCCAGCCATCGGGCATCAAGCTTCTGACGGTATTCTTCGGTGTCCATTCCCCATAAAGGAAGGTATTCCAGGAATCTGTCATAAACGTAGAGGATGTTTTTCTTTTCAATGGTTTCGGGGCGGAATGAACGGGAAATACTTTCTTCGTTTGTGCGGTAGTAATAAAGGGGAGCGTCGGTGCAAACGATTTTTTTTGCGGCGGTCAGCAAATGAATTGACCGAAACCAGTCCTCCGCCATATTTTTATCGAAATATAAGCTGTAATCGGTAGGATCATTTCTGAGAATATCTGTTTTTATCACCTTGGTAACCAACGATGTAATATAAGGAGTTGAAATCAGAAGGTCATAAAGCTCTTTTTTATTGTTTTCGGTATAAATTGTGGTGCAATCGAAAGCTGTTTTTTTTCGTTCAATAGATTTACCGTTTGAATAATATCTGAAAGAATAGATAACCATATCGGGGTTATCATTTCGGTTTATATATTCGGAAAGGGTTTCAAGCAGTTTGCCGTCAACGAAGTCATCCGAATCAACAAAGAGAGAATATTCCCCATCAGCAGGAGGAATGGCTGCCTGCCTTGCGGAAACAAGACCCTCGTTCTTCTTGTGAACAACCCTGACCTTTTCGGGGTGATTTTCTGCATATCTGTCGCAGATTACCCCCGAAGAATCCGTTGAGCCGTCATCGACAAGGATGATTTCATATTCGCCCGTATAGGTCTGGTCAAGCAACGATTCAACACACTGCTCAAGATATTTTTCAACGTTATATACGGGAACGAGTATGCTGAATTTCATTGTTTCACCCCTCCAGAAGAGCCTTCCATTGCTCCTTGTATTTTTCAAATTCGTGAGAATAATCGGCTGAGCCGAGGTTATTTAATACGGTATTATATAATTCTTTATTTTTAATAAGATTGATTACGCTTTCTGCGATTGCTTCGGAGCTTATTTCGCAGACGGTGCCGTTTTTGCCGTTTTCAACGAGCTTACAGCCGCCGACGGTTGCCGTTGTGATAACGGGTCTGCCGAGTCGGTGTGCTTCGAGGATTGTAACGGGCATTGCCTCCTCATAAGATGGCTGAACGTAAATATCGCAAGCCGCAATATACGGATAAGGATTTTTCTTCATACCCGTAATGAGAATGTTGCTTTCAAGGGAATACTCCGAAATCAGCTTTTCGATTTTGCTTCTTTCAGTGCCGTCGCCGACAAAATGCCATATGAAATCAACGCCGTTGTCCCTGAGAATCTTCGCCGCTTCAACCGCCATATCGAAGCCTTTGACGGGGGAAAGTCTGCCGCAGGAGCAGATAACGGTTTTATCGGTTTCCGGAATCGGAAATTCCTTGCTCTGCTCTGTTATCAGCTCTTTATCTGTGTAGTTTTCAACGATTGTGATTTTACCCTTTGCATCGGGATACCATTCTTCAATCAGAGCCTTCTGCTCGCTGTGAAGGGCGGCGATGCGGTAATAAATCGGAATAACTTTTTTATGAATTTCGGGTATTTCATTTGTGCTCGTGTGGAAGAAAAGGATTTTTTTATCCGCATCAACACATTCCGCAACAAACTGTGCAACGTAGCCCTGCACGTAGGCTATGGCGATATCGTAATGAGCCTCGGCAAAATACGTTCTGCGCTCATATTCAAGCATATCAAGGCGGATTTTTTCTTCAAGGATACCGTTGATTTCCTTTGCTTTTGCCTTGTTGCCGAGAAGCCTTGCAGCAAGTGCTTTTGCCTGCAGAGCAATTGCGTAGGGCTTACGGTAGTATTTATTCGGGTCGGTGTTGACAATAACCTTTATGCGCTTATCGATGAGCGGAAGAAGATCCGTTCGGTTTTTACGCAGATAAAGAGTTACGTCATATTTATCATAGTCCAATGCCTTTGATGCCGAAATCAGCGATTTCTGAACACCGCCGACGGTCATGTGAGGAATAACGATAAGCAGTTTCTTTTTTTTCATTATTTACCACCGTTTATTTCTTTTGCAGGCACACCTGCAATAACAGTACTGGGAGTGATGAATGATTTGGTAACAACGGCACCCGCACCAACGACACAGTTATCAGCGATAGTCACGTCACCGATGATTATTGCGCCGATGCCGATATCAACGTTGTTGCCGATTCTGGGAACGGCATCCTTCTGACCTGTTTTTTTGTTTCCGACAACGTTGTTGCCGTGGAAAGTGCAGTTTTCACCGACGTAACCGTTGATAATTACGTTGGGATGACAGATTCTGACGGCTTTGCCACAGTGAAAAGGTCGGATTTCAACGCCGATTTTAAGTGAAAGTCTGTTCTTTCTGATATCAAGAAGCTTGATTCGTTGGGAGAAAACAAAAGAGAAAATTTTGTTTTTGCAGTTATCCCTTTTACAGCAAAGAAATTCATATTTTCTTAATGCAACAAGAAACTTAAACAACTTTGTTTTGAATGGGTTTCTTAATTTCTTTTCGAAATCGGGTTTATCGCTTCCGAAGCAAGCAATTTTATCTGCATAAATTGCATTTTTCAGTTCGTTTTTTGTATTAATCGAATAGTTAGTGTTCATTTATAACAACTCCATCCATTTCATGGCGGTGTTTGAGAGTGACATTTTTTCTCTGACTTGTGCGGCGTTATGTGATAATTTATCCGCAAAGGCTTTGTCGCCTGCGATTTTTTTCATTGCTTCGCAGATTTCCTCTGCAGAGCCGACCTCGGTAAGGATTCCGTTTTCTCCGCTTTGAATAACCGCGTTTGCGCCGCCGATGGGGCAGTCGGTGCAGATAACGGGCATTCCGATTGCCATTGCTTCGAGCATGGCGTTGGACATTCCCTCGTAATCGGATGAATTGACGTACATCGCATCGTTTATGACGAGTGAATGCACCTTGTCGCTGAAGGGCTCGAAATCAATCAGACTCAGAATACCGAGCTTTTCTGCAAGAGCCTTTGTTTCGTCGAGTGAGGCAACGTCATCGTCTGTCTGCGGCTCGCCGATAATGCGCAGGCGGTAATCGTCAAAAGCCTTATGAAATTCTGCAAAGGCTTCAACGAGGACAGGCAGATTCTTCTGCCTTGAAATGCGGCAGAAAGTTGTGACGTATTTATTTCTTTCGCCGTGATAAGCCTCGGGGAGCTTATCGTTTATGGGGTTGAATATTACTTTTCCTTTTCGGGAAATGTTATCGGGGTAAGCGTTGAGCGCATCGTTTGTCTGAAAAACGACGGCATCGGCACGCTGATAGTATTTTTTGATGAAATTATATCCGTAACGCTTTTTCAGCAGACGGTATGGGTCTGCTCTTTCGGATACAACAACTTTATTGGGTAAACCGTCAGCCGCAAGCAGGGCGAGGGGAATTGAAGGCTGAAGAAAAGCGAGAATTGAAGCATCGGGTTTATCCATAAAACGTTTTTTCAGGGCTTTCAGCTCGTCGTAATACTGCGCTTTGAATGAAAGACACGCCGCCTTTGCACCGACTCTTTTGCCGAATGCTTCGGGAATCTTACAGATGAGAGATGCGAATGCTCTGAATGCGGCAAGAAAAAGCCTGCCGAAAACGCTTTTTGAGCCGAAATGCTCGTAAAGGAAGGTCACGCCGATATCGGAATCAAGACCCCTGTCAATGAAGCCGTCACGGGTGGAGTGGGTAAGGACAAGCTCGCATTCATAGCCGTTTTTATTAAATTCGTTGAGGAGTAATGAGGCAACCTTTTCGGCTCCGCCGCCCTTCATAACGGGCATAATGAACACAAGCTGTTTTTTCTTACTCATTTCTTGCCTTTCGCCAGTCTGCCGACTGTTTTTTCAAATATTTTAAAGATAACCCAGAATATTTTGCCGTAGCAACGCATTTTCAGCGCCGTGTTGCCGAAAGCGGAATGGGAGAGTATATCTTTTTTCAGCGATTCATATTCGTCTTTGCATAGAGATTGCTCTTCTTTTGGAAGCTTTTTGTAGGTATCGAGTGCGTTGAATGCACAGCGCACGGTATATTCCGTTGCCATATAATCTCCGCTTTTGCCGATTTTTTCGGAAAAATCCCTGATTTCTCCGTAAACGTCACGGCGGCTGCGGAAATGGCGTTCCGATTTTTTGGAGGTTACGATTGAGTTTGCTCTGTATCTGCGGTGATACAGGGTGTTTTTGCATTGAGCGGTTTTCTTTGATGAGCAAAAAACCTTATAGGTGAAGAGCATATCCTCGGAGCAATATGCTGATTCGAGAAATCTTATGCCGTTACTGTTAAGAAGTGCAAGGTTTATAAACAAAAGAACAACGGAGCAATGATAATCTTTGTTTTTATGAAGCGCAGTCAGCACGTCATAGCCGTTTCCCGATTCATAGGTGCCGTTGACAACGTAGCCCTGCCTGATATCCGCACCGTCATCGGAGAAGGAGTGAGCATCAAAGAAAACAAGGTCTGCACCGTTTGCTTCTGCAGTGTTTACAAGCAATTCAAGAGTGTTGCTTTCAATATAATCGTCGCTGTCAACAAAATAGATGAATTTTCCATTGGCGTTGTCAAGCCCTGTGTTTCTTGTTTTTGAAGGGCCTGAATTCTCCTGATGAACAACCCTGATTCTATCGTCTTTTGCGGCGTATTCATCGCAGATTCTGCCCGATGAATCGGTTGAGCCGTCATCGATGAGGAGGATTTCAATGTTTTTATAGGTCTGATTTATAACGCTGTCAACGCATTCGCGAAGGTATTCCTCAACGTTATAAACGGGGATTATGACGCTTATGAGAGCCTGATTTTCCATAATCTCAACTCAATCTTTCTTTAATGACAATCAGTGCGGTTGCGATTGCTTTTTTTGCCTCGGAAATGAAGCCGTAGGAATAATGCTTTTTCATTATTTTCTGAATTCTGCCGTCAATTTCAACGTCGCAAAGGGTGGGGGATTCAATCGCATTAGATAAATCCACACGCATTTTTTCGTTATCCTCGGATTTGCTGTGTACGCCCGATTCATCGCAGCCGATGTTGCTGTTATATGAATATCTCGGATAAACCGTCAGCAGGTTGTTTCTGACAAGATGTGCACCGAATCTGACCGACCACGAGGAGCCGTTGCCCTTTGTCTGGCGGTAAAGGCGCATAAATCTGTCGCTTCCGTTTGAATTGAGACGCTTTATGAGCTTTGGGGATTTATAGAAATCACCGATATCCTTCAAATCCCAATCGACGCCGTCCCAGCGGTCTGCCCAGGTTGCCCAGGTCCAGCTGCACGAGCGGTATGCGGCAAAAACGTCTTTATCATAATCGTCGGGCAAATCAATCATCGGGGTGTAGCCTGCGATTGAGCCGATTTTCTTGTTGTTTTCGTAATAGTCGAGGGCGTTATTCATAAAGCTGAGGAAGAAGGGCGAAACCTTGCAGTCATCCTCAACGACAATTGCTCTGCCGTATTTGTTTATTACCTCGGTAACGCCTGCGATAACCGAAGCGGCAAGCCCTTTGTTGACGGAACTTTCGGTAACGGTAACGGATTTGAAATCGCCCGAATCCTTAATTGCCGCAACAGCGGCACGCACCTCGTTGACCTTGTCTGCGCCTGCATCGGATTTTGCTCCGTCCGAGAAAATGAAGAGCTCGGATTCCTTCGCTTCTATGCAAGCGGCGAGGGCGTTATATACCTGAGTAAAATGGTCTGCACGGTTATATACGAATATTATAATCGGTGCATACTTCATATTATTTCTCCTTCAGAATGTCTGTATAAGCGTCGGCAAGCATCTGTGCGTTTCTGTCGGCATCGTGGGTGAAGCGTGCTCTTTCTCTGCCTGCCGAGGAAAGGGAGAGCGCAAGGTCGTCGTTATCAAAAATGCGCTTGAGATTCCACGCAAGAAGCTTCGGGTCATCGTTACGGTAGAAGAGAGCTTCCTTGCCGTCCTGAGCCATATCCGAAACGCCGCCGACGTATGCCGCAACGCAGGGTGTGCCGACCATCATCGCTTCGCCGAGCGTGTTGGGGCTGTTTTCGATGGTTGAGCAGAGCACGTATGCGTTGACCGTTGAGAGCTTTTCGGCAACCCGATGCGCCTTGAGCGGACCTGTGAATTCGATGTGCTCCTGCACACCGAGGTCATAAATCAGCTTTTTGAGGTATGAGGCATAGCCTTTTTTGAGGAAGGAGCGTTTGTCGTTTTCCTGATAAGGCTTGTAGCCCGCCACGTAAACCTTTACGTCGGGGTATTCTTTGATAAGATAGGGGAGTGCTTCGACAACGAAGTGGACACCCTTGAGGGCGTGATAGCCGTTGCCGATATATATTGAATGACGCTCGATTTTGCCGATATCCCAGCTTTCGTTATAGAAAGGCTCGCGGAGAATTCGGCTGCAGGGATAATATTTTGCATCGGGATTAAGTGCATAGGAATGCGCTCTGTCCCACGTTGTCCTGCCGAGAATGAAATCGGCGTTTTCAATGATTTCCTTTTCGGATTTCATTCGGGGTTTATACCATCTTGTTTTCCTCAGATGCAGAAGCCAGCCTGCGAGAATCTTTGTCAGCGATGAGGAAAACATCATATCGTCAATCTGAAGCTGACCGCACTGATATGCATACTGTCCGTTGAGGATTCCCTGCAGTGACACTACGGCAGGCACGGATTTTGCCTTTGCCGATATCTGCATTGCACGGGCGTGCAGGAATTCCGTACCCTCGATGTGAACGATATCGGGCGAGAAATCCGAGATGATTTTATCGCATTTACCGCAAAGCTCTTCAAGTGACGTGGAGGGAGTATAGTAAAGGCTGAAATAGGTTACGCCGTCAATAACCTCGCAGAATTCAAGCTTTTCCTCGCACTTGCAGGCGATGCCGAGCTCAATATCGCCGTTTTTGCTCAGCTTATCAGCCATAGCTTCGACCCAGCCGCCGAGCACCTCGGAGGGTTTGCCGAGCTTTGCCGAAACGGCAGGCGGAATTAAATTAACGGTCCATAAAACTCTCAACTTTTTCAGCTCCCGTCCATTTTATAATATCCTCAAACAAGAGTGAGGAAACAATCAGAATCATGCAGGTGAAGGAATAATTGAACGAATCAAGAATCGAAACGAACAGCATTGTAACAAGGGTTGCGTTTGCCGCCGATAAAACGAATTTGTTGTTATAATTATGTTTATAGTGAAACGGTACGTGATAAAACATCATCGCTAGAGCGTATCCGCCGAGCAGACCGTATTTGGATGCAGTGTCCAGCAAAGCGGAATGTCCGCCGCCGCTTGTACGCCAGAGAGAGCCGATGACGGGGTATTTGATGAGATTTCGCAAGCTTGCCGAATATGCGTTGATGCGCACCTGAATCGAGTCACCCGTTACGGCTGTATCGGAGGGAGTTACAAGGTCGTGAACCTTTCTTGCAACCGCAGTACCCTCAAAGGTTTCAAGAATCCAGTTTCTGAACGGCTCGATATACATAATCGCCGCCATAATTCCCATAAAGGCAATGATTGCAACGATAAAAGCAGGGATAACGTTCTTTCCTCTGTAAAAAATCAGAAGCAGAACACCGATTGCACTTGCAAAAAGAGCAATCGAATAGCCTGCAAGCTCAAGCACTCTGACGTAGGTATATGCCCAGGCAATTCCTATGGCGAAAAAGAGCTTGTTGTTTTTGAAGGCTTTTATTGTCCACGCAACAATCAGCGGACAGATACATACCTGAGGATAAATCAGACTGTAGCCGCCGATGCCCTGCCTGAGATATTGGTAGGTTGTTTCGTCATCACGCACGAGCTGTCTCGCAATGGTATGATCCTCAACAAGGATGCTGAAGGTTTTGTAGTTAAAGATTACGAGAAGAACGAGAACAATCGGCACGATGCCTGCAAGCTCGTCCCATTTGTCATCGTAGAAATAGGTCATTATGAAGCAGATTACAAGCAATATCAAGGCAATTTGCTTGATGACGCTCGACAGGTCTTTTCGTTCGATATAAACAACTATCAGCACGAGCGCCAGGAATATCAGTGCGCCGACGTGCTCTTTGCTGAGCACAATCGGGTTTTCTCTGATAAACCAGATGACAAACCAGACTGCGGCGCAGGCAAGAGCTATAACTCTGTAAATTGCGTCAATCTGCAGTGGCGGTGAAACGGTCCAGATAACGAGATAGAGTACGGCAATTTTCTGAATAAGACCGTATGAAAATCCGTTTCTGAGCATACCGTTTCTCCTTTCTTTTTATTTTTTTAGCCACCTCTGTGTGGCTTCAATATATGATTCAAAGTGAAATGCGGTTTGAAGTTTTCCTTTTTCCTGCTTGTTTTCAAGCTGGTGAAGCATTGCGCGGGCTATGCTTTCGGATGAAGTATCCTTAAGCAGAGAGCCTCTGCCGCTTTTTGTGACGTATTCGCCCACGTCGCTGACGTCGGTTGTGATAATCGGCACGCCGCAGGTGTAGCTTTCGGCAAACTTTGTGGGGAAGCCTGCGTTGTTGCGCTTATCGGAGCGTCTGACGAAAATATAGCAGTCGCATCCGAGGATATATCTGACCGTTTCGCTGTGCGGAAGTCTGCCCGTAAAGGTGATTTTGTTACGCACGTTTTTCGGTATTTCGCAATCGGGATATATCCGCCTGAAATCTTCCTCTGTGATGCCGATTATTCGAAGGTGAGCATTCTTTTTGTTGATTGTGCAGAAGCCTTCAACAACCTTATCGAGGCTTTCCTTTTTGCCGTCGGGGATACCTGCAAAGCAGAATTCAAAAATATCCCCGTGATTTTCGGGCTTCTGATGCCAGATTTCATCGTTGATATCAACAAGAGGGGGCAGGATGAGCAGATTTTTGCTCTTTCTGTATTTTTTCTCCATCATTGAACTGATGGCAATCATACCGTCGGCAATCCTGTGGGTAAAATTGCTGATGAAAAATTCGTCAAGTGCCTTGAAAAGCTTCTTGGGCAGGGAGCCGTTTGTATCCTTTGTCCATTCGGTGCAGTCATAGCAGACGGGAATCCGTTTTTTTGAAAAGATCTTCTTCGCTTTCAGAAGAGTGAGCATCGGCACGTTATAGAGAATGATTCTATCGGGTTTGCCGTATTTTTCAATGATTTCTTCGATATATTCAACGCTCATCATATGATTGAGCCATTGTTTGGTTGATTCGGGGTGAGCATACTCAAACATATTCTCACACTCTGAAACGGGTCTCAAACCGTTAAAGGAATCGTCGGAAGCACCGATGAAAACGGTCTCATATCCGAGTGAAGCGAAGATTTTGCCGTTTGAAACAACTCTGTTTGCAGCCGCACTTTTATCGGGCAGCTTGAATCCGCCGTAATAAATTATCGTACCCTTACTCATAAGTTTTCTTTATACCATTCGATTGCGGCAGCGATGCCTTTTTCGAAGCTCCAGTCGGGGTCGTAGCCGAGAAGCCTTCTTGCCTTTGAAATATCGGCGTTGCTGTGCTTGATATCGCCCGCTCTGTCAGGACCGAAATTCGGCTCAATGTCAACGCCGAGTGCCTTTGTCTTGTCGATATATTTCTCAAGCTGGGGCATGAAGCTTACAGCATCGGAGTGATAAATAACCTCAAGGACATCTATATCGGGTATGGAGAACAAATTGTTTGCAAAAAGGCGGCACTGGCCGTTTTTGTCAATGTTCAGTGCGTAAAAACGCTCACCGGGGTCTGTAAGACTTCCCGTAAGATAAAATATAGATAC
>JAZNUD010000083.1:0-24198 GCA_045592085.1 Acutalibacteraceae bacterium | reverse complement strand
ATATAATCGACTCTTGACTTGTCGATTTCGATGAATTCGTCTCTGTGTCTTGCAGTGATCTTTGATCTTACAAAGTTGCCGTTTTCATCGAGAGAAGTCGGATCGTAGCCATGTCGTTCTGTGAGCCAAGGAGTTGCCCTTAACCCTTGTCTTCCTAAGACCGCTTGGCCTCCGACTTGATATCCATATAATCGACTCTTGACTTGTCGATTTCGATGAATTCGTCTCTGTGTCTTGCAGTGATCTTTGATCTTACAAAGTTGCCGTTTTCATCGAGAGGCTCGTTAGCCTGAGCAACGATGAATTCGTCCTCTGTATCTGCAGTCATATATTCAACTTCATCAAGGACTCTGCCCGTCTCCTTGTCAATCTTTCTGAAAGGAGCTTCGATGAAGCCGTATTCGTTGATTCTTGCAAACGTTGCAAGGTAGGAGATAAGACCGATGTTGGGACCTTCGGGAGTCTCGATGGGACACATTCTGCCGTAGTGAGAATAGTGAACGTCACGAACTTCGAAGCCTGCTCTGTCTCGTGAAAGACCGCCGGGGCCGAGGGCCGAAAGACGGCGCTTGTGAGTCAGCTCGGCAAGGGGGTTGGTCTGGTCCATAAACTGTGAGAGGGGCGATGAGCCGAAGAACTCTCTGATGGCAACCATAACGGGACGGATGTTGATAAGAGTCTGAGGAGTGATCTTATCGTCGCCCTCCTGAGCCTGGATAGCCATTCTTTCACGGACAACTCTTTCCATTCTGGCAAGACCGATTCTGAACTGGTTCTGAAGCAGCTCGCCGACAGAACGGATACGTCTGTTGCCGAGGTGGTCTATATCGTCAACGTTGCCCACGCGCTTAGTGAGGCAGTTGACGTAGTTGACTGATGCGAAGATATCGTCAACAATGATGTGCTTGGGAATAAGGTCGTCGCAACGCTCTGCCATTTCGGCAAGAAGTGCTTCCTTATCGCTGCCGCATTTCTCGATAATTTCGTTAAGAACGGAGAAACGAACTTTTTCGTTGATACCTGCAGCTTCAAGCTCTTTCTTGGTAATTTCAACGGGAAGAACGGCGGTGGGCTCGACCATGCCGTTGGAGATAACGAACAGCTCTGAGCCGTCCTCGCAGGCAACAACAACCTTCATTACGCCTGCGTTCTCAATTGCAAGAGCCATCTGCTTTGTTACGGTCTCGCCTGCATCTGCGATAAACTCGCCTGTATAATCGGAGATTACAGGCTGAGCAAGCTTGCAGCCGGGAAGACGGTTGAGCATTGAAAGCTTCTTGTTATATTTATATCTGCCGACTCTTGAGATATCGTATCTGTGGGGGTCGAAGAAAAGATTATCAATATGCTGCTGTGCGGATTCCAGAGTAACGGGCTCGCCGGGGCGGAGCTTCTTGAAGACCTCCATAAGGGCTTCTTCGGTGTTTCTGGTTTCATCCTTCTCCATCGTTGCCTCAAGCTTTGCATCCTCGCCGAAGAAGCTGCGGATGTCGTCGTTTGAGCTCAGACCGAGCGCACGGATGAACGCAGTGATGTAAATCTTTCTGTTCTTATCGATGCGGACGTAGAAGATATCGTTTGCATCGGTTTCATACTCAAGCCATGCACCTCTGTTGGGGTTGATTGTGCTTGTGTAGAGCTCGATACCGGTCTTGTCGTGCGTCATTCCGTAATAAACACCGGGTGAACGGACAAGCTGGGAAACAATAACTCTCTCTGCGCCGTTGATAACGAACGTGCCGCTGTCTGTCATAATGGGGAAATCGCCCATATAGACCTCGGACTCCTTGATTGTGCCGGTTTCCTTGTTCTGAAGGCGAACCTTGACTCTCATGGGAGCTGCGTAGGTTGTGTCTCTCTCCTTGCATTCGCGAACCGAATACTTGGGCTTGTCATCCATACGGTAATCAACAAAGCTGAGCACCCAGTTGCCGGTATAGTCCGTGATATCTGCCATATCGCGGAATACTTCCTTAAGGCCATCTTCGATGAACCACTGGTAGGAAGCCTTCTGGATTTCAATGAGGTTGGGCATATCCATAACTTCATTGATTTTTCCGAAGCTTTCTCTGATTCTGTTGCCGCGTTTAACGGGATTTACTTTCAGCATTAGGCTAAACCACTCCGTTCCTTGAAATTTTCCGTCCGCCGACGGAAAGCCGAAATTTTGTTGCGAAACGCCTTATAAATTATTTAAATTAAGCGCAAATTAAAATTAATTATAGGGCATTTCTTTCCATTTTAAGCGTAGGATGATATTATACATATCGCAATACCCTTTGTCAACAATAAAATATATAAAAATTCTTTTAAAAATAATATTTGTGCATTCATACGAAATTTTCAGCAAAATGTCAAAAAAGTTTGTTTAATATTCCAACGGTTTTTTATCAAAAAAACCGCACATCCGCCTGATTGTCATCGGGTGGATATGCGGTACATATATTATATTTGATATTCTCCTGTTTTCGCAGTTCAGTCGGCAACAATCACCCTGAATTCCTTTTCTGCGCCGCAGGGAAGAGCTTTTTCGTGCAAAATTGAATAAACGTCGGTGGCTCTGCACTCAATTTCAAAGATTCGTTTTGATGCTTCGCCAGCCTGCGCAACGTCAGCAGTTTTGGAAATAACAGGAAGCGACGCAGTGACCTTTGCCGTTTTCATAAGCTCCGCTCCCCTTGAATTCAGACCGAGCAGACGGATATACGGCACCTGAATATCGCAGTCCGACGACTTAATCCCGAGCATATGGCACAGCACGATTCTTCTGATTCTTGCGTGCGTATATCTCTTTGTTTTTGCGTTTGAATATAACTCCTCAAGCGATGATGATATTCCCGAAGCGGCAAGAACTCTGTTCTCGATGCCCTCCGAAACGTCGGGCGCAAGAGCCAGAGAAGAGCTGTTCGTTGTTCGCAGTTTGAACAAAACCGCAGTTTCAAATTTGTCATAATTGACTATTGCTTTTTGCTCCGAAAGCTCTCTTTCAAATATTTCAGCCGCCGCATCTGGCACGAAATTTCTCCACTCTCCACCCTGCGCAATAAGGCTTCTGATATGCGATGCGGATGCAATACCGTCGGTTTCATCCGATTCGCCGTGACCTGCACCCTCCCTGCGGAAGGTTACGGGCTTCATACGGCTGCCGCATTCCTTCAAAGCTGCCGCATATTCAACACCAAGAATATTGTTGGGCGTTCTGATTATATCGGCGTATTCTTCATTGACGGAGCGAAGTGCATTCTCCCTTGCAACGGCAAAGGTTATGCCCTTTTCCATTTCCGAGCCGATAAGCTCCTGCACCCTTTCGGAATAAACCGCTTCCGCCACAGAGGAAATCAGCTCCGCATCGCCGCATTCGCTTCCGAAAACAAGCTCGTCCACGCAGCCGAGGGAATCGAGAATCCTCACTCCTGCACAGGCGAATTTCTGTGCGCCCGAAACGGCATAGACAACGGGTAACTGCAAAACGAGGTCAGCGCCGCATTCAAGCGCAGCCTTCACCCTTGCGGACTGCGAAAACATTGCAGGCTCGCCCCTCTGGACATAATTGCCGCTCATAACAACAACGATATGCGTTGCACCGTTTTCTCTTGCTCTGCGGATGAGCAATTCGTGGCCCTTATGAAAAGGATTGTATTCCGCAATGATACCTGCGACCTTCAATGCTTCACCCCCACAGGAATTAATGATAAATTAATGGAAATAATAATTGTAAAATACTTGAAAAAATTTAACCGTAGATATATAATATAATAGTTATCGGCTTAAATCAAGCAAATATTCACGATTTGGAGTGTTAAAATGAAAATTCTTGTAATCAACTGCGGCAGCTCATCACTCAAATATCAGCTTTTTGATATGGAGAACGAGGCTGTTCTCGCAAAGGGTAACTGTGAAAGAATCGGCAATGCCGAAGAAAGCTTCATCGGCTTCACCGCAAACGGTGCAAAAAATGAAAAGAAGGTTTCAATGGTCAACCACACAGAGGCTTTCCTCCAGGTTAAGACCGTTCTTACCGAAGGCGACTCAAAGGTTATCGACGACCTTGCTGAAATTTCAGCAGTCGGCCACAGAGTTGTTCAGGGCGGCGCTCTCTTCAACGAGAGTATGCTCGTAACAGACGAGGTTGTTGAAGGCATCCGCAGCCTTTGCGACCTTGCTCCCCTCCACAACCCTGCACACATCCAGGGTATCGATGCTTGCCGTGAGGTTTTCGGCAAGGAGCTTCCCCAGGTTGTTGTTTTTGACAACGCCTTCCATTCAACAATGCCCCCCGAGGCATATATCTTCCCCGTTCCCTACGAATACTATGAAAAGTATCAGATCCGCCGCTACGGCTTCCACGGCACGTCTCACCGCTTCGTAAGCGCCCGCTGTGCAGAAGTTATGGGCAAGGATATCAAGGACCTCAAGATTGTTACCTGCCACCTCGGCAACGGCTCCTCAATCACCGCTGTCAAGAACGGCAAGTGCGTTGATACCAGCATGGGTCTCACTCCCCTTGACGGTTTCATCATGGGCACACGCTGCGGCGCTGTTGACCCCTCCGTTATCACCTACCTTCAGCAGAAGGAAGGCTGGACTCCTGCAGAAACAGACACCATCCTCAACAAGAAGTCAGGTGTTCTCGGCATCTCGGGCGTAGACAGCGACGACAGAGCAGTTTCGGCAGCAGAAGAAGCCGGCAACGAAAGAGCCCGCCTTGCAAGAAGCATCCAGAGATATCAGGTACGCAAGCTTATCGGCAGCTACGTTGCAGCAATGGACGGCGTTGATGCTATCGTATTCACGGGCGGTATCGGTGAAAACACCTTCGACCTTCGTGCAGACGTATGCAACAACCTCTCCTATCTCGGCGTTGAGCTTGACACAGAAGCAAACGAAGTTATGCGCAGAGGCAAGGAAGGCGAAATCTCAACCGCAAACTCAAAGGTTAAGGTATTTGTTCTTCCCACAAACGAAGAGCTTGTTATCGCAAGAGATACAAAGGCTATCGTTGACGCACTTTAATTAAAACTCACAAACGGAGCAAGGTACGCACCCTGCTCCGTTTTTATTTTGTTGACTATTCGCTTTTCATAATGTATAATGTTTTAATAATATAAATATACGGAGGGATATTTCTGGAATACGTTGCTCCGATATACAAAACCGCCGCAGATGCAAGGAATTTCCCCGTTGCGGCAATCGACTCCTTTCATTGGGAGAAGGAGGGTTATTCCCGACCCGAAAGCTATGCGGCTCTTTTTGCCGTTGAAAACGAAGGCATTCACGCACTTTTATGGTCATTCGAGGATAATATCCGCTGCGAATGCACAAAGCGTGACGACCCCGTTTATACGGACAGCTGCCTTGAATTTTTCATTGCTCCCGTTGAGGGCGATGCGAGATATATGAATTTCGAGGTCAACCCCAAGGGCGTTTATCTTTCGCAAATCGGCGAAATAAGAGAAAACCGCCGCTTCATAAAGGAATTGACCGACCTTGAGCCGATTATTATGCCAATGAGCATCGAAGAGGACGGCAAAACCGCCTGGGGATGCGATATCCTGATTCCCTGCGAATTCATCTCTGCCCTTTACGGCACGGATTTCACTCTCGGCGAATGCAGAATGAAGGGCAATTTCTATAAATGTGCCGACAGCTCGGTTTCTCCGCATTACGGCGCACATTTCCCCGTTTCATCCGCCTCACTCGGCTTCCATAATCCCGATTGCTTCGGCGACATCATCTTCAGAAAGGCGTGACCTTATATGTCAGAAAAAATCAGCACCGCCAACGAGCTTCTCAATGCGTTTACCTTCGAGGGTGAGCTTGTTGATATCAAGCAGCTTCACGACGGTCATATCAATAATACCTACGTTTTCGATTTCGACGATAACGGCAAAATCCGCAGATATCTCGTGCAGATTCTCAATACCTACGTTTTCAAGCAGCCCGATGCTCTTATGGATAACGTCGTAGGCGTTACAAACCATCTGCGCAAGGCGGTTATCGCAAACGGCGGCGACCCCGAAAGAGAATGCCTGACCGTTTACCCTGCAAAGGACGGCAAGCCCTATTATATCGACTCCGAAGGTAATTTCTGGCGCTGCTATAACTTCATTTTCAATGCACATTCCTGCCAGAGCGTTGAAAATGCAGAGGTTTTCTTCAATGCGGCAAAGGCATTCGGTAAATTCCAGCAGATGCTTGCGGATTACCCCGGCGAAACTCTCTGCGAAACCATTCCCAATTTTCACAATACGGAATCCCGTTTTGCCGATTTCAAAAAATCCGTTGCCGATAACCTTTTGGGCAGAGCCGACACCGTGCAGGAAGAAATCGAATTCGTTCTTGCAAGAGAGGCAGACTGCTCTGTGCTTGTTGAGCTTCTCAAAAACGGCGAGCTCCCCCTGAGAGTTACCCACAACGATACAAAGCTTAACAACGTTATGTTTGACGATGAAACAAACGAAGGCATCTGCGTCGTTGACCTTGACACAGTTATGCCCGGACTTTCGCTCTACGATTTCGGTGACAGCATCCGCTTCGGCGCAAGCACCGCAAGTGAGGACGAAAAAGACCTTTCAAAGGTTTCGATGAGCCTCGACCTTTTCAGGACATACACCCTCGGCTACCTCACAACCGCAGGCGAAAGCCTGACCGCAAAGGAAATCGAGTATCTCCCCTTCTCGGCGAAGCTGATGACACTCGAATGCGGAATGCGTTTCCTCGGTGACTTTATCAACGGCGACGTTTATTTCAAGACCGCTTATCCCGAGCACAACCTTGATCGCTGCCACACGCAGTTTGTTCTTGTTGCCGATATGGAGCGTAAGATGGACGAGATGAAGAAGATCGTTACCGAGTGCTGCAAGGAGCTCGGAATCGAAAAATAATCCGTCCCGACGGGATATATTATTGTTTTATATCTTTAAAATATTATATATATAAAAATAAGGAGCTGTTCTCACAGCTCCTTTTTCTTTTTGTTTTTTAATCAAGGAAATCCTTGAGGCGCTTGCTTCTGCTGGGGTGACGAAGCTTGCGCAGTGCCTTTGCCTCAATCTGGCGGATTCTTTCACGGGTAACACCGAATTCGCTGCCGACCTCTTCAAGGGTGTGAGGATGTCCGTCCTCAAGACCGAAACGCAGAGCAAGTACCTTTGCCTCTCTGGGAGTAAGGGTACGAAGCACATCGTTAAGCTGTTCCTTGAGAAGAAGCATAGAAGCCGCATCTGCAGGTGCGGGAGCATCGTCATCGGGGATAAAGTCGCCGAGATGGCTGTCCTCCTCTTCACCGATGGGTGTTTCAAGAGAAACGGGCTCCTGTGCTACGCGGAGAATTTCGCGCACCTTATCAACGGGCATATCAAGCTCGGCGGCAATTTCCTCTGCCGTCGGGTCTCTGCCGTTCTTGTGGAGCAGCTGGCTGTTTGTCTTTTTGACCTTGTTGATGGTTTCAACCATATGAACGGGAATACGGATTGTTCTTGCCTGGTCGGCAATAGCTCTTGTGATAGCCTGACGAATCCACCACGTTGCGTAGGTTGAGAACTTGAAGCCCTTGGTATAGTCGAACTTATCAACAGCCTTGATGAGACCGAGGTTGCCCTCCTGAATCAGATCAAGGAACTGCATTCCTCTGCCGACGTATCTCTTGGCGATGCTTACAACAAGACGCAGGTTTGCCTCTGCAAGGCGCTGCTTTGCCTGCTTATCGTCATCGGAAATGCGGATTGCGAGCTCGATTTCCTCCTCGGGAGTCAGAAGCGGTACCCTGCCGATTTCCTTGAGATATACCTTAACGGGATCGTCAACGTTGCTTGCTCTGTCGTCACCGCCGCCGATATCAAGGCTCTTGGGAATATCCACGTCGAAGCTTTCAAGTGAAGCGCTTGAAAGGTCGTCGATAATCTCGATGTTATTGCTTTCAAGGGTTTCGTAGAGCTTATCAAGCTCTTCAATATCAAGATCCATTTCAATGATAGCCGCATCGATTTCCTGGGTTGTCAGCTTGCCTGACGCCTTGCCCTTTTCAATCAGCGCTTTGAACGGAGTCTTTTTTTCTGTTCCTTCCATAACATTCACATCCTTATGTTAATTTTTCATAAATCAATTGAAATATACATTAACAGCATTCACGATTCTTCATCGCATAAAGAATTTGAGTCTGCTTTTATGTCTTAATTTACGAAGCGCCTTCGCTTCAATCTGGCGCACTCTTTCACGGGTTACGCCAAGCACCTTGCCCACCTCTTCGAGAGTATGCACTCTGTTAGTACCAAGACCGTAGCGCAGAGAAAGGACGAGCGCTTCTCTTTCGGTAAGGGTTTTGAGTGCTTCGGCAATCTGCTCCCTCTGCATATTCGTGATGGTTGCATCCTCGGGCTCGGGTGACTCCGTATCGGGCACGAAATCGCCGAGGTGGCTGTCCTCCTCTTCGCCGATGGGAGTTTCAAGCGAAACGGGCTCCTGGGCAACACGCATAATCTCACGCACTCTTTCAACCGACGTGCCCATCATCTGAGCAATTTCGGTTTCCGACGGCTCTTTGCCGTTTTCGTGCAGGAGCATACTGCTTACCTTTCTGTAGCGGTTAATCAATTCGCTCATATGCACAGGCACTCTGACTATCCTCACAAGGTCGGGGATAGCTCTGGTTATCGCCTGGCGAATCCACCACGTTGCGTAGGTTGAGAATTTGAAGCCCTTGGTATAGTCAAATTTATCAACCGCTTTTATCAGACCGAGGGTGCCCTCCTGCACAAGGTCAAGAAACGGGATACCTCTGCCGACGTATTTTTTTGCAATGCTGACAACAAGACGCAGGTTTGCTTCAACGAGGCGGTCCTTTGCCTTTTCGTCGCCGTTTGAAATGCGGATAGCAATTTCAATTTCCTCTTCTGGGGTCAGAAGAGGGACTCTGCCGATTTCCTTGAGATAAAGCTTGACGGGGTCATCGACTCCGCCTTCGTAGCTCTCTTCAGCCTCAATGCCCTTTGGCAAATCAACGCTGAAATCGAGAGTTGAATCCGAAACCTCGTCAACGATTTCAACCTTAAGCTCCTCAAGGGTTTCATAGAGCCTGTCGAGCTCTGCAGGGTCAATATCTTCAAGCTTGATTATGACGGCATCGATATCCTGAGTTGTCAGTCTGCCTGCCGCCTTGCCCTTCTCGATAAGGGCATCAAAAGGGGATTTCCTTTCTGTCACTTCCACCGTACCACATCCTATTTCTTAAACAATTTAAGGAATTCCTCATCACTCATTTCAGAGACGTCCGTTATTGCCGGGGCCGCCTTCTCCTTGAGCACTGCTATACAATCCTCACACTCCTTCAACGTGTTTGAAAGTGAATTGGACGAAATGTAAATGCGGGTTACGCTGTCCATTTCCTCCGGGCTGAAATAACCCGCAAACTGGCTGAGCTCCGCATCGACTCCTGAATCGAGCGTTTTCGTCAGGCATTCATAAAGCCTGCGGTTAAACGCCGTCACGAAATCCTCGGGAGACAGCTTGTCCTTGAGTTTTTTATAGAAATCGGGGTTGCGCATAAAAGATGCAATTATTGTTTCTTCTGCTCTCGCAGCTCTGAGGTTTTTTGCCCTTTCGGGGTTGTTTTTGTCTTCAAAGCTCCTTGTAAGCACCGCATCCTGCTCTCTCCGTCTGCGCTCCTCCTCATTTTTTCTGATTTTTGCTTTTGCAGATTTTATCTGCGCATTTATACTGTCAATGCTGACACCAAGCTCATTTGAGAGCCTTGTTGCATAGATATCACACTCAATACTGCCGCATTCGGCAAGAATCTGCGTTGCCGCCATAAGGAAACGGAGCTTGCCGTCATCGGTTGAGAGATTGAATTTGTTTCTCTCCTCAAGCAAACGGTATTCCGTTCTGTTTGCCGCCTTGCCGAGCAGGGCATCGAAACGTTCCTTGCCGTGTTTACGGATTATCTCGTCGGCATCCTTGCCGCCGTCCATCTTGACTACACGGAGCTTTACGCCCGTTTTTCCGAGGACTCCGAGAGCCTTTTCCGTTGCTTTTCTGCCTGCTTCATCGTTATCGTAGCAGATGAGAATTTCCTCTGCGTAGCGTGCAAGCAGATTTGCCTGCTCGCTTGTGAAGGCTGTACCCAGACACGCAATGGCATTCGTGAATCCTGCCTGATGCAGAGCGATAACGTCCATATAGCCTTCAACGAGAATCAGCTTGTTATCATTGGCGTTCTTTGCGAAATTAAGGGCAAAAACGCCGTTGCTTTTTTTATAGACAAGTGTGTCTGAGGTGTTGATATATTTGGGCTTTGAGTCATCCATAACTCTGCCGCCGAAAGCGATAACGTTGCCGCGAAGGTCGATTATCGGAAACATAACTCTGTTGCGGAAGTTATCGTAATATGAAACCCTGCCGTCTTTATCGGAGCGCCTTGCAAGGTTTGCGAGAACGAGCTCCTCATCGGTGAAGCCCTTTGAACGCAAATGCTCAATGAGCGCACGCCATTCATTCGGTGCATAGCCGAGACCGAAATGACGGATTGTATTGAGGGTAAGACCTCTTGAGAGAAAATAATCGAGTGCGTGGCGGTTTTTCTCCTGCATAAGGCAGGCGTTGAAAAACCTTGCCGCCTCTCTGTTTGCCGCAAGCAGACGCATCCTCTTTTTTGAAAGAGTATCGTCGTAGCCGTCCTCGGGCATAGGCATACCCGCAATCTGCGCAACCGCCTTGACTGCCTCGATATAATCGAGATTATCTATGCGGCGCACAAAGCTGATAACGTCGCCCCCTGCTCCGCAGCCGAAGCAATAGAACGAGCGTGTATCGGGATAAACGGTGAAGGACGGGGTTTTTTCGTTGTGGAACGGACAAAGACCGACAAGGGTTTTGCCCCTGCGCTTGAGGTTGACGTAAGACGAGATAACCTGCTCGATATCCGTTTTTTCCTGCAAATCCTGAATGAATCTTTCATTAAGCTTCAACGCCCGTTCCCTCCCTTCCTGATTTTTCTCTTTTTATTTCTTCCTCTTTTTGACTATCATCATTGCCGAAATACCGATAACTGCGGCTGCGCCTGCAACGCTCGGTACGATATAATCGGACTTATCGTTCTTAACGCCGTCAGGCACACCCTGCATCTGCGTTTCGCTCTGCTTTTCGGTTGATACCGCTGCCGTTGTTACCTCCTCGGTAACTGCCTGACTGACGGTAGTCTCTGTCTGCGAGACCGTTTCGGTTACCGTTACCGCCTGCGTTGTTGTCGGCTTGACGGTTGTCGGTTTCGTGGTTGCCTGCTTTGTAGTGGTCGGTGCCGCAGTTGTTGTGGGGTTCGCAGTTGTCGGTGCGGTTGTTGTCGGCTTTTGCGTTGTGGACACCTGAGTTGTCTTTTCGGTTGTTGTCTCCTTCGTTGTGGAAGGCTTTGCGGTTTCGCCCGTCACCGCATTCTTAAGCACGGGGTCAGGCGCATCACCCGTACTGACGGGAGTAAAGATATAATATGAATCCGACGGAAATTTGATCTGCCTGCCGACAGCCGCTTTTCCGTTATTACGGGCATTCTGTTCAAACATCGTTATGTAACCGTTGCTGTAGTCCCTGACGATTGCCCAGTGATCCATACTCGAATCCCTCATCTCCGCCGAAACGTAAATTATATCTCCGGGCTTCGGAGATTTGGTCTTGACGAATTTATAACCTTCGGTGTTTGAGGTCGGGACGGGCTGGCTGTAGGGTCTGATATCAAGGCCGTATGCCATTTTATAGAATCTTATAACCAGCTCGCCGCACTGATAATTGCGGTTATCCTCATTATATAAAGCGGGAACGCCGTAAAAGGTTTCCGCAACGAACTCATTTCCTTCTATTTCAACCCACGTGCCGTTCGGCTTAAGGTCATCATACCAGTCAGCCGCCGCAGTCTGCACAAAGCAGCACAGCATAACAAGAACGCACGTGAGTTTAATCACTGTTTCTTTTATACTCATTAAACTTTCCTTATCTTTTTTAATTTCAGAGCAGAATATTCAGCTCGTTCCATGCCTTGGGAATATAAAGCTCCTCAAAAACCCTGACCGCATATCTGTCGGTCATACCTGCGATAAAATCGCACGCCGCAACACCGATTCCGTCACGGGCAATGATTTCCTTGAATTCGGGCGGAAGGTTTTCGGGCTTCTTTGCAAAATGATAATAAAGACGCTGAACAAGCTCAACCGCCTTCTTCTCCTCACCCTTGCAAACGGGATTTGTATATACCTTTGCAAACATAAAGGTGTGAAGCTCGTCAAACGCCTGCTGAATTGCAGGGTCGAGCTTGATATCGTCCTCGCTGTTGTTGATACAGCTGAGCACAAGAGTATTGATTCTTGCGCTTTTTGACGTGCCGAGCACGTGGCGGATAGCAAGAGGAATATCGTCCTCGCTCATAATTCCTGCAACGGTGGCATCGTCGATATCGTGGTTTATATAAGCAATTCTGTCGGCAAGACGGACAATTCTGCCTTCAAGCGTTGCCGCTTGCTCACCGTTTGTGTGGCGTTCAATACCGTTTCGCACCTCAAAGGTGAGATTGAGACCCTTGCCGTCCTTTTCAAGCAGGTCAACAACACGCAAACTCTGCGCATAATGTTTGAATCCGCCGGGGCAGACCTCGTTGAGAGCTCTTTCGCCTGCGTGGCCGAAGGGAGTGTGTCCCAGATCGTGACCGAGCGCAATAGCCTCGGTCAGGTCTCCGTTGAGCCTGAGTGCCGACGCAATTGTTCTCGCAATCTGCGAAACCTCAAGGGTATGCGTCAGACGGGTGCGGTAATGGTCACCCTCGGGTGAGAGAAATACCTGCGTTTTGTGTTTGAGCCTTCTGAAAGAGCTGCAATGGATAATTCTGTCTCTGTCCCTCTGGAACGCCGTTCTGATGGGGCACTCCTCCTCGGGAACAAGTCTGCCCTTGCTTTCGCTCGCAAGAGCCGCTCTCGGAGATAAAAATTCCTTTTCACGCAAACAAGCTTCTTCTCTGATTGAAATCATCATTATTCACCCCTTCAATACTGAATACGCACAAATCGGGTCGATTCCTGCATAAAATTTATGAACAAACTGTAAACATTTTATCCGATGACAAAATCAGTCCATATCCGCAAAGAATTCATCGGTCTTTTCGGCTCTGTATCTGCCGTTACTCACGTCGATGAGCTTTGCATTGAAGCCGTCAATGATTTCAAGGGGCATTCTGAAGATGAGGGTCACGTTATCCTCAAATATCGTATCCTCGATTATGCCGCCGTTTTCGGGCACAAGCGAGGAAAGCTTGCCGTAGAAATAATAGTCGCAGGTAACCTTGAGTCTGCCGCACATCGCTCTTGTGACGATTCCGCCTGCCGCAACGGCAATCGAAGCGGAATGGGAATAGGCTCTGACAAGTCCGCCTGCACCGAGCATAATTCCGCCGAAATAACGGGTAACTACAACGGTGCAATCCGTAACGCCCGTTTTTTCAAGCACGTCAAGGGTGGGAATGCCTGCAGTGCCCTGCGGCTCACCGTCATCGGAATAACGCTTGATACCGCCTTCACGCAAGATATAAGCATAAACGTTGTGAGTTGCATCCCAGTGCTTTTTGCTTACCTCGGCAATGAAAGCGAGCGCCTCCTCCTGGGTTGTGACGGGCTTGATGTGACCGATAAACCGCGATTTTTTGACTATATATTCATCCCTTGCCTCGGCTCGGATGGTTTTATAGCTGTTATTATTCATAGTAATTCTCCCATAAAAATCTCAAGGGAAAAGCAAAGCGGCGCAATTGCTGCGCCGCTGAATTTGCTTCTTATTTGTTGCCGAGATTGAAACGCTTGTTGAAGCGATCAACACGTCCGCCGGTATCAACGAGCTTCTGCTTGCCGGTATAGAACGGGTGGCACTTTGAGCAGATATCAACACGAAGATTTTCTTTTGTTGAGCCGGTTTCGATAACCTCACCGCATGCGCAACGGATAGTTGTCTGCTTGTAGTTAGGATGGATTCCTTCCTTCATTGTTGTTCACCTCTTTCAGATAGAGTGACGGGAGTAATCCGAACTGTGTTTTTTATCGGATTATTTCCGTCTTTTCTTCGTTAAAATACTCGCGAATCCACAAAGGATTCGCTCCGTTTTTGCCTTGAAAAACCAAAAATCCTCTCGATAAAAAATCTTCGACCCGAAAGCTGAGAATTTTTAAATGATTTTTGGTGGCTGAGTGAGCAGGAAGGCTGACGCCTTTCAATCACGATACGCCGAAAAGCATTAAAAAGGCTCGCTTTCGGGCACAGCTCGGATTGCTTCCGCCACTCTCACATAAACATAACGTATGAATTCTATCACAAGAAATATAAAAAAGCAAGTGTTTTTTTTAATTTTTTCCCGTGAACGTATTTTTTAATGAAATATAACAGTATTACTTCTGCGATTTTTCCAATGCTTGTGCAACATCGGCAATAATATCGTCAACGTGCTCGATACCGACGGAAAGACGGATAAGGTCATCCGAAATACCGCAGGCAATAAGCTCCTCGGAGGTGAGCTGACGGTGGGTTGTGCTTGCAGGATGCAGGCAGCAGGTTCTTGCATCTGCAACGTGAGTTGCGATTTCGGCAATCTGAAGGCTGTCCATAAACTTTGTTGCAGCGTCTCTGCCGCCCTTGATGCGGAATGAAATTACGCCGCTTGTGCCGTTTGGCATATATTTCTTTGCAAGCTCGTAGCCCTTGCTGCCCTCCATACCGGGATAGGTAACCTCAACGGCATAGCCGCTGTCCCTGATATACTCGGCAACCTTTGATGCGTTGTAGCAATGTCTTTCAACTCTGAGGGGCAGAGTTTCGAGACCGAGGTTGAGGAGGAATGCGTTGAAGGGAGAGGGAATTGAGCCGAGGTCACGCATAAGCTGTGCAGTTGCCTTAGTGATATATGCGAGCTTGCCGAAGCGCTCGGTATAGGTGATGCCGTGATATGAATCGTCGGGAGTGGTAAGGCCGGGGAATTTGTCATTCTGTGTCCAGTCGAAATTGCCGCTGTCAACGATTACGCCGCCGACACTTGTTGCGTGACCGTCCATATATTTCGTTGTTGAGTGGATAACGATATCCGCACCGAATTCAAAGGGTCTGCAATTAACGGGTGTGGGGAAGGTGTTATCGATAATAAGCGGTACGCCGTGAGCGTGAGCAGCATCCGCAAAGGTCGAGATATCAAGCACCTCAAGAGCAGGATTCGAAAGGCTCTCTGCAAAAACAGCCTTTGTGTTGGGCTTGAATGCCGCATCAAGCTCTTCCCTTGTTGCCTGGGGGCTGACAAAGGTGAAATCAATGCCAAGCTTTCTCATTGTGACGTTGAAAAGATTGAACGTGCCGCCGTAAATCTTTGCGGAGCTGATAACGTGGTCGCCTGCGGATGCGATATTGAATACCGAATAGAATGAAGCCGCCTGACCCGATGAGGTAAGCATTGCACCGACACCGCCTTCAAGGTCGGCAATCTTTGCAGCAACGGCATCGTTGGTGGGATTCTGCAGACGGGTATAGAAATAACCCGATGCTTCAAGGTCAAAGAGCTTGCCCATTTCAACGCTTGAATCATACTTATAGGTTGTGCTCTGATAAACGGGAAGCTGACGGGGCTCGCCGTTTTTGGGTGAATAGCCGCTTAAAATACATTTTGTATTAATCTTATAGCTCATTTTATTTTACCTCCAGAAATTCTTTCATAAGTCCGGGGCCGAATTCAACGAAATCGCCCGTTGCTTCGGCAGTTTTTTCGTTTATTGATGCAACGCCGCTGTCCTTTTCGCCGTTCTTGTGGTAAATCATAAAGGGTACGGGGTCGCTTGCGTGGGTCTGGGTAACGATGGGAGTGGGATGGTCGGGAAGAATCATAACCTTGTAATCATCGCCGCATCCGTTGAGATAATCAAGGATAATCGGGAGCACTCTTTCGTCGATAAGCTCGATTGCTCTGATTTTGTTTTCGGGCTCGTTTCTGTGACCGCATTCATCGGGAGCCTCGATATGAATATAAACGAGGTCTGCGCCGTTTTCCCACTCTTCAACGGCGGCGTTTGCCTTGCCTTCGAAGTTAGTGTCGATATAACCCGTTGCACCCTCGACCTCGGGAGTACTCATTCCTGCGCAGATGCCGATGCCCTTGAGCAGGTCAACTGCGGAAACGATACTGCCCTTCACGCCGTAGGTCTCTTCAAAGTTTGAAAGAGCAGGCTTACTGCCCTCGCCCCAGAGCCAGATTGAATTTGCGGGAGCCTTGCCCTCTGCAACTCTCTTCTTGTTTACGGGGTGGTCTTTGAGGAATGAATAGCTCTCCTTCATCATAGCAACGAGCTTTTCTGCATTGGGTGAGGTTGAAAGATATTCGCCGATAACTCTGCCCGAAATATCGTGGGGAGGAGTCATTTTGCCAAGCTCGGTTGTGCCGCCGTGATGAATCAGGCAATGTCTGTAGCTGACACCGCTGAAAAAAGCGAATTCGTCGTTTCCGAAATGCTCCTGAACGGTTTTGATGATTTCAGCCGCCTCTGCGGTTGAGATATCGCCTGCAGAATAATCGAGCATTGTTTTATCTTCATAGTTTTCTTCGTCGCTGAGAGTTACAACGTTGCAGCGCAGAGCAACGTCATCGTCAGCCATTTTAACGCCGATGCTGACTGCCTCAAGAGGAGAACGTCCCGTATAGCAGATTTTGGGGTCGTAGCCGAGAACGCTGAGGTTTGCAACGTCGCTGCCCGGCTTGAGACCGTCGGCAACCGTTCTGACAAGACCTACCCTGCCCTTCTGCGCCATAGCATCGAAACGGGGTTTCTTCGCAAGCTCCATGGGAGTTTTGCCGTCAAGTGCGGGAACGGCATAGTCAGCCATTCCGTCATAAAGTATTACTGCATATTTCATATATATCATCCTTCCTGATTCAGGGATTATTTATCAATATCCGTTTACGCCTTTCCTCTGCATTGCGCCGAGGATTTTTTCGCGGACGTTGCCGTATTTCTTTTCAAGGGAATTGAGGAATTCCTTGACCTCCTGCCTTTCGGTTGTGCCGTCGGCAGGGCATTTGCTTTTGACGATGGGAAGATTGCCCCTGCGTACCACCCTTGCGCAGTCGCTTTCTCTGGCAAAAATCATCGGTCTTATCATATAAATATCTTTCCTCGAAAGATAAGTCACAGGCATAAAACAATCAAGCGTGCCGCCGTTGAAAAGATTCATTATGAACGTTTCGGCAACGTCATCGAGATGATGACCGAGCGCAATTTTATTGCAGCCTGCCGCCTTCGCCGCATCGTGAAGAGCTCCTCTGCGCATCCTTGCGCAAAGGCTGCAGGGATTCGATTCCTTGCGGATATCGAAAATCACCTCTGCAAGCTGCGTTCTTTTAATGATATATTCAATTTCACGCTCCCTGCAAAACTCCTCAATCGCCGAATAATCGGCATCCTCTCCGCCGAAACGGGGGTCGAGGGTTATCGCAACAAGCTCGAATTTTTGGGGATAAAACAAACGCAAATCCGCCATTGCCGCAAGGAGCGCCATTGAATCCTTGCCGCCCGATACCCCGACGGCAATTCTGTCGCCGTCCTTTATCATTTCATATTGCTGGCAGGCGGAGCGCATATAGCTCAACAGTTTCTGCATAGCTCCACCCTTATTCTATCGTTACGGGCTCGATATTGATAACCTTGCCCGTTTTGTTGTCAACCTCAAAAATACATCCGTTCATCATACACTCGCCGTCAGCCGTATCGAATCTCGCAGGCATACTCGTCTTAAGCCATTCAATTGAGATTTCGGGCTTGACACCGAGCACGGAAACCTTCGGACCCGTCATACCGATATCGGTGATATAGGCCGTACCCTTCGGCATAATCGTTGCATCGGCAGTCATAACGTGGGTATGCGTGCCGAAAACGGCGCTTACCCTGCCGTCAAGATAATATCCGAGCGCTTTTTTCTCCGCCGTTGCCTCTGCGTGGAAATCAACGAGAATAATCCTGCAGTCGGAAAGCTTGGGGAGAATTTCATCGACAACCGCAAAGGGATTGTCGCATCTGTCCATATAAACGTTGCCCATAAGATTGATAACGCCGACTCTGACGAAGCCCATATCTATAACGGCGTAGCCCTTGCCGGGGTTATTCCTATGAAAATTTGCGGGTCTGATTATATAATCACTCTCATCGAGCATATCATACATCTCTCTGCGACGGAAAACGTGGTTGCCCGTTGTGAGGAAATCGACACCGCTGTCAAAAAGATACTGTGCGGAAAAAGGAGTTATGCCGTTGCCGACTGCGGAATTCTCACCGTTTGCAATGCAAAGGTCAATGCCCTTGACCTTCTTGAAGGAAGGCAGAGCAGAACGCAGAAATTCACAACCCTTTGACGAAACAACGTCGCCGATAACAAGAATATTCATTCGTTAGCGATAACTCCTTTAAATCAAATCAAGGGACTGCGAGTGCAGCCCCTTGGAAAATTATTTTGCGAAATCGATGGATCTGCTTTCTCTGATAAGATGAACTTTGATCTGGCCGGGATATTCCATGCTCTCCTCAATCTTCTTTGCAACCTGACGGGCAAGAAGAGCCATCTTGTCATCATCAACAACCTCGGGCTTGACCATAATGCGGACCTCACGGCCTGCCTGAATAGCAAACGAGCGTTCAACACCCTCAAACGAGGTAGCGATTTCTTCAAGCTTTTCAAGACGCTTGATATAGTTCTGAACGTCCTCTCGTCTTGCTCCGGGTCTTGCTGCGGAGATTGCGTCCGCCGCCTGAACGAGGCAGGCAACAAGAGTTTTTGCCTCAACCTCACCGTGGTGAGCCTTGATTGCGTGGAGAATTGTTTCATTCTCCTTATATCTCTTTGCAAATTCTACGCCGAGATCAACGTGGGAGCCTTCCATTTCGTGGTCAAGAGCCTTACCGATATCGTGAAGCAAGCCTGCTCTCTTTGCCGTCTTGACGTCGGTGCCAAGTTCCGCCGCCATAAGGCCGGCAATATAGGATACCTCAAGAGAATGGTTGAGCACGTTCTGACCGTAGCTCGTTCTGTATCTGAGCTTACCGATAAGCTTGACGATTTCGGGATGAACGTTATTGACACCTGCATCGATGAGTGCGTGCTCACCTGTCTGCTTGATAGTCTGCTCAACCTCACGCTTTGCTTTCTCGTACATCTCTTCAATTCTTGCGGGGTGAATTCTGCCGTCTGCAATGAGCTTTTCAAGAGTGAGTCTTGCGATTTCTCTGCGGACGGGGTCGAAGCTGGAAACAGTAATAGCTTCGGGAGTATCGTCAATGATAAGGTCAACGCCCGTTATCATTTCAAGAGTTCTGACGTTTCTGCCTTCACGGCCGATGATTCTGCCCTTCATTTCGTCATTGGGAAGAGCAACAACCGATACGGTTGCTTCTGCTGCATGGTCAGCGGCACAGCGCTGAATTGCAGTTGTGATGATTTCTCTTGCGAGCTGGTCGCAATCATCCTTTGTTCTCTGCTCGAAATCCTGGATTCTGACCGCTTTTTCGTGGTCAAGCTCCTCATCAAGAGTTCTGAGAATATAATCCTTTGCCTGTTCCTTTGTGAAGCCCGAAATTCTTTCAAGCATTTCAAACTGGCTCTTCTTGATGCTCTCGATTTCCTCAAGACGGGCTTCTGCAGCCTTAATCTTTTCAGCGAGAATTTCTTCCTTCTTTTCGAGGTTATCGCTCTTTTTATCAAGCGTTTCCTCTCTCTGGGTGATTCTGCGCTCCATGCGCTGAACCTCGCCGCGTCTTTCACGCAGCTCTTTTTCTGTTTCGCTTCTGAGTCTGTGGATTTCATCCTTGGCTTCAAGGATTGATTCCTTCTTCTTTGCTTCTGCCGTTGCGATGGCCTCGCTGACGATCTTGTTTGCTTCCAGCTCAGCTGAGCCGATAGCCGCCTCGGCAACCTTCTTCCTATGTAAACCGCCGAGCACAAAGAAAAGCACTGCTGCAATCACAAATGCTGCAACGGCAATAAGGATAGCTAACCAAAGTTTAATTATGCGAATTCCTCCTTTACAATAGATTTGCAGCTTTCGCAAAACTGCACAGAGAGAACGATAAAAACTATCGGTTAAAATCAATAAATGGTGTATCGGAACTCAAAAAAGCTCCTCTTGGCACAATATAACACCATTGTATTAATAGTATACTTTTACAGCGGTAATGTCAAGTTTTTTATTGAATATTTATTAAATTTCTATTGACTTTAATTCCTTGCGGTGATAATATAAATTCAAATAACAAAATCGTTGAGGCAGAAGGCTGTTTGCAACGGCGTTTTTTCCAGAGAGCCGCCCCTTGGCTGAAAAGGCGGCAAAAACTCCGCATCCGGTTACCGCCTGCCGAGAGCCGTCAAAATAACGTGCCGTATCAGCTGCGTTAAAGCTGTCGAGAGCCGATTCTTCAATCGGAATTACGGGTGGAACCGTGGAGCTTATTATGCTTCATCCTGTTTTTGCAGGGTGGAGCTTTTTTTATTTAGTGAATAATGAAAAGTGAAGAGTGAAAAGTTTCGGGCGGGCTTCGCCCGCACCCGATTATACATTTGTAAACAATTCAGAAAGGACTGATTAAGTATGATAAAAGTTACACTCAAAGGCGGCGTTGTCAAGGAATATGACAGCGGAATCACCGCAATGGAAATCGCAAAAGAGCTCGGTATGGGTCTTTACAAAGTAGCCTGCGTATGCCGCATCAACGGCAAGGTTGCCGACCTGAGAACAGCCCTCAACGAGGACTGCGAGCTTGAAATCGTTACGTTTGACGATGCTGACGGCAAATACGCTTTCCGTCACACCGCATCTCACATTCTTGCCCAGGCAGTAAAGAGACTCTACCCTGCAGCAAAGCTTGCAATCGGCCCCGCAATCGACAACGGCTTCTACTATGATTTCGACGTTGACGTACCCTTCACTCCCGAAGTTCTCGAAAAAATCGAGGCTGAGATGAAGAAAATCGTCAAGGAAGGCCTTCCCCTTGAGAAATATGAGCTCGATGCAGACGAAGCAATCAAGCTGATGGAAGAAAAGGGTGAACCCTTCAAGGTTGAGCTCATTAAAGAGCATTCGGACAAGGGCGAGAAAATCACCTTCTTCAAGCAGGGTGAATTCGACGAGCTCTGCGCAGGCCCCCACATTCCCGATACAAGCAGAGTCAAGGCATTCAAGCTGACCTCCTGCACGGGCGCATACTGGAGAGGCGACTCCAACAACAAGATGCTCCAGAGAATTTACGGTACTGCTTTCACAAAGAAAGAGGACCTTGAGGCTCATCTTGCCGCAATCGAAGAGGCAAAGAAGCGCGACCACAACAAGCTCGGCAGAGAGCTTGAAATCTTGACAACACGCGACCTTATCGGTCAGGGCCTGCCCATCGTTCTCCCCAACGGCGCAAGAATCATCCAGATTCTTCAGAGATTCGTTGAGGACGAGGAGCAGAGAAGAGGCTGGCAGCTCACAAAGACTCCCTTTATGGCAAAGAGCGACCTCTATAAGCTTTCGGGTCACTGGGACCACTATCAGGACGGTATGTTCGTTCTCGGTGACGAGGAAAAGGACAGCGAGGTTTTCGCACTTCGTCCGATGACCTGCCCCTTCCAGTATCAGGCATACCTCAACAGAGCACGCTCCTACCGTGACCTTCCCATCCGCTATAACGAAACCTCTACCCTCTTCCGCAACGAGGCAAGCGGCGAAATGCACGGTCTTATCCGTGTACGTCAGTTCACAATCTCCGAGGGTCACCTTATGTGTACTCCCGAACAGCTTGAGGACGAATTCAAGGGCTGCCTTGAGCTTTGCGAATATATGCTCAAGACACTCGGTCTCTACGAGGACGTTTCATTCCGCTTCTCACAGTGGGATCCCGATAACAGAGAGAAATATATCGGCACCGAAGAGCAGTGGGACGAGGCTCAGGGCGTTATGAAGAGAATTCTCGATCACCTTGAGATTCCCTACAAAATCGGCATCGGTGAAGCCGCATTCTACGGTCCGAAGCTCGATATCCAGATAAAGAACGTTCACGGCAAGGAAGATACTCTCATCACAATTCAGATTGACCAGATGCTTGCCGAGAAATTCGGTATGGAATACGTTGATAAGGACGGCACAAAGAAGAATCCTTATATCATCCACAGAACTTCAATCGGCTGCTACGAGCGTACTCTTGCTCTGCTTATTGAAAAATACGCAGGTGCATTCCCGCTCTGGATGGCTCCCGAGCAGGTAAGACTTCTGCCCATCGCAGACCGTCACCACGAATATGCAAATGAGGTATGCAAGAAGCTTGCTTCCTACGGCTTCAGAGCAACGGTTGATGACAGAAGCGAAAAAATCGGCTACAAAATCCGTGAAGCACAGCTTCAGAAGATTCCCTATATGCTGCTCGTCGGCGATAAGGAAATCGAGGACGGCGCAGTTTCCGTCCGTAAGAGAGGCGAAGGCGACATCGGTGCAAAGAGCGTTGACGAATTCCTTCAGAGCGCACTTGCAGACGTAGCTTCAAAGGTTATCTGGTAATATTTACACAAAAAGAAACAGCACTGTTTTTTGCAGTGCTGTTTTTGTTTATTCCCACGTTACCGATTTTAGCATTTCAGCAATCTCTTTAGTCGGAGTTTTTTTGCCGACAGATATTATTTCCGACAAATCAAAGAATTTTGTACCCATCGACGCTCCCGGAGATGTTTTTCTGAAATCAGTTTCATAGAATTTTTCAACGAAGAAATATCTTTCTCCGGTCATATCATAACCGTAATTTGCCCCGTCTGCAATTGCCTTGAGAATCTTTTGCTTTCTTTCATCGGTCAATTCACCTTTTTCCGCATTATAAACAAGCTCATCATTCTCATCAACAACGGCAGTTATTATTGCTTCGATTTTGCCCACTGCTCGGATGCTTTTCTCCTTATACAGACCTAAATATCCGTGTGCTCTGAATCCGTGCTCAACGCTATCATAATAAACATCATTTTCAACATTGAACTCATATGTCTTGCCCGTCAGCTTCATCCGCATAAGTTTCCACGCATTTGACGAAGCCATAAGATTATCGTTTTCGCAATAGATTATGTAGTCCTCCAGCACCTCGTGCATTTCATAATCCCTTTCATCAAGAATCTCCTGAATTGCTGTCACGATTTCTTCAAATGTTGTATTTATATGTATGACAGGGTACTTTTGCCTTTTGTTATATTCTTTCAACTCACTTTCAAAATCCGTCTTTTTAGCCTTTGCCATATGCGTCGGGGCAAGAGTCATAAACACCTTGAATTTTTCATCTTTAAAGGACAAAAGATGCTTTTCAAGCTGTTCTTTATAAAACCAATCAAAAAGCTTTGTTTCGACAACAATCTTAAAACTTTCCTGCGAAATTGTAGCATCGGGAACACTTTTTCTGCCTTTTTCCTGAAGACTAAAAGTTATTTCAGGATTAAAAGAGTCTGAAAAAAAGAAGGATTTCAGCAATCTGAAAAATTTATCGGGCGAATAGCTGTATAATCTTGAAAGCAACAACATAGTGTTTGCCGTTGAAACGTCCTCTTTCTTATGATATCTTTGGAAATAATGTATTTTCATAATAATCTCCTGTCCTTTTGATTAATTCAGCAAAAACTATTTCATATTCTCCTTTGCGGTGTTAATGGAGGCAATGAGCATCACCCTAATACTTGCGCAAACCGACTCAAGATTGTGATACATTTCACCATCGATATAATTTGTTTTAAATAATAATTCAAGCCAATAACCGGTTTCATTCGCTTCCTTTAATGCAATCTGCATTTTTGATATAAAATCCGCTTTTCCGTGTGCATACTGAGCCTCTCTGATGTTTGCTCCTATTGAAGTACCGCTTCTGCCAATTTGGTTTGAAATAATCGATTCACGTTTCTCCTTGAGTAATTTAACAAGATTAATAATAGAAACAGCAAAATCCATAGACAGGTTTCTTAATTTACTTTCAGCCATATTGATACCTCCGATTTGCGTATATTATAGCATAAGAAATGATAAAACACAATAATCAGTGAAGTTTGGCTTCGCCAAGTGAAGTTATGCCGTTGGCATATCGAAGTATCGTGCATTCGCACGAATTGAAGTTAAGTGTGCCGAAACACTTGCGAAGCAAACTTAACTGCGCAGCAACT